>JBEAUV010000213.1:0-4868 GCA_041161265.1 Bacteroidota bacterium | reverse complement strand
ACGTGATAATTCCAGTTACATTGTCAATACTCACATTACCATTTGTTGGAGGTGTTAATATAACCAATGAACTCAAATCTAAATCATTTTCTGGATCAGTATCATTTAATAATACCGATACATCTACAGCTACATCTTGAAAAGTTGAAACTGCATCATCATTTGCAACAACAGGTTGGTTCACTGGATTATAAATTAATTCAATATCATCGATAAGAACTTCGTCATTAACTGATCCAACTCCTGGTGTCATATTCGTAGCAAAAGTGGTAAGGATAAAAGTATTTGGTGTTGCAGGACCTGTATAATTAAATGCAACTGCTTTTCGAACCCAAACACCATTTGTCGTTCCGAAATTCAAAGAAGCATCTCCAACTTTATGTGGAGCTGACCCAGCATCAATATTGTATCCGTCTATATAATCGTAAGTATCATGAAGAACGGTACTCATTCTAGCTTGGTGTGTGTTATTTATTGGTGTGTATTTCACCCAAAACACAATCGAATCAGGGGTGTCTGTCAGAGCTTCAGAATAATTGACGTCAGTCGTCCATGACTTATTATAGTTACTAGAACTGGTAGCTGTTGAACTTGCCATATTTACTTTTCCTAAAGTCATATTTCCGTTTGCGGCCACAAAGAAAATACTAACACATTTTATTTGTGCACAATATGACCCTGCCGCTCCGGCCCTTATATTAGTTGATCTCCATATTTGTTGAGCAGCAGCTCCACTCAATCCTCCAGAAGCTGTCATAAAACTATTCCAATTTGCTGGTTCTTCTGAAGAAGTTCCTAATCCTGTCCATGCTTCCATATCTCCATTCCCAATCTGTTGTTGCGAAAAAGAAACAATGGAAAGTAAAAAACTGCTTAATAAAAGTAAAGATTTTTTCATGTTTGGTTTATAATAGTTCGTGCAAATATAAAAAACCATTTACTCAATGAACAAATAATTTTATTCACAGAAAACTACACTTTGAATAATTAAGATCGATAACAACCAACTATTTCATTAGAAGTTTCGTCTGTGAATTAGATAACAATTATAAATTCACTGCCATGAAAGTTAAAAACATACAAGAGATGAATGAGGCAGTTTTCGTTCTTCGTCATTTCATAGATTTAAGTGCAAGGCTGTTACCATTATTGTACAAATTAGATCAAAAAATTACTCCTTCAAATGAAGAAATTCGTGATAAAGAAAAAATTCTAACAGTTTTTAGAACATATAATTTTGAAACAAAGACTTCAGAAGTACTTCTCGAATCAAATATTTTAGATTTAATTAGAGATTGTTATTCAAACATTACTAAAGAGGATCTTTTCATTAATAAACAAGTTTCACTCACTGATTTTTTAACAGAATATAATCGTTTAAAAAATAATTGGAGAATTGTAGAAAATAATTAAATCCATGTTACTTTCGTTGTATGAAAAACACGAAAGATCCCGGCCTTGGAAGTAAATTCATAAAGCCAGTCAGACGAATGGTTAATGAAGATGGTTCATATAATATCATTAGGAAAGGTGGTGTTTCTGGAATAAAAGATTTTTATAAATTTCTGATAGACCTCCACTGGTTTTGGTTTAGTTTAATTCTGATTGGAAGTTTTTTATTTCTGAATTTAATTTTCACTGCGTGCTACTTAATGATTGGAATTGAAACCATTGCAGGAAATTACCCTGAACTTTCTCCTTTTGAAAATGCATTTTTCTTTTCTGCTCAAACTTTTACCACTGTTGGATATGGGGCACTTCATCCAAAAGGAGCGTTAACCAATTATATAGCAATGGCTGAATCATTTTTAGGTTTGTTAAGCTTTGCAATTGCAACAGGTTTACTTTGGGGGCGTTTTTCTAAACCATCTTTAAAAATTGCATTTTCTAAAAACATAATCATTACTCCTCACGAAGATTCAACGGCTGTAATGTTCAAGATGGTCAATCAACGAAAAAATGTATTACTCAACACTACAATTAAATGTATTTTCATCATTGATAAAGGAACTGGTCAAATGGCATTTAATAAAGATTATTCAGAATTAAAACTAGAAACAGATCAAGTGAATTTCTTTCCACTAACTTGGACTCTTGTTCATAAAATCACAGAAGATTCACCTTTATATAATATAACCTTCAATGAACTTGTAACTCGACATGCAGAAGTCATCTTATTGGTTGAAACATTTGATGAAACGTTTAGTCAGACAATACTCCAAAAACATTCATATGCTTGTGAACAATGGTTGGAAAATGTGAAATTTGAAAGAAATTTTGAATCAAACGAACGCGGGCACATTGAATTAAATGTTCAAGATATTAATCGTTACTCATCAATAAATTAGTCTTATTTTTGTTTCATGCAGGTTAAAGACATTGACACAACTTCCATATTACCAGTAATGGAATATTTTTACACCATTCAAGGTGAAGGATATTATTCTGGAAGGGCTGCTTTTTTTATTCGTCTTGCTGGTTGTGATGTTGGTTGCGCTTGGTGTGATGTCAAAGAAAGTTGGGATGCAAATGAACATCCTTTGGTTTCATTGGATTTTTTAGAACAAGAAGTTATTAGTTCAAGAACAAATTTCGTTGTTATAACTGGAGGTGAACCTGCAATGTACAACTTAACCGAGCTGATTAATCGGCTAAAAAAACATCAAATAGAAGTTGCTATCGAAACTTCGGGGACTTATAAATTAAATGGTGATATTGATTGGTATTGCTTTTCCCCAAAAAAATTCAAAGCTCCAATTGAAGAAGCATTTGAAAAGGCCAACGAGTTAAAAATCATCATTAGTCATCCTTCTGATTTTGAATGGGCTGAAAATCACGCTTCAAAAGTAGACTCAAATTGTAAATTATACCTTCAACCTGAATGGTCAAAACAGGAACGGTTTTTGCCAACCATCATTGATTTTGTGAAAAAATATCCCAAATGGCAGATTTCTTTACAAACTCATAAATTCATGAACATTCCATAAGTATGAAAAAATCACTTTTCTTTTTGAGTTTATTATTCATTGCAGCATGTTCCAATGCACAAGTAAAATACTCCTCAACGAATAAAAAAGCAATAAAATTATTTGAACAGGGTCAAAAAGCACCAGGTGAAACGCTTGACCCAATTACACATCAACCAAATTATAGAGCTGGAATTGATTTCTTAAATAAAGCATTAGAAAAAGACCCTTCTTTTTGGGAGGCTCATATGTTTGCTGGTGAATATTGTGAAATCATTGGTGATTATCCTAATGCAATTGCACATTATGAAGCTGCATTATCGATTAATCCAAATCACAGTCCATCTGGTAGTACATATTTTTATCTAGCGAATCTCCAACAGGCTGTCGGTGAGTATGAAAAAAGCATAAAGAATATCGATATTTTTGTTCGAAACAGAAATGCAAATCAAGACTTAGTAAACCAAGCTTATGGAATACGGGATAATTGTGAGTTTGCCATGAAGTCAATTAAAAATCCTAGAACGTTTAATCCAATTAATGTTGGAGCTGGAATAAACACCGCAGATCCAGAATACTTCCCAACAATTACTGTTGATGGAAAAACAATTCTATTTACAAGACGAATAGATGACGAACGTGTTCTTGGTCCAATGAAAGAACAAGAAGATTTTTATGTTTCTGAGCTTTCACAAAGAATTTGGGGCAAAGCGATTCCAATGCCGATGAATGTTAACACCATCAATAATGAAGGTGCGCCTACAATTGGAGCAGATGGAAGATCGCTAGTTTTTGTCGCATGTCCAGATGGTAGTGGAGAAAACTATGGAGAAGGAAGAACTGGAAAAGGAAGTTGTGATTTATTCTACACTAAAAAATTAGGGACCAAATGGATGAATCCTGTTAATTTACCAGGTAATGTTAACTCTTCTCATTGGGAAACACAGCCTTCTCTTTCTGCAGATGGCAAGACACTTTATTTCATTAGAGGATTAAGAGGGAAAAATGACACTAACAATTCAGATATTTATATGTCAAAATTATTAAGTAATGGAACTTGGAGTACTCCAGAACGTTTGTCTGATGTCATTAATACTCCTTTTCATGAAGAATCAGTTTTAATTCATCCTGATGGAAAAACGTTGTACTTTGCTTCTAGAGGTCATACAGGAATGGGTGGTTCAGATTTATTTGTGTCGAGAATGGATGCTAAAGGGAATTGGGGAACACCAGAAAACTTAGGTTATCCAATCAATACCATGTATGATGAAAATTCATTAATGGTAACAGCCGATGGTGAAATTGCATTTTTTGCGTCAGACAGAAAAGGTGGTTTTGGAGATTTAGATATTTACTATTTTGAAATACCCGAAGAATTTAGACCAACAAAAACACTTTATTTTGAAGGAATGGTATACGATGTTACAACTAGAAACCCTGTTCCTGGTAAATTTCAATTAATAGATATTAAAACTGGGGTTGAAGTAATTGTTTCAGAAGCAGATAAGTTAACTGGTGAATTCATGGTTTCACTGCCAGTAAATAGAGAATATGCTTTAAATGTTTCTTATCCCGGATACACTTTCTTCTCTCAAAACTTCAACATGACAAATCCCGATGGATTAGAAGCAATTCATATGGACGTTCCTATGGTTCCAATTACGAATGGTACTCCTACTCTTTTGGCAAATGTATTCTTTGATTTAGGAAAGTCAACTTTACGTTCTGAATCATTTGTTGAGTTGAATAAATTATTTGACTTCTTAGTAAATAATGCTACCTTGTCAATTGAAATAGGTGGGCATACTGATACACGTGGTGATGATAAGGATAATTTAAAATTATCTAACGACCGTGCAAAAGCAGTTTATGATTACATTATTGCAAAGGGAATTGTGGCTA
>JBEAUV010000212.1:0-4925 GCA_041161265.1 Bacteroidota bacterium | reverse complement strand
ATGATTACATCGTTGAAGGTTCATTAAAAGATCTTGCTCAGAATGAAAGTGGTATTTTATTAGGAGCTGGTGTTGCTAAAAAACTGTCCTTACAAGTTGGCTCTGTTATTCAGATTGCCACGCCTAAAGGAGATGTACAATCTATGAAAATTGTTGGGCTATATCAAAGTGGAATAGCGGATGTTGACAATATGCAAAGTTATGTCAACATTAAAATGGCTCAGCGAATAATGGGGCAATCCAATAATTATATCACGGATATCAATGTCAAGCTTTTTGATATGGCTCTAGCACCCGGTCTTGCAGTGAAAATGAGTAATTTGTTTAATTTGACAGCAACAGATATTCAGACTGCAAATGCTCAGTTTGAGACAGGTTCTTCTATTCGTACAATGATATCATATGCCGTTTCAATAACACTTCTAATAGTAGCAGGTTTTGGAATTTATAATATTCTCAACATGCTCATTTATGAAAAAATGAATGACATTGCAATTCTTAAAGCAACTGGTTTTTCTGGTAAAGATGTGAAATGGATTTTTATTAGTCAAGCTTTAATAATTGGTTTTATTGGTGGTTTACTCGGATTGATTTTAGGATATATCGTAACAGTAATAATTGACCGTACACCTTTTGATACTGCAGCCTTACCAACAATAAAAACCTTTCCAATTAATTATGAAATAGGGTATTATATAATTGGAATAACCTTCGCAATGATTTCTACATTTTTTGCAGGTTATTTTCCATCACGAAAGGCAGAGAAAATAGATCCTGTTGATATAATACGAGGGCAATAGTAATGGAAGCAATACTGCGCGCAGAACATATATTTAAATCTTTCAAAAAGCCTGTAGAAATACAAATTTTGAATGATATCTCTTTTGAAATAGCAAAAGGAGAATTTGTATCTATTATGGGGAAATCAGGTTGTGGGAAATCAACTTTGTTGTACATTCTTTCAACAATGGACACCGATTATACAGGTAATTTGTTTCTTGATGGCCAGTTGATCACAAATGAAACACCCGATAAATTGGCGCGAATTCGCAACGAGAAAATTGGCTTTGTTTTTCAGTTTCATTACCTATTAGCAGAATTTACTGTATTGGAAAATGTCATGTTACCAGCCAAGAAATTGGGTTTCAAAAGTTATGAAGAAATCGAACATGATGCAATGCTGAAGCTTAAATTATTAGGCATCGATGACCAAGCATTAAAGTTGTCGAGTCGTATTTCTGGAGGTCAAAAACAACGAGTAGCTATTGCTCGTGCTTTAATTAATAATCCTTCAATCATTATGGGAGATGAGCCAACAGGTAATTTGGATAGTAAAAATTCTGATATCGTTTTTGATATATTCAAAGAATTATCTGTCGAAGAAAAATTGTCTTTGTTGGTTGTGACTCATGATGGAGATTTTGCTAAAAAAACTGATCGCATCATAGAGATGGGAGATGGAAAAATTATTTCATAGTTAGTATTTCAAAAGAAAAGCCCCGAGAATATCCCGAGGCTTTTGATGTTTATTTGGTTTGTTACTGGTTCACTTTCTTAACCTTGAACTCAGTTCGTCTGTTCTCTTGGTGTTCAACTTCAGTGCATTCAACTCCGTTCTTGCATTGATTAACATGAACTGTTTCGCCATAACCTTTATAAGTTAATCTTCGTGGCTCGATTCCTTGTGAAATCAAATACATTACGGCTGCGTGCGCACGTTTATCAGAAAGAACTAAATTGTATTGATCGCTACCTCTAGCATCAGTGTGTGATCCCATTTCAATATCGATCTTCGGATTATCCTTTAAGATGCGAACGAGTTTATCCAATTCGATAGCTGCATCTGGACGAATATCCCATTTGTCGAAATCGTAATAGATATTTTCTAAAACAATCGGTTTATCAATTACGATTGGTTCAACTTCAAAGTCAGCGTAAAAATCTTCCGAATATTTTAGTCCAACAGTTGAAATTCTATCTGTTTTAGAAAAACATCCGAATTTCGTACAATAGAGATTATATTCGGCATTTGGGCTCAATTTTAATTTAAAATTCCCTTTTATATCACTTGTCATATTTGTTACTTCTCCAGTTTTTGAATTAGTGATTTCTACAATCACACCTTCAACAGGAATTTGGGTTCCTTTTTCTCTCGCAATACCATAAAAATTGAAAGTTGGAGGCAGTTTGTCGAACGTATACATTTTGTCTACTTTGGCTCTTGATGAACTAACAAATCCTGTTTTATCATCATGACTCATTGAAAATCCAAAATCATCTTTGACAGAGTTTAGCGGGTAATTTAAATTTTCTGGTTGTGCCCATTCTTTTCCAGTGAAATAAGTGATAAATACATCTAAACCACCCATTGAATTATGCGCATCTGAAGAAAAATATAACGCATTGTCGACATGGATATACGGAAACATTTCATTCCCTTTAGAGTTGATTGTCGCCCCTAAATTCTCGGGTATTGACCAATTATTGTTCTGAAGAGTACATTTGTAAATATCTGTACCACCAAATCCTCCAGGCATATCTGAAATAAAATATAAAGTCTTCCCATCATGAGTGAGGGTAGGATGGCCCACCGAATAGTCATCACTATTGTATGGGAATTCTACTAAATTTTTCCATTTTCCATCAATCAAAGTAGACTTAAATATTTTTAAGTTATTTTCTTTTTCTTCATTGATTTCCATTTTGCGTTTGGTGTAATTACTTCGAGTGAAATAAACTTCATTTCCGTCAGCTGAAAAAGTAGCAGGACCTTCATGAAATCTACCATTGATATCCCCTTGAAGTAATTCTGGTGAAAGCCAATTTCCTTCAACGTCCTTCTTCATTGTGTACAAATCCAGGTATGAATTACCTGTCCAACCGTTTGATTTTCTTCCTGAAAACACTTCTTTATCGGCAACAAATACAACACCATTTTGATAATCGATAACACTAAATGCATTAACAAATTGATCTTCAATAATTGGTTTCAATACAAAAAGTGAAGTATCCCTATATCTTTCAGAAATTGAATTACAAGAACTTAAAAGCATTTTTGCAACTGGATCAGATTTGTAAATCGCAAGATATTTTTTGAAATATTCAGAGGCAAGAGAATATTTACCATTTGCCATAAGCGTTCTTGCATAGTCAAAATATAATTTCGGAGCCTTGTTGCCCTCGGAGATTAAATTTGCATATACACCTTCAGAAAAATCAACCTGACTTGTTTTGAAATATGATTCAGCTAAATTCATTTCAACTTCCGAATTTGACTTTTCCGGATAAACAGTTTCATAATGTTTAATGGCATCAGAATAAGCTAAACTCTCAAAATGTCTATTTCCTTGTCTGATATGATAGTTCGTACACGAGTTCAACCCAATAATTAGAATTATGCTGATAGTTTTAATATAGTTTTTTGTGTTCATAGCTAATTGTATTAGAAATATCGTGGAGTTTTTATTTTTACCAAATCTTTACCGAAGTCAATACCAATCATGATTTCATGTGATCCTGACGAATAGTTTCTCAATTTTGAAACAGTTATATCATATGAATAACCAATTCTAAAAAATGAATTTGTTTGATATTCTAAAATAATTGCTACTGCATCATTCGTTCGGTAAGAAACACCAATGGAATACATATCCTTATAAATAGTACTTAAATTGAAATCTGCCTCAAGTGGTGCATTATTTACATATTTTAAAAGTACAGAAGGCTTTAACTTAATCTCTTTTGACGTTTCAAATACATATCCTGCGGTTAGAAGATAATGTCTTCGAAGAAAAGAAGATCGACTTAAATCAAAATTAAAATTCATATCTTTTTGGTAAGCAAACAATGTTGGGATAGATAATCCTACATAATGTTTTTTCCCAAAATGATAAACTCCAACTCCAAATCGAGGCAACAGTTGACTTGTTAAATCATTCTTGAAAACGTTGTCTTGATCCCAGACTGTTAAGTCAGTTAACTTTGCACTAAACTGTGATACTCCGGCGTTTATTCCTAAAGCAAGTTTAGATTTTTCCCCTGTTTTTATTTGGTAGGAATAATTAATGATTGCCGTATTTTGACGAGTAACCCCGATTTTATCGTGCAATAAAATTAGTCCCAGTCCCATGTTTTTATCAGCAATACGACCATCAACGGCAGCAATAGCGGTTTCAGGCGCACCTTCAAAACCAACCCATTGATTTCTATAACTCAATGTGGATGTCCAATATTCATGTGAACCAGCGTATGCAGGATTAAGGTATAATCCATTGAACATGTATTGACTCACCATTGGATCCTGCTGTGCAGAAGCTGTAAGCGTGCAAAATACAATTGCAGTAAATATTAAAATTAGCTTTTTCATAGTTTTTGTTTTTTTTTATTTCAATGAATTATCTTCTTAAATCAACGTAACCTTTTAGTGTGATGTTTTCAGTCGCAAAAACTGTTAGTATTACAAAGTATGTTGCGTCTGGTAACTGTTCACCATTCATATTGTCTCCAGCCCATTCATTCGCATAGTTGGATTTTTTGTATACTATATTTCCCCATCTGTTATAGATAGTTATTTCATTTTCAGGATAAGCTTCAATTCCATGCACTACAAATGTTTCGTTGCTTCCATCTCCATTAGGTGAAATTCCAGATGGCATTTCTAAGATTCTTGGTTCACTTATTCGCGTTGAAATTGAGAATAAACATCCATATCCATCAAGAATTGTTAAGGAGTACGCTCCTGCTTCTAAATTATCAATGTCTTGATTTTGAGAAGTGAAGTTTGATGGACCTGTCCAATCATAAGAATAAGGTAGAATTCCACCGAATACTTCAACATTTATAGAACCATCTTGCCCATTATTAGTACTTACGTTGTAATCGCCTGCATAAACAGAACTAAGATATGTTGCATATAACGAGTCAGG
>JBEAUV010000211.1:0-4967 GCA_041161265.1 Bacteroidota bacterium | reverse complement strand
AATTTAAAGTTACCAAAGGCTGGAAAAGATGGTTTGAATCAGATTTTGATTATGTTCGAATCAATACAGAAATTCAACAAGATATTTCTATTCGAGGTATTGGCAAATTTTCTTGGACATTAGCTGGATCATTGACGAATGGAAATGTGCCACTATTCTTAATGAATGTTGGAATTGGTACTGGAAGAAATTGGAATTTATCGGTTATGAATACCTTTGAAACGATGAAGCCTTCTGAATTTTATTCGACGAAACAAGCAGCATTATTTACTCGGTTGAATTTTAACGCAATTAAAACCAAAGCTAAATGGAATGAACCACAATTTTGTGTTCATCATGCAATCGGTTATGGAGAAATGAATCAAAAATTACAACATTCAGTTTCTATTCAATCAATGGATAAAGGATTTTTTGAAGGAGGGATTATCTTGAATAATGTACTAGTTGCTAATTCAATGGGAATTGGAATTGGAGGATTTTATCGATATGGATCTTATTCAGATTCTGATTGGAAGAAAAATATCGTTCCAAAAATTACTTTGTCAGTAGCCTTGTAATCTTTTAATTCGGGATTCTGGATTTGTATTTTACTTTTGGACCACATAGGTACATAGGACACATAGTTAGAGTTAAACTTGCAATTCATGATTTGTAATTCGGAATTTATTTATGAATCAGACAAGTTAAATGAATAATCAGAGTTCAACTTATAACTTGTAATTCGCAATTAACTTAAAGACTATTTCAACAAGTTAACGTGTCCAACTAACATTTGCCATGCATCAGGTTTTTCGCATGATACATATCTCAAAACATAGGCATAAACCCCTTCTTGAACTAATTTACCATTAAAAGTCCCATCCCACCCATATTGTGGATCTGTTGTCGTATAAACTAATTCACCCCACCTATTATAGATTTTGAATTCCCATTCTAGAACTTCCAATGCAAATTTTGCATTAAAATCATTGTTGAATTCGTTTCCATCAGGAGTAAATGTATTTGGGATATAGATAATAAAAGGTTCGATGTACAATTCTCTATAACTTGTGTCTGAACAACCAAATTCATTGGTGGCAATTTGCATTGGGCGATGCCAACCACTTGTTGTGTAATTGTAAACTAAATTTGCTTCATTTGAAAAGTAAGTACTATCATCGAACCAATAGAATATACTCGTTGCACCAGAAGATTGATCTGCGAATGTTATTTCAGCATGACAAATATCAGTTTGAATTGGGTCAACATTAAAGATCGATGTTGGAGATGGATGTATTGTAACTAAATCTTGCTGCATCATGAACAAGGTATCAATACATCCTTCTGCTGTTGTGATATTCAAACTAACACTATAGCTTCCAACAGAGGTATACAAATGGGAAGGATTTTGTAATGTTGAAGTTCCGCCATCACCAAAATCCCAGAAATATGAAATAGGTGAATCAGCAACACTTAAATCTGTAAATTGAACTAATGCTGGAACACATCTCGGACCTGGTTCTACACGGAAATTTAAAGAAGGCTCTCTATAAATAAAGATAGAATGTGTTGCACTTTCTGAACAGTTATTAAAAGAGGCAGTCAAAGTAATTGGAAATGTTCCGAATGTATTGAAAACGACCCCAGTTACATCTAAATTTGTGGATGAAGGGATGGAAGCATTAGGACCAAAATTCCAAAGATATGTTGTGAAGCTAGGGCCTGTCATCGATCCATCAAAATTGAAACTATTTCCTGTAATACAAAGTGAGTCATTATTGGTAAAATCGATAGTTAAAAGCTCATGTACAGTTATAGAAACTGTAGTTGAATCAACACAAGAACCATTTGAGCTTCCAATTAATTTAACAGTATAAGTTCCTCCAGCTGGGAAAGTATAAGTTGGTTCAAAAGAATTGCTCGTATCTGAAGTTATTTCAGTAACACCAAAATCCCAAGAATAAATAGAAGTGCCTGTAGAATTATTTCCAAATGAAACTGTTAAACCATTGCATTCATATCCAACTGGTAGTTCAATAACTGCTATTGGTTCAGGGAAAATGTAAATAGAACCATCATAAGTCGTTTCACAGACACCAAACTCGGCATCTATGCTTATGGGAATAGAACCTGATGTATTGAAAGTAATATTATTTACATTTTGAGAGGTGGCAGTTGCTTGGGAAGCATTTGGACCGAAATCCCAAGAAAAAGTTGTTCCAGGTGGGCCGTTCGTTATACCAACAAAATCAAAATCATTCCCAATGATGCAAAGTGAATCTTGCGAAGTAAAGGAAATATTGAGAATATTATTAACATTCACAGTCATATAGGCTGTATCTGTGCAATTTTGTCCCGGGTTAACAATCAGCATTGCCTGATAAATACCAGGAGCTGGATAAGTATAACTTGGTGCAAATGATGTGCTTACATCTGTTGTAATTCCAGCTACACCAAAATTCCAGGCATAAGTTGAGCCTCCAAATGAATTATTTTCAAATTGAACATTTAAACCGTTACAATATGAAACAAAAGTTGAAAGCTGCGGTTGAGTTGGTAATATTGCAGATAATGTTATTTGACAATTAAATACTTTGAATAAAAAATCTCGGATAGTTTCACCCACTAAAACACCATTTCTATATTCTTGTACCCTCACTCCAATAACAAATAACCCCAACATTTGAGGTGTAGCAGTTAATACACCTGTTGTAGAATTGATAGAAATATTTGCGCCGGGACCTAAAGGGTTTGCTGCACCAAAACCACCTACCCATGAAACTGGGAAGTAAGGTGGTGGGTCAGCTTGTAAAGGCTGAGGTGTCCCGGAATTAGCCCCTGATAAAGGAGTTACAAGTGAGTAAACTAATTGATCACCATCTGGATCTGTTGCAGAATGGTCAAAGATTAATTGGTCGTTACTGCATAAAACTAATGGTGGGTAATTTGTAAACCTTGGACTGCTATTTATATTAAATCCTGTATCTGAGCCAGGAACATGGGTAGTTAAGGTGATTCCAGTATCATCAGGATTTATAAGATTTGTCACATTTGCCCCCCTGCAACAACGTTGGTAGGAAATATTATAACCACCAACTGCTGGGGGTAAATTTAGCACTGTTGTATATATTGCCTTTTCAACACAAATATTTGTTGGTGCAGTACCACAAGGATTGTCAAAAACTACTGGTAAAATAACACTTCCCGGAAATGGGATATCAATATTTGCGATTAAAAAATTTCCGGATGTATATACTGCTAAATGCATCGGGTCATCATATTGTGCTCCGGTTGAGAAACAATCTCTATAAAGTGTAATGTAAAAACGGTAATTATTTCCACCTAAGTAATCATAGTAAACATCACCACCAACAATGTGAGCTGCATTGGATGAAAACACAGAGAAAAACGCGAAAAACAATATAATTGACTTCATTTTATAAGTAGACGTAAATTTAAGGCAAATGTTGTTCCAAAAATCAAAATTGTCTCATTTTGATGAACTTAAATTGAATGTTTATATTGAAAATCTAATTCATGAACAATTAAATTTCCATTAATAGTCTTTCCTTGTAAGTTGGAGTTTTTAAATACAGGAGGTTTGATCCCAACTTTTTCAGCTGCATTTAAATAATATTTAGCTTTTTTGGGATGTTCATTCCAACAAATATTATACGTTTTATTCCAAGCATTTTGTTCTAAAACTTTGAGAATTGCAGCAATAACATCATGTTGATGTACTAAATTCACAACCATATTTCCATGATCAATTATTTTACCGGTAAGAAATTTTATTGGATGCCGGTTTGGACCGATTAATCCAGCCAAACGTAGAATTGTAAATGTCTTGTTACTATTGCGAATTTTTTCTTCTGCTAAAAAGACTTTATGATCTTCTTTACAAAGTCCATTTTCAGTTACAGTAGTAACTATTTCTTGATAAACACTTGTCGAACTTGTGAATATTATTTTACAATTATCCGAAAATTGTCGAATAAGTTCTTCTATTTGAGCAGGATAATCATGTGATTTTGACGGAGGGAAATTAATGATGATACAATCACTCTCTTTGATAGCAACTGGAATTAATTTGTTGACTATTCCGTCGTACTCGAAGGGATGAATTGATGAGGTTTCTAATTCAAGGAATTTATTAATAGTCGTGGTTGAACCAAAAACAAAATTATTGTTCTTCACAAGTTCTTTTGCTAGGGGCAAACCTAACCAACCACAACCAATTACAGCTATTTTCATGTTCTAACAAAAATAAGAAAACATATAAGAGTATGAATTGTTTTCATTTCAAGTCGCACTCAGGTAAATAATACACAAGTTTAATTTTAACTTTGTAAAATGGGATATTCTAGAAGTTTTGTTCGTATGAATTGGATCACGTTAGTGTTGATCTATATGGTTGTTGTAGCGGGAAGTTTTGTGCGAATCACCGGAAGCGGAATGGGTTGTCCTGATTGGCCGAAATGCTTTGGACAATGGGTGCCGCCAACTGCCGCAAATGAATTGCCTAGTAATTACAAAGAAATATATTCTGAAAAACGCGCTAAGAAAATTGCGAAATTTGCGAAATTCTTATCGGGAATTGGATTTAAAGCAACTGCTGATCAAATACTGAATGATCCAACACTGCGCCAAGAAGAATCCTTTAATTGGAAAAGAACATGGACTGAATATGGAAATAGATTAGTTGGATTTTTAGCAGGAAATTTTATGTTGGCTATTTTTGTTTGGATATTAATCAAATACCGTAAACGGAAATTAGTAATAATAACACTGCTCAATTTGATTTTAATGGCTGTAGAAGGTTGGTTTGGCTCGATAGTCGTTGCATCAAACTTAGTTCCATGGACAATCACAATCCACATGTTTTTGGCTTTGGTAATTATCGCAATTCAGATTTATGTTATACGGGAAATAAGCCCAAAACAACAAAAGAAAATTGAATTAAATAAAACAATGAAATGGATGGCTTT
>JBEAUV010000210.1:0-4988 GCA_041161265.1 Bacteroidota bacterium | reverse complement strand
CCGACTATGTGACCTATGTGCCTATGTGTTTCAAAAACCTTCCAATCTCTATTGTTTCACAAGTCCAATTTTCGAATCACCTTCTAACTCTAAATCAGTTAATAAAGCATCCGTTCCAAGATTAGCAAAAAGTATTTCATTGGCCAAAACTTCATTGCAAACATATTCATGATTTGCTTGAATTGCATGTTGAATAAATTCAGTTGTATCTATCGTTAATACTATACGATCTGTTACATCAAGTCCCGTTTCTTTTCTTAAATTTTGAACTCTATTGATCAATTCACGTGCAATTCCTTCTGCTTTTAATTGTTCAGATATTGTAATATCCAACGCTACAGTTAAACCGCCTTCGGTTGCAACTAACCAACCTGGAATATCTTGCGCTGCGATTTCAAAATCAGCTAAATCCAAAGAAATAACTTCTCCATCAATTTCTCCTTTCCAACCGTTATTCTCTTCCACTTTTGAAATATCTTCGCTCGTCATTTGTCCAACCATAGCAGCAATTGATTTCATTTGCTTGCCATATTTCGGTCCTATTGTTTTGAAATTTGCTTTAATACTTTTCACTAAAACACTATTGTCTTCGCTCAACAATTCCAATTCCTTGACATTCACTTCTGATAAGATCAATTCTTTTACGTGCATGATGTTATCTGAAAACGCTTTATTCAAAGTAGGAACCATTATTTTTTGCAAAGGCTGTCTTACTCTGATTTTTTCTTTCTTTCGCAGTCCCAAAACCAATGATGAAGTTCGCTGTGCAATCTCCATTTGAGCTTCTAACTCCTCATTGATAAATGCCTTGTTTACTTTTGGGAAATCTACTAAATGGACAGATGAAACCGCAAATCTTTTACTCACAGAATTCAAATCCGAAAATAATTGATCCATAAAGAAAGGTGCAATTGGAGATCCTAAAATTGAAACAGTTTCTAAACACGTATACAACGTTTGATAAGCTGACAATTTATCTTTTGAATCGTCACTTTTCCAGAAACGACGACGACATAATCTCACATACCAATTGGATAACTGATCACTTACAAAATCTTGAATTAATCGACCCGCTTTTGTTGGCTCGTATTCATCGAAAGATCCATCAACTTCTTGGATCAAAGAATGTAATTTGGAAAGTACCCAACGATCAATTTCCGGACGCTCGTTTAACGGAATATCTTGAGCAGAATAGTCAAATCCATCAATATTTGCATACAAAGTGAAGAACGAATAGGTATTGTATAATGTTCCGAAGAATTTACGCTGAACTTCCGTTATTCCGTCTAAATCAAATTTTAAATTATCCCAAGGTTGGGCATTGGTAATCATATACCAACGAGCAGCATCAGCTCCATATGTTTCCAACGTTGAAAATGGATCAATTGCATTGCCCAAACGTTTAGACATTTTCTGACCATTTTTATCTAAAACCAAACCGTTAGAAACAACATTTTTATAGGCCACAGAATCAAAAACCATCGTCGCAATTGCATGCAATGTATAGAACCAACCTCTTGTTTGATCTACGCCTTCGGCAATGAAATCACCAGGATAACCTTCGTGATTGTCAATTAATGCTTTATTTTCAAATGGATAATGCCATTGTGCATAAGGCATTGCTCCTGAATCAAACCAAACATCAATCAAATCGGCTTCACGCTTCATCGGTTTTCCTGTTGGTGAAACGAGAACAATTTGATCCACATAATTTTTATGCAAATCAATTTTAGCATAATTCTCTTTGGACATGTCCGTTGCATCAAAATCCGCTAAAGGATTTGAAGTCATCAATCCAGCAGAAATTGCTTTATCACATTCATTTTTAAGTTGACCAGCAGATGAAATACAAATACGTTCATCACCTTCTTCTGTCGACCAAATTGGAATTGGAATTCCCCAATAACGTGATCGAGAAAGGTTCCAATCATTTACATTTTCCAACCATTTCCCGAAACGACCAGAACCTGTTGATTCAGGTTTCCAATTGATGGTATTGTTCAATTGCATCATGCGTTCTTTAACATCAGTTACTTTGATGAACCAAGAATCCAACGGATAATACAATACTGGTTTGTCCGTTCTCCAACAATGCGGATAACTGTGGACATATTTCTCCACCTTAAAGGCTTTGTTTTCTGTTTTTAATTGAATTGCAATTTGAACATCTGCTGATCTTTCTGGTGCTTGACCGTCGTCATAATATTCATTTTTGACATACATTCCGGCATATTCTCCCATTTCTGGTCTGAATTTCCCTTGAAGATCAACAAGTGGAACCAGATTTCCTTTATCGTCAAGTACTAATAATCCAGGTACTCCAGCATCTTTGGCAACACGTGCATCATCAGCACCAAACGTTGGAGCGATATGTACGATTCCTGTTCCGTCTTCTGTAGTTACAAAATCACCTCCAATAACTTTAAACGCATTTTCAGGATTTTCCGCAGGTAAAGCAAATGGCAAAAGTTGTTCGTAAGAGATTCCGATCAAGTCTTTTCCTAAACATTCTCCAGCTATGAAATATGGGATTGTTTTATCTCCAGCCGTATAATTCGCTAGTTCATTTGCAGTTTCAATATTTTGAAATCCTTTGGCAAACTGATATCCAACAAGATTCTTTGCAAGAATTACATTGATGGGTTCAAACGTATATTGGTTAAAAGATTGAACTAAAACATATTCAATTTTTGGTCCAACGCACAATGCTGTATTAGAAGACAACGTCCAAGGAGTAGTTGTCCAAGCAAGGAAATGAATTTCTCCATTCACATTGAAAGGCGTATTGTTGCCTTCCTTCACTTTAAACTGAGCCACAACTGTCGTGTCAGTTACATCCCTATAACATCCTGGCTGATTTAATTCGTGTGACGACAATCCTGTTCCAGCTTTTGGCGAATACGGTTGAATTGTATAGCCTTTGTACATCAAATTTTTCTCGTACAATTGTCCCAATAACCACCAAACAGATTCCATGTATTTTGGTTCATAGGTGATGTATGGGTCTTCCATATCCACCCAATAACCCATTTTCAATGTAAGGTCATTCCAAATATCTGTGTAACGCATTACTGCTTCTTTACAGGCTTTGTTGTAATCTTCAACTGAAATTTTTGTTCCAATATCTTCTTTGGTAATTCCAAGTTCCTTTTCAACCCCTAATTCAACAGGCAAACCATGTGTATCCCAACCAGCTTTCCGTTTAACTTGAAAACCTTTTAATGTTTTATAGCGACAAAAAATATCTTTGATTGCGCGTCCCATAACGTGGTGAATACCAGGTAAACCATTTGCTGATGGCGGACCTTCAAAGAAAATAAAAGGCGTTTGACCTTCACGTGTAGCAATAGATTGCTCGAAAACTTTCTCGTTCTGCCATTTTTCTAACACTGTTTTCGCCACGTTCGGCAAATTCAACCCTTTGTATTCTGGATAATTTTTCGTCATTGTACCTTGAAAATATGAATGTGCGAAGATAGTAAATTTGGATGAAAGACGAAAGTGCAAGATTTGCAATAATTTCTTACTTAAGTATTCAATAAATGTCATTTGAAATTCAATATTATTACCTTTGTTTTTGAATCAAACAAACCATCATGGCAGAATTTTTTTACCAAGATCCATATCCGATCAAACGAGACAAAACGGAGTACCGCAAGATTTCATCTGACTATGTTGAAGTCGTAAAAGTTGGAAATCGAGAAATACTAAACATTGACCCAAAGGCATTAGAAGTTTTAGCACAAGAAGCGATGAAAGATGTTTCTTTCTTTTTGAGAAAAACACATCTTCAGATGTTAACTAATATTTTGAAGGATCCAGAAGCAACGGATAACGATCGTTTTGTAGCGCATAACTTATTACAAAATGCCGTTGTAGCGGCTGTTGGACAATTACCTTCTTGTCAAGATACTGGAACGGCTATCGTGATGGCGAAAAAAGGAGAAGACGTTTATACTGGTGTTGATGATGCGGAATATTTATCAAAAGGGATTTTCAATACATACCAAGAAGAAAATTTACGTTACTCTCAAGTTGTTGCATTAAGCATGTTTGATGAGAAAAACTCTGGTTCAAACCTTCCTGCTCAAATTGACATATATTCGAAAAAAGGAAATTATTACGAGTTTCTGTTTCTAGCAAAAGGTGGTGGTTCTGCCAATAAAACATTCTTATATCAGAAGACAAAATCCATGTTGAACGATAAGTCGTTGGAAGAATTTGTCAAAGAGAAAATAATGGATTTAGGAACATCCGCTTGTCCTCCATATCACTTAGCACTTGTGATTGGTGGTACTTCAGCTGAAGCAAATTTAGCAACTGTTAAAAAAGCATCTGCAGGTTATTTTGATGAATTGCCAACAGAAGGAAACATGGCTGGTCAAGCATTCAGAGATTTAGAATGGGAAAAACGCGTTCAATTAATTTGTCAGGAAAGTCAAATTGGTGCACAATTCGGTGGAAAATATTTCACACATGATATTCGTGTAATTCGTTTGCCTCGACACGCTGCTTCTTGTCCAGTTGGATTGGGTGTTTCTTGTTCTGCTGATAGAAATATCAAAGCAAAAATCACGAAAGAAGGTTTGTTTTTAGAGCAATTAGAGAAAAATCCTATCGACTTTTTACCAGCTGTTCCTCCTCATTTGGAACCAGCAGTTGAAATCAACTTGGACCGTCCAATGAATGAAGTTTTGGCTGAATTGACCAAATATCCAATCAAAACACGTTTGAAACTGAACGGTACCTTGATTGTTGCACGTGACGCTGCTCATGCGAAAATCAAAGAAATTATCGATTCTGGAAAACCAATGCCAGATTACTTTAAGAACCATCCTGTCTATTACGCTGGACCTGCAAAAACGCCTCAAGGAATGCCTTCCGGAAGCTTTGGTCCAACAACAGCTGGAAGAATGGATTCATACGTTGACTTATTCCAAAGTTTGGGAGGAAGTATGATTATGCTTGCAAAAGGAAATCGCTCGAAG
>JBEAUV010000209.1:0-5002 GCA_041161265.1 Bacteroidota bacterium | reverse complement strand
CAAAATATTCATTCTGATGAGTAGAAAGATTATTAAAATATTGGTTGTTAAGGTCAGACATTTTCAGCTAATTAAGATTTCATTTGAACCTTAAATATATAAAAAACTAAGGCTTTAATTATTAAACCCTTCGTTTCTTTTATTGATTTTCTTATGAATCTGAAAAAAATCTGCCTAATTGTCACTTATTTATTTTTGGCTTGATATTCGACAAAAGTCGCACATGAGCAAAAAAAAAGTATCGTTTAAATGGGCCTTTAAAGAGTTTATTTGGCCACGGAAAAAAATCATATTTATTGGATTGATTTTAATCATCATTAGAAGTTTAGCGGGATTGGTTCTTCCTTACGCAAGTAAAAATCTGATTGACGAAGTAATTCCATCAAAAGATATGGAAACTTTATACACACTTTTAATTGTTGTTTGTCTTGCACTTTTAGTACAAACTGTCACTTCCTTTTCACTGACTCGTTTACTCAGTGTTGAAGCACAATTATTAATTTCAGAATTAAGGGCAAAAGTTCAGAAAAAACTTTTAAAACTACCCATAAGTTATTTCGATAATAACAAATCTGGGGCACTTGTTTCGAGAGTTATGAACGATGTTGAAGGTGTCCGAAATCTCGTTGGAACTGGATTAGTTCAATTAATTGGCGGAACATTTACTGCAATTCTATCACTTGTTATTTTGATAAAAATCAATTGGTTGATGACAATATTTGTATTAGTTCCTGTTGCGATTTTTGCCTTTGTAGCTTTAAAGGCATTTGCATATATCCGTCCAATATTTAGAGTTCGCGGTAAATTAAATGCTGAGGTTACTGGCCGTTTAACAGAAACGTTAAATGGTGTTCGCGTCATTAAAGGATTCAATGCTGAAGAACAAGAAAATAAAACTTTTGAAGATGGAGTAGAACGTTTATTTCAAAATGTAAAAAAGAGTTTGACTGCAACCGCCTTAATAACAAGTTCATCAACTTTTCTTTTAGGTTTAGCTTCTGCAGGAATAATGGGAATTGGTGGTTATTTTATTATGCACAACACCATGACTTATGGTGATTTTATTTCTTTCACACTGTTTTTAGGATTTATGATTGCACCGATCGTTCAGATGAGTAATATCGGAAGTCAATTAACGGAAGCAATGGCTGGATTGGATCGAACGCAAGAAATAATGGAGATGGAAGAAGAAGATGATTCTTCAGTACGAACAGTGAAACTCGAAAAAATAAAAGGTGATATTATTTTCGACAATGTTGCTTTCAGTTATGATGAAAACAAAGAAGTATTGCACGATATTTCATTCGATGCTCATGCAGGAAGTGTAACTGCTTTAGTCGGTTCTTCTGGTTCTGGAAAGTCAACAATTGCAGGATTAGCAGCGACTTTTTTGAATCCGAAAGGAGGAAAAGTTACGATTGACGGAATTGATATTTCAACTGTTAATTTGAGCAGTTACCGTGCAAATCTTGGTGTAGTTTTACAAGATGACTTTTTATATGAAGGAACAATTCGTGAGAACATCTTATTCCCAAGACCGAATGCAACAGAAGAACAACTTTTAGCAGCAGTAAAAGGCGCTTATGTCAATGAGTTCACGGATCGATTTGATTTAGGATTAGACACTGTAATTGGAGAACGTGGAGTTAAATTGTCTGGTGGACAAAGACAGCGAATTTCAATCGCAAGAGCATTATTGGCTGATCCAAAAATTATCATTTTAGATGAAGCAACATCAAATCTAGACACAGAAAGTGAAGCCTTTATTCAGAAGAGTTTACACGAATTAATGAAAGATCGAACAACCTTTGTTATTGCTCACCGTTTGAGTACAATTCAAAAAGCAGATCAAATATTGGTCATTGAAGACGGCCATATTGTTGAAAAAGGCAAGCACGATGAATTGATTGCAAGCAAAGGACGGTATTGGGAATTGTTCACCTACCAGAGTAGAATATAATTTTACTGGACGTTCAAAACTTCACAATCCTTATTTCATTATCATAAAAAAGCCATCCGTCAACTGACGGATGGCTTCTCTTAATTAAGATATTTTATTCTATTGTGTTTTCAATTCGATAAATTGATAATCATGGTATTTAGCAGTGTTTTCAGCGTCATTTTCGTATGTTGGTCCTGCAACAATTGCAGATACAACTACAACTTTCACCTTATCTTTCAATCCTTTGCTTTTGAAATATGCATTCAGTTCGTTTTGGATTCGATTGGCACGTGATCTTGCTAGTTTGTCATTTGTTACAAATGTTTTTGTTGGAACATAAGACGCTGACGAATAGATGTTGATTGTTACATTAGAACGGCCTCTTGTCAATTGTCCTTCTATTTGACTTACAAAATCTTTCAACTTTCCTTCATCAACTGTTAACTTATCTCCGTTGTATTCAAAGTAATGCTTCATTGCTATATCTTGTGGTGGACTAGGTTCTCCAACTGAACATGTGCTCGTTGCTGTTTGACCTATTGCATCTGTTGCTGTTACTGTGTACTCTCCTTTTTTAACACCTGAAAGGTCCTCTGTTTTTGTTCCATTTGACCAACTGTATGTATATGGTGCTACTCCTCCAGATATTTTAGAATCTAGCTTCCCATCCGAACCATTGTAAAATGATACATCTGTGCCTTTACATGAAATACTCAACAATGGTGGAGTCAATATGTAAGACATATAAATATCACTTCGGTCTCCATCACGGTTTGATGACCAATAAATCTGATTTCCTGAATGAATGAAGTAGGCATCAAACTTCGGAGAGTTTATTTTTGATCCTAAGTTTGTAGGTTTTGACCAACTTGACCATGAACCTTGTTTTACAGAATAAAAAATATCTGCATCTCCTGAACCTCCGTGACCATTACTTGAAAAATACAAAGTATCCTGCGTTTTAGACAAAAATGGCGAGATCTCGAACCCTGATGTATTAAGTGTGTTACCCATATGAATTGGTGCTGACCATTCTGAACCTGATTTTGTACTTACATACAAATCTTCTTGTCCCAATGTGCCCGGACCAGCATAAGAAATGATCACAACATTCTCTGCCTCATTTACATGAAAACCATAATAGTCGCCTTCGATATCAAGAGTTGGTATTGTGATCTCAACTGGTTTTTCCCAACCTGTACCTTTCTGATTAGAAATAGCAAGTCCTTTCACAAAATCCTTCTTCCCTTCATATGTATTTAATACATACATTGCTGTTCCTGATTTATTTAAACCCATTACTGCATTGTTGTACTTATTGTTAATGTCTGTCAATCGTTGACAATCACCATAACTTCCATCCTTTTCTCGCTTGCTAAACCAGATATCTTGATCTGACTCTCCTCCAACTGCTGATGGATCAAATGTTCTTACAAAATAAAGTATTGAACTATCTTTAGAAAATACTGGGATACTTTCCTCTCCTGTGATTGTGTTAACTGTTCCTGGTAAACTTTTTGGTTCTGTGTAATCCCAAAATTGTGCATTGCTCGTTAAACTAAAACCTGTAACGAGACAAGCAAACAATAATCCTTTTTTCATAAATAGTATTTTGACTTTTTTTCCTTTATTGTCTAATTATCTTCCCAACATTAATCCTAAAACGATCTCATGGCCTCCGCCGCTAAAATCATTGAAACGTGATAATGAAAAATCATACGAATATCCAAACTTGAAACGATCACTGATGTTTAATCCAACCATACCAATTAAAGCATCTTTATGTCTGTAAGAAGCTCCAAACCATAGCCATTCTTTGTATTCCAACTGCAAAGACCCTTCTATTGAGACTGGTGCAGGATTCATGAATTTAACCAAAACGGCAGGCGTTAAAGTAAGATTTTCATTCAATGGAATCTTTACTCCTGCTGTAGCATTAAAGTGCATCTGATTATTGAAATTAGCTGTTCCTGTTCCAAATTCAACAAGGTCTTTAGTCAACTGATCTGCTGATATTCCAAAAAATGAATTCTTTGAATAAAGATAAAAACCTACTCCTAAATTCATGATGTACTTACTGGATTGATCTGCCGAAAAATTGTCATAAGTTACATCGTTATAACCAAGAGTTGGGTCTACCAAATTCAACGTTTGTGCTTTATCCTTCAAAAATGTATTATTGGCTAAGCCCAAACGTGTTCCAAAAGACAAATTGAATTTCTTTGAAACAGGCATGTGAATAGCATAAGTGCCTGCAAATTCCATCTTACGAAATGCACCATATTGATCTGCAATCAACTGACCTCCCAAAGCATGTTTGAATTTCCCAGTCTTAATCTCAGGGTTACGAACAATGCCTTGACTTACACGTAAGGCCGGATTGTATTTTGGTCGTGGAGCTCTTGAAATTGGAGAGGTAACGGATAAATAAGCTGTTCTTGGCTCATCTCCAAAACCCATCCATTGCCATCTACCTCCCATCGTAACATCAACAAAATCGTAAACACCAGCAGCAGCAGGATTTACCATGAACTGATTACGCAAATATTGACTGTATTGTGGCATTTGCTGAGAAATAGAATTCCCTGCTATTACCAAACCTAGTATTACTAATATCCTTCTCATTTTATATACTATTGTTTTATTAATCTAAAATAATTGATACGATGCCTTTCATTGGTTCTACATCTTCGAGATTAAAGTCAATGATGAAGTAGTAAGATCCAACTGGTAATGCATTTCCTTCAAAAGCACCATCCCAAGGTTTTGAAGCATAATTACCCTTTTCTGATTCATACAATTTTGCTCCCCAACGGTTGAAGACCATAACAACATTGTCTGTATAAACATTATCCAAGTCTACTATCTCCCAATTGTCGTTTACTCCGTCACCATCTGGAGTGAATGCTGTTGGAACAGTAATCTCACAATCTTCTATCGTTATGACAACAGTGCTTGAAGGACCTTCACAACCTAACAATGTTTCAGTCACATAATAAGTTGTTGTTCCTATTACATCCGTCGGAAGTAAAGATCCACCAGTACCTAAAACGCTGCTCA
>JBEAUV010000208.1:0-5007 GCA_041161265.1 Bacteroidota bacterium | reverse complement strand
AATTAGAAGGGTTAGATCGCGACGCTTTAAATGCTTTTTTAGCAACAAAAGATGTTCCATCAATGATTTATTATCCAGTTCCTGCGCACAGACAAAAAATGTTCTCGGCATTTGGAAGTGAAAATACTATTCTTCCAATTACAGATTGGTTAACAGAAAGAGTGATTTCTTTGCCAATTCATACAGAAATGGAAGAAGAACAACTGGATCTTATTTGTTCTTCGGTAGGGGAATTTGTTCAGAATAATTAAACAGTAATTTCAATAGTTTTATGAAAAGAATTGCAGTAGTGGGTACTGGATATGTTGGGTTGGTTACTGGGACATGTTTTGCAGAAACCGGGAATCATGTAATCTGTGTTGATATTGACGAGAATAAAATTGAACGTATGCGTAACGGAGAGGTGCCTATTTACGAGCCTCATCTTGACGCATTGTTCGAACGAAATATTAAAGCGAATCGTCTGAGTTTTACAACTAACCTGGAAGTTGGGATCAAGGATGCCGAGATTGTTTTTCTAGCGTTACCAACGCCTCCTGGAGAAGATGGTTCAGCGGACTTGTCATATATTCTAGGTGTAGCTGATGAATTGGGAAAAATTATAACAGATTACAAAGTGATCGTCGATAAAAGTACCGTACCGGTTGGCACCGCAGAAAAAGTGTATGCTGCAATTGCTAAACATGCCAAAGTAGAGTTTGATGTTGTTTCGAATCCTGAATTCTTGCGCGAAGGTTTTGCGGTAGATGACTTTTTGAAACCTGATCGTGTTGTGATCGGTGCTTCAACGGCTCGTGCTCAGAAAGTTATGGAGCAATTGTATAAGCCTTTTGTACGTCAGGGAAATCCAATCATTTTTATGGATGAAAAATCTGCTGAGCTTACAAAGTACGCCGCTAATTCCTTCCTTGCGACAAAGATCACTTTCATGAACGAAATCGCTAATTTCTGTGAACGTGTAGGTGCAGATGTCGATAAGGTGAGAATTGGAATTGGATCTGATGATCGGATAGGAAAACGTTTCTTGTTTCCGGGGATCGGATACGGAGGCTCTTGTTTTCCAAAAGATGTGCAGGCTCTTGTAAAGTCCGGGAAAGAAAATGATTTTGAATTTGAGATACTGAACGCTGTAATGGCAGTGAATGAGGACCAAAAAACAATACTGATACCGAAGATTAAAAACTATTTCCGTGGAGATTTGAAAGGCAAGAAGATAGCCCTTTGGGGCTTGGCGTTCAAACCGGATACGGATGATATTCGCGAGGCTCCGGCACTATACATGATCGATGCTTTATCGAAAGAAGGGGCGGTTGTAACAGCTTACGATCCCGAAGCAATGAAAAAAGTCAAGGATTTAATTGGGGATAAGGTCAATTATGCGGAAAGCGAATATGCTGCGCTATTGCATGCTGATGCATTGGTGATTTGTACGGAATGGGGGATTTTTAGAAATCCTGATTTTGACAAAATGGGAGAGATGATGGCAGACAAAGTGATCTTTGACGGTAGGAATCTTTTCGATCTTGCTGAAATGAATGAAAAAGGATTTTACTATAACTCGATTGGTCGTAAGATTGTCGAATAAACTGTATCTATAATGAGCGAACGTAAACGAATATTAATAACAGGTGCAGCAGGATTTTTAGGTTCTCACTTATGTGACCGTTTCATAAAAGACGGTTTCCATGTTATTGCAATGGATAATTTAATAACAGGACGTCTTAAGAATATTGAACATCTTTTCAAATTGGAAAATTTTGAATTTTATCACCACGATGTTTCAAAATTTATTCATGTTCCAGGAAAATTGGATTACATCTTGCATTTTGCATCGCCAGCAAGTCCAATTGACTACTTAAAAATTCCAATTCAAACACTTAAAGTTGGTTCTTTGGGAATTCATAATTGCTTAGGTTTAGCAAAGCAAAAAGGCGCACGTTTAATGATTGCTTCGACTTCTGAAGTGTATGGTGATCCAACGGTTCATCCGCAGCCTGAAGATTATTGGGGGAATGTTAATCCGGTTGGGCCTCGTGGAGTCTATGATGAAGCAAAACGTTTTCAAGAAGCAATGACGATGGCTTATCATAATTTCCATGGGTTAGAAACAAGAATTGTTCGTATTTTCAATACGTATGGACCTCGAATGCGACTGAATGATGGAAGGGTTTTACCTGCATTCATTGGACAAGCATTGCGCGGAGAAGATTTAACCATTTTCGGAGATGGATCTCAAACGCGTTCCTTCTGTTATGTTGATGATTTAGTTGAAGGAATCGTTCGATTATTAAATAGCGATTATGCTTATCCTGTAAATATTGGTAACCCATCAGAAATTTCAATTAAAGATTTTGCTGAAGAAATAATTAAACTGACTGGAACATCTCAAAAAGTAATTTATAAAGATTTACCTGTCGATGACCCAAAACAACGTCAACCAGATACAACCCGAGCAAAAGCGTTATTAAATTGGGAAGCAAAAGTTGGAAGAGCCGAAGGTTTGAAAATTACTTACGATTATTTTAAAAGCCTTTCGAAAGAGGAGTTGATGCAAACAGATCACAATGATTTTGATAAATATATAATACGATAATGGGATATTTTTCACACGAAACGGCAGTAATTGATGAAGGTTGTTCTATTGGAGAAGGAACCAAAATTTGGCATTTTTCACATATCATGTCTGATTGTACTATTGGTGAACGCTGTAATATTGGCCAAAATGTAGTTGTTTCACCAGGAGTTAAATTGGGGAATAATGTAAAGATTCAAAATAACGTTTCACTTTATACGGGTGTTGAATGTGAAGATGATGTTTTTTTAGGACCTTCAATGGTTTTTACGAATGTAACAAATCCACGCAGTGGAGTAAATAGAAGAGATCAATATTCAAAAACAATTGTTCGAAAAGGAGCAAGTATTGGAGCAAATGCAACTATCGTATGCGGACATGATATTGGCGAATATGCCTTTATTGGCGCTGGTGCAGTTGTCACAAAAACAGTATTACCCTTTGCATTAGTTGTCGGTAATCCAGCACGTCAAATAGGTTGGATGAGTGAATTTGGACACCGTTTAGAGTTTGATACAAATGGTAAAGCTGTTTGCCCTGAAAGTAAACAAGAATATATTTTAGAAAACGGGACAGTTTCCCGAATTAAATAAATTGAGAAGCATGATCAAAGAGGATCAAAAAATAAAATTTGCTGTAATTGGTGCCGGGCACATTGGAAAGCGTCATGCTGAAATGATAAGCCGTGAATCAGAAGCTGAATTAGTTGCACTAGTTGATAATCGTACAATGGAAGAATGTGGTGCACAAGATTTTAACGTGCCATTTTTCTCCACGGTTGAAGAATTACTTGCATCAGGTTTGGATTTTGATGTAGTGAATGTGTGTACACCCAATGGTTTACATTCTGATCAAAGTCTAAAAGCTTTAGAAGCTAAGAAACACGTCGTTTGTGAAAAACCCATGGGACTTACCAAAGACGCATGTGAAAAGATGATTTTCAAATCCCTCCAAGTTTCTCGACAAGTTTTTTGTGTGATGCAAAATAGATACTCTCCACCTTCAGAATGGATTAAATCATTGATCGAAAACGGAACAATGGGAAAAACATTCATGGTTCAATTGAATTGTTATTGGAACCGTGATGACCGCTATTATAAAAAAGGTGGGTGGAAAGGAACACAAAATTTGGATGGTGGGACTTTATTCACTCAATTCTCTCACTTCATTGACATCATGTACTGGTTGTTTGGAGATATTGATAACATTCAAGGAAAATTTGCCGATTTCACACATAAAAATTCAACAGATTTTGAAGATTCAGGTTTTGTGAGTTTTGATTTTGTAGATGGTGGAATGGGATGTATCAATTATTCTACTGCTGTAGCTAATCAAAATCTTGAAAGTTCAATTACAATAATCGGAGAAAAAGGTAGTGTTAAAATTGGTGGTCAATACATGAATGAAGTAGAAGTTTGCAACATCCAAGATTATGAAATGCCAGTTTTAGCTCCAACAAATCCAGGAAATGATTATGGAGCATATAAAGGTTCTGCGGCAAATCATAATTATGTGATAAGAAATGTAATTGACACATTGAAAGGAAGAACTTCGGCAACAACAAATGCATTAGAAGGATTAAAAGTTGTTGAGATTATTGAAAGAATTTATAAAGTAAGAAATGAGCAATTCAATTTATAATAAATTACTGCAAAAAGAAGCAAAACTTGCCGTTATAGGTCTAGGATATGTTGGTTTACCAATTGCCTTAGAATTTGCGAGAAAAATTAAAGTTGTAGGTTTTGATATCAATCAAGATAGAGTTGATTTGATGCAAAAAAACATTGACCCTAGTAATGAATTGGATGCTTCCGCTTTTGATGGTTGTGATATTCAGTTTTCAGCTGATATCAATGATTTAAAAGATGTACAATTTTTTATAGTTGCTGTTCCAACGCCAATAGATGATGCCAATTTGCCAAACTTAAGACCACTTTTAGGCGCTTCAGGAACAGTTGGAAAAGTATTGAAAAAAGGAGATTATGTTGTATTTGAATCTACAGTTTATCCAGGATGTACGGAAGAAGATTGTATTCCAGTTTTAGAAGCTGAATCAGGATTGAAATTCAAAGAAGATTTTAAGATTGGTTATTCTCCAGAAAGAATTAATCCAGGAGATAAAGAGCACACTTTACAAAATGTCATCAAAGTTGTTTCTGGATGTTGTTCAGAATCATTAGATGTAATAGCTAAAACGTATGAATTGGTTGTTCAAGCTGGTGTTCACCGTGCAACAACAATTAAAGTAGCAGAAGCGGCAAAAATTATTGAAAACACGCAACGTGATGTAAATATTGCTTTGATCAATGAATTGTCAATCATCTTTAATAAATTAAAAATTAACACATTTGATGTGTTAGAAGCTGCTGGAACGAAATGGAATTTCTTGAAATTTTCTCCAGGTTTGGTTGGTGGACATTGTATTGGAGTAGACC
>JBEAUV010000207.1:0-5008 GCA_041161265.1 Bacteroidota bacterium | reverse complement strand
CAGATGGTTCTGATTTTAAACTTTCCGTTAACTCTATTAAATGATATCCCCACCATGCAAATTGCAAAACAACATAAATTCCAAGAAGATAGAAAAATATGGCTGTTTGTCTTTTCATTAAATGACTAAAGTTTATGAAATATTAATATGCACGTTCATTTTTACCTTCCATCCAATTGATAAAAGCTTTGTTAACTACTTTATTTCCACCAGGAGTTGGATAATTTCCTGTAAAATACCAATCTCCAAGATTGTTTGGACATGATTTATGCAAATTTTCTACTGTTTGATAGATGATTTCAACTTTTGCATTTAAATCAACAGGAGTTAATAATTCTGCGATTTTAGCTGAAACTTCCTCGTTCGTAAATGAAGTGTAAATCTCCTTTACGTAATTTTTAATCTGCTCTTTTGGGAGGTCAACTTGTTCCTTACATTTATTGTAAACGTTTTTGATAAGGTCCTTCATTCCTCGTTCTTCAAGCAAACTAATTGCAGCCTCGAATGCAATGAAATCTCCCATTTTAGCCATGTCTATCCCATAGCAATCAGGAAAACGAATTTGAGGAGCAGAAGAAACAACAACAATCTTTTTTGGATCTAAACGATCTAGAATCTTTAAAATACTTTGTTTCAAAGTTGTTCCTCGAACAATTGAATCATCGATTATTACTAAATTATCTTTTCCTCGATTAACACTACCATAAGTAATATCATAAACATGGGCTACCAGATCATTTCTCGAATCATCTTGTGTGATGAAAGTTCTCAATTTTGCATCCTTGATCGCAATTTTTTCTATCCGTGCTCTTTGATAAATAATCTCTTGCAATTGTTCATCCGTGATATCTTTCCCTAAATCTTTAATTGCTTTGAATTTTCTATCATTCAAATAATCTTCTAATCCTTTTATCATTCCGTAAAAAGACACTTCTGCAGTGTTAGGAATGAAGGAGAATACGGAATTATCTAAATCGTGATCTATTGCATCCAAAATTTGAGGAACGACATAATTTCCTAATAATTTTCTTTCGTTATAAATATCAATATCATTACCCCTAGAAAAGTAGATTCTTTCAAAAGAACACTTTAACGCTTCTTTTGGTTCGTTAATTAAGGTTTCTTTAACGTTACCATTCTTTCGAACAATTAATGCGTGACCAGGAGTTAATTCTCTAATTTGCTCACTTTTTAAATTGAATGCAGTTTGAATAACCGGACGTTCAGAAGCAACAACACACACTTCATCGTCTTCATACCAATAAGCAGGTCTAATGCCTGAAGGATCTCTTAAAACAAATGCATCACCGTGACCAAAAAGTCCAGCCATTGCATAGCCACCATCCCAATCTCCAGAAGCTTTTTTCAAGATTTTTTCAATATCTATTTTTTCAGCTATTTTGGCATAAATTTCAGGTTTTGAATAACCTTGAGGCTTAAGTTGAGCATATAATTCTTCGTTTTCTACATCTAGAAAATGTCCGATTTTTTCTAGTACAGTTACAGTATCAGATTTTTCTTTTGGATGTTGTCCTAAACCAACTAAAACATCAAATAGCTCATCAACATTTGTAAGATTGAAATTACCAGCAACAACCAAATTTCTAGTAATCCAGTTATTTTGTCTTAAAAAAGGATGGCAATTTTCAATTGAATTTCTGCCAAAAGTACCATAACGCAAATGACCCAAAAATAATTCACCAGTAAATCCAGCATTTTTTTTCAGATAATCGACATTCTTTAAGAGTGCAGGGTCTTCCTTTTCAATTTCTCGAAAACGATCATTAATGTGGTCAAAAATATCTTGAAGTGGTTTACTATCAATCGATCTATATCTTGAAATATATCGGTCTCCCGGATCCATATCCAATTTGATATTTGCAACTCCAGCACCATCTTGCCCTCTATTATGCTGCTTTTCCATCAGCAAATGCAATTTGTTTAACCCATAAAAAGCAGTCCCATATTTATCTAAATAATACTGAAGTGGCTTCTTTAATCTAAGAAGTGCAATGCCGCACTCATGTTGTATTGGATCGCTCATTTAACTATTTGCTGAATTGAAGTGCAAAATTACGGTTTTTAATTAACCGATTTATCGAAAAAATTTATTCTTACCATTTGAATCACTAGTGTAAAATATAAAAATGTCGAGCTCCGGCAAAAAGTTTTAATCTTTCACCACTTGTGTTCGAATAATTTTTCCATTCGCTAAATGCATTTCAAGCAAATACATCCCAGTTGATACCTTGCCTAAATCGATTGCAATTCCATTTACAGCATTTATCGTTTCAACTTCAATCGCTTGTCCATTCAAATTGTAAATTTGAGCTGATTGAATATTCTCAGAATTCAAGAAAATGATACCATTCGTAGGATTTGGATAAACAGAAATGTTTTCTTCCAATTCAATAATTGCAGCTGTTGGACTTCCCAAAAGGATACAAAAGATTTGCATACATCCATTTTGATCTCTAACATAAATAACGTAAACACCATTTGGTAAATTGTTGAAAGTACCTGCTGTTTGCCAAGTTGTTTGGTTGTCAATGCTGTATTCATATGCTGGAGTTCCTCCATTAACAATCATCGTTATCGAACCATCTGAATTGCCTAGTGTTGGATTCACTTGAGTAGCATTAATACCCATATAGGTAGGGGAATTAATAATCACTGTGTATATCGAAGAACAACCATTAGCACTTTGAACAGTTACTGTGTATGCACCTGCACAAACATTTGTAAAACTTCCAGAACCCGATGCTGAAGTTAATTGTTGAGTTTGTACGACACCATTTGTGTTTCCTAAAGTAATTATATAGGGCGCATTCAACGTTTGATCTGTATACGCATAAGACATTGAGGCATTGCAAGATCCACTGCACATATTAGAATTTGTTTGGAAAGCAGTTAAAACCAAATTACAGTTCGTTTGAGTTGCTACAACAAAAGTAAATAGAGACTGACAACCATTTGCATCTTGCACGTAAGCAATGTAAACACCAGCAGCAAGACCAGTAAATACATTTGAACTTTGCATGTTTGATGGATTCAATCCGTAAGAATATTGACCAGTTCCACCAGTTGCATTTATCACTGCAACACCATTGTTATTTCCTGTTGAAGCATCTGTTACATCAACGGCAATTACAATTTGAGCTGGCTCTGTAACTGTATAAGTCGATACATTTGAAGTGCAACCATTACCATCTGTTACTGTCAAATTGTAATTACCAGCACATACATTAGGAAATGTACCATTAAACGCATTTGTTGTTGAAGTATACATTCCAGCAACAACACCATTATTTGTAAGGGTAACAACATAAGGAGGATTATTCCCTATTGCATTATATGCATAGTTCAAAGTACCATTGCATGCCCCAAAACAAGATATTGGTTGGCCTAAAAATAATGTTGATACAATTGTACATCCTGGATCTTCATTAACAACAAAACATACAAGGGTTGCACATCCATTCGCATCCTCAATTTGTGTAATATAAACACCAGCGTCTAATCCTGTCAAAATATTACTTGACCCCCAAGTAACGCCATTGTCAATACTGAATTGGTAAGGGGCTGTTCCGCCAGTTAAAATGATTTCTGCTGAACCATTAGACATTCCAGCTGCAGTATTGTCAACAATTATGTTGCTTACCAAAATGGGATTTGGTGCATCAACATATACTTGCTGTGTGTAAACACACCCATTAGTTGCAGTTATTTGTATAGTATATATTCCTTCAGAAACATTAGAAAATACACCATTTCCAGCTCCAACTGCTGAAGTGACAGATTGAACAACAATTCCATTTGATAAGAGATCAATTGTAAAAGGTAATCCAACTCCAGAACTGGTGAACGTATAATTAACTGCACCATCATTACTATTCGAACACGTATTTGGAACTCCAAAAGCATTAATAGCAAGGGCACAACCAGAAATTTGAGTTAACTGAACCGTATATAGATTAATACATCCATTTGCATCTTGCACATAAGCAATATAAACGCCCGAAGCCAATCCAGTAAATGTATTTGACACTTGCCATCCTGAAGGGGAATTTAAAGCGTATTGATAAGGTGCTGTTCCTCCAGTTGCTGTTATCGTAATTGAACCATCGTTATTTCCAAAAGTTGGAGAAGTTCCAACTGCTGTTACGATTAATGGTGATGCTTGTCCAACTTGAACAGTGTTTACATAAGAACATCCAGCAGCGTCAGTAACTGTTACAGTATATACACCTGCACAAAGATTTGTGAATGTTCCATTATTTTGTGGAAATTGACTAGTTGTACTTTGAACAGTATTCCCATTATTTGCTACTACAATAGTAACAGGAGCAACTGCCATAGTGTAAGTATAAATGATGCTTCCAGAACAAGAACCCGCGCAAGAAGAATTTGAACCTTGACTTGTCATTACAACCGTACATGCATTTGTTACCTGAACAACGAAACAATATATACTTGTACATCCATTTTGATCCATTACATAAGCAATGTGAACACCTCCAGCTAATCCTGTAAAAATATTACTTCCTTGATATGTTATTCCGTCCAAACTGTATGTATAGGAAGCTGTGCCACCAGTCGCTGTAATTGTGGCAGTGCCATTAATACTCCCTGATGTTGCATTTGTAGTAGCAACATTAGAAATCACTAATTGAGTAGGTTGGGTAACGGTATAAATATAACTACCAGAACAACCTTGAGCATTTGTTACTTCAACACTATAAACTCCAGCACAAACATTTGAGAAAGAACCTCCTGAGTTTGACGAGGCATTTGTAGCAGTTTGCAAGACTTGTCCATTCATGTTTTGTAATTCAATCATATAAGGACCATTATTATTTCCGTCTGAATATGTGTATTGAATAACGGCATTGCATGACCCATTACAAAGCGTGCTTCCTCCATTTGCAGTAACAACCAAATTACATACAGCTGGATTCGTTAATGTAAAAGTTACTTGTTCGATACAGTTGTTCGCATCATTTACGTA
>JBEAUV010000206.1:0-5026 GCA_041161265.1 Bacteroidota bacterium | reverse complement strand
AGGCTCCAAAAGAAATGAAAGAAGTCAATTCATCAAAAGATGCTTGTGTTAATATTTGACCATCCATTAGGCTGTGATACCAATGTGCCATGTCGCTCCCATTTGAAAAAAGAGCACCAGCAGGACCACTTGAACTATTTAGTGAAATTCGAGAAATATTAAAATAATCTACTCCATTTTTCCATCTATGTGCCAATGGAGCAATTTCCGCTTCCGTAAAATCATAAAAAGTGTTGTTGAGCGATAGAGGAGTAAGAATGTAGTTTCGAACTAATTGTGCCATGGTTACTCCTGAAGCCATTTCTGCTATCATACCCGCCAAAATATAATTATAATTAGAATAAGCATATGAAGTTCCTACTGGAAATGAAGGAGCTCCTAACCAGGCCAAAACTTCTGGGTTTGTAAAAATATGCAAAGGATGCGCATTAATAGTATCAAGCAGTGCAGTCGTGAAAAATGGATCTGAAACACCACTTGTATGATTTAACAATTGACGCACTGTAATCGCAGGGTTCACATTAGGGATAGCAGGCAACCAAGTACTTATAGGATTATCGATATCAATAATTTGGTCCTCATCTAATCTCAACATTGTTACTGCGATAAATAATTTTGTATTACTCGCTATCCCATATTTCATGTCAGGGGTAATATTAACTCCAGGGTGAGAAATACCACTTACTCCATTCCAATAGCCTTGTCCAGGACAATAAACTCCAATAGAGACTCCTTTTGTATTTCCAGAAAACTCATTGACAAGACTGTCTAATTTGAATTGTAATACAGCACTTAAATTTGCATTAAATGTTTGAGCTTTTGAAGTTTTGAGCATAGAAATGCACATCACCATTAGGTAGATCATTTTTTTCATGGCCTTAAGTTTTAAGATTAATTTATAATTGGGACTTAAAATAGTTGTAGTAGTTGTGTCCCTTTCTCCTATAACGAGAGTACAATGAAGCAGGTTGCCTAAGGATTCATTTAGAGATTTAAAAAAAGACCATTCAGAAAACTTGAATATAAAATCAGGTGATTTAAATTACGAGTTAATATATTGTAAAACAGTTTTTTACTGACTGTATTTATACGTGTGAAAATGTTTTTTTTTAATCAAAAAACTATTCTTTCGCGCCATGATTCTTTGCTGTCTCAACCCAATGTTCAGCAAGATTTTTCGGATTCGCTCCTATTGATGTGGCTAGGTATAAGGCCGATGCCATCATTACTACGCATGCTTTATGAACTTCCTCATTTGAATTCATGCTACCAAATTTGTCTTGAGCAATTGATTGTAGGAAATCATTATGAGTTTCAATGAATAAAACTGGATCATCAATATCAATTTCTGGAAGCATCAAATAATTTATCCATTCTTTGCCTATTTCGGCAACTAATATATCAGGTAATTGACTACCCAAATCCATCCATTTTTCCAATGTTTTAGTTTTGGTGCTTTCAGATAGTCCGGTTTCAAGAAGAATGGTAAAAGCAACATCTGCTAGATTTTGCATTAATTCTAAATAAGCGTCTTGAGCTTTTTCGAACTTAATTGTTTCTTGTCCTTTTAGATATTCATCTACAGTCATTTGTGGTAAATTGACAACATCAGAACATTCTGTCAAACAAGGAAAATCATTTCCTTCAAAAATATAATCGATTTTTTCACTTTGTATTTGTCTACCAAGAGGATACAAACGACAAACTAATGGACGGCCTGAGTGGGTGCTGCATCCAAAATTTTCAACATAATGAATACAGGCTTGCTTCCCTCTTGAATTTGCTTTGCCATTAAAGATTAAGCGTATTCCTCCAAAGTCACAATACAAATCTCGAAACTCTCTAGGAGTTATTTTTTTCTCCTTCGCAAAATGGTGTAATTCCCATGGATTGAGATGAACCATTTTGTCATAACAACAAGTTCCAGACCGATTACAAGTCAGTGGAAGTTTATCTTGAATTTTGAGTATTGTTGACCTCATTTTTAAAAATATATTTGAAATAAAAAAGCCGCCCCAGAGCTTGTCAAGGGGCGGCTTTCAAATATTTAGAAATAGTATTAGTTTTTACTAATCATTTTTCTTGAAGTTCCATTTGATGTTGCTACCTCTAACAAGTAATTACCTTGTGGTAAGTTCGAAACATTAATAGAATTTCCTCCTTTTTGAGAAATCAATTTTTTACCATCCATAGTGTATACGTTCATTGAATTTATTGCTTCTTTTGAAGAAATAGTCATAACGTCATTCGAAGGATTTGGGTAAACTGCAAATTCAATTGATTCAATTTCATCAATTGAAGCAGTATTTTGGTAGTAGAAGAACTCATCTTTGTAAGCATAAATTGCTCCACCACCCATTGTTTCTTCTAACGAAGTAACTCTTGTAGCAAAACCTTCTGCATCATAATAATAGTTATGTGCTTGTAAACCAAACATACCAATTTGATCATCAGTCAATAAACGATTTGAAGCATCATATGTATATTCAATTCTAATTGCTTCTGTAGAAGTTGTAACACCAGAAGCAACTATGTAACCAACGAAATTTGTCAAGTTCGCTCCTGCCCAAGTGTAATTTACATTAATCATCCATACTAATGGAGTTAATGGGTCATTATCATCATCAATACTATATTTCAGAGTAGCAGGGTAATTTCCAGAATATGTATACTCCATTAATTCTGCCGCTTCAAATGTAATTCCATCTATTGAGTTATAAGTAGCCACTCTATTGATATTAGTTGTTGCACCAATATAACCTATAGTGTCTGAATTAGTGATCAAAGGCATTCCTCCTGGGAAACTAAGTCTATTTTTAAAGATTAAACGATCCGATCCATCATAGAAGTAATCTGTTCCAGAATTTGGAACCCAAGTACCTGCTGCGTCATATTCAAATCTCTCAGAAGAAATTTTACCTGCTGCCGTGTAAACATAAGTAACACGCGATGCATTACTTGATGTATTACTTGTTGCCAAATGTGAACCATTGAAAAGTTGAACATTGGTTGTTGTTGGTGCTAAATTGAAATAAGATGATGAACTTGAAAAAGGCACTTCCGGAGTTTCCCAACCCCAAAATATAGGTGAACCATTTTGTCCCATTCCAAAAATAGGTCCGTTAGTAAGAATTGAACCTTGGTAATCAGCATAAACATAAGCAGTAGAATCTAAGCCAGTTGTTGCACCAGATTCATCTAAGTTGTAGGTAGAATTTGCTGTTATTTTTTTTTGTGAAAAACTTGTTACTGAGATTAATACAGCAATAAAAAGTAGATTTTTTTTCATAGTGTGGTTTTTAAATTTGCACAAATGTACATTCTCTTTTTTTTAAAATAACATTATTTAAAAAAAAATAGGACTATAAAATTGAGTGATTAGTTATAGTGTAAATATTTTCCCAGGATTCAATATTCCATTTGGATCAAAAACAGATTTTATGTCGCGCATTAAATTCAGACTTATTTCAGGAAATGCAATATCCATGTATGATTGCTGCACTAAACCAATTCCGTGTTCACCCGAAAGTGTGCCTCCAAGTTTTACAACTTCAGTAAATAATTCTCTGATTGCTTTTGGAAGATCATTTTCCCATTGTTCATCACTTAAATCACCTTTTATAATGTTAACATGCAAGTTTCCATCACCAGCATGACCATAACAAACAGAATGTAATCCATATTTTTTTCCAATCGTTTTAACATGGTGCAATAATCGAGGTAATTCATATCGTGGAACAACAGTATCTTCTTCTTTGTAGATGGATTGTGATTTTACTGCTTCTCCTACTTTTCGTCTCAACGACCATAAACTATTTTTTTGGGCCTCACTTTCAGCAAAAAGAATTTCGTCTGTTTCGAAAGTTTCAAGTACTTCCATGATTTTTTCGCAATCAGACATTAATAGCTCTTGGTTGAAGCCATCTACTTCAATTAATAAATGAGCAGCATGATTTTCTTTTACCTCAACTGTTGAATCACCAGTGAATTTTTGGGCCCAAGTTAAAGCATCTCGTTCCATGAATTCTAATCCACTTGGGGTAATTCCAGCTCTAAATATGGCAGCAACCGCTTCACAGGCTTTTTCAGCATCGAAGAATGGAACCAACATTAATAAATCTTGAGTAGGGTGGGGAATGAGTCGCAAAACAATTTTCGTGATTACCGCTAATGTTCCTTCTGATCCAACTATTAATTGAGTCAAATTATATCCTGTAGCATTTTTCAATACATTGGCACCTGTCCAAATAATTTCACCGGTTGGTAAAACTACTTCAAGGTTCAAAACATAATCTTTGGTAACACCATATTTTACGGCTTTCGGTCCACCAGAATTTTCAGAAACGTTGCCACCAATAAAACAACTTCCTTTACTTGCTGGGTCTGGAGGATAAAACAATCCTTGTTCTTTTACTGCGTCTTGTAAAACTTGAGTAATAACCCCTGGTTCAGTAATAACTTGATGATTCTTTTCATCAATATGAAGTATGCGATTGAATTTCTCCATTGAAAGAGCAACACCTTTATGAATGGGTAAAGCCCCGCCACTTAATCCAGTTCTAGCACCAGAAGGTGTTACGGCAATTTTATTCGCATTGCAATAAGAAAGTATTTTGGAAACTTCTTCCGGTGAAATTGGTTTTAAAACAACTTCAGGTAAAAAAGATAAATCTTCGGTCTCATCGTGACTGTATTCGAATAAATTAGCGGAATCAACAAAACAGCGTTCCCCTAAAATTTCAGTGAAATAAGTTATATCTTTTGGTTGAATGGCAATGAAATTTGGCATCTGCTCTTTGCTTATGATAAAATATATTCGGAGTCTAATTTAGGGATTTTTGCTTCCCAACCAAGTTCACTTTGAATTTTAACGCGTAGGGCATCAGATTGATGTAATTCGCCATGATTTAAAAATATTTCAATTGGTTTATGTTCGAAATTCTTAAGCCAATCGATCATTTCCATTTGGTCACCGTGAGCTGATAGAGAAGTGATTGAGCTAATATGGCATTTAACTTTTCGGTAT
>JBEAUV010000205.1:0-5110 GCA_041161265.1 Bacteroidota bacterium | reverse complement strand
AATGGGGGAGGAACAATAAAATTTGGTTCATGTCCACAGAAAAAGATGGTGTCCAAATTTGGAAAATGAACTATGACGGAGGTGAAAAACAAATGATATCCTCTTTTGTCGATAAAGAATTAGAAGGCTTTAAACTTGCTCCAAACGAAAGTTTTGTTTTAACAATTGAGGCAGTCAAAGTAAATCAAACTGTTAATGATAAATACCCTGATCTTCCGAAAGCGAATGCTAGAATCGAAGATGACTTAATGTACCGTCATTGGGATCACTTTGACGATTACAATAAACGACATTTAATGATTCATCAAATTTCAAATACAACTTCCATTGCAAATGACGGTGTCGACATTTTGAATGGCGAAGCATTTGATGGAATCCTTCCTCCACATGGTGGAAGTGAGCAATTTTGTTTCTCGAATGATTCAAAAAAAGTTGTTTATACTTCAAAAAAGTTGAAAGGAAAAGATTTTGCTCAAAGCACCAATAGTGAATTATATGAATATTCAATTGATACTAAAAAAACGAGAACTTTAACGGAAGGGTATTTAGGATATGATAACAATCCAGCTTTTTCTTCAATGGATCAAATGGCATGGTTGAGCATGGCTAGAAATGGTTTTGAAGCAGATAAAAACAATATAATTGTTCGCGATGGATCAGGAAAAGATAAAAATTTAACCAAAGATATCGACTTGTCAGTTACTGATATTGCTTGGCATCCTTCTGGAAAAATGATTTATTTTTTAGCAGTAATTAAAGGGACAGCTCAAGTGTTTGAAATCGATATTGCTACCAATAAATACCGCCAAATAACGACAGGACAATATGATTATTTGAGTATATCTATTTTTGGTGATAACTTGTTTTGCGGTCGTCAATCAATGGTTAATCCAACGGATTTATACGCTGTATCCATTAAAAAAGGAAAGGTTACTGAACTTACACATTCAAATGAAGATTTATTAAAAACGTTGACAATGCCAAAGGTTGAGGAACGTTGGGTGGAAACAACAGACGGAAAAAAAATGTTGGTTTGGATGGTCTATCCCCCGAATTTTGACCCGGCTAAAAAATATCCTGCATTGTTATATTGCAACGGTGGACCTCAAAGTGCAGTGAGTCAATTCTTTTCTTATCGCTGGAATTTGGCATTAATGGCTTCCGAAGGATATATCGTTGTTGCTCCAAATCGTCGTGGTTTACCAGGATTTGGACAAGAATGGAATGACGCAATTTCAAAAGATTGGGGTGGGCAGGCAATGAAAGATTATTTATCGGCAATAGACAACGCATCGCAAGAACCATATGTTGATGAAACGCGACTTGGAGCAGTTGGAGCATCTTATGGCGGATATTCTGTTTATATGCTTGCTGGAATTCACGAAAATCGTTTTAAAACTTTTATTGCTCATTGTGGCCTTTTCAACCTAGAAAGTTGGTATGGAACGACTGAGGAATTATTTTTTGCTAATTGGGATCAAGGTGGCCCTTATTGGTTAGATGAAAATAAGGAAAACTATAAAATTAATAGCCCTCATAATTTTGTTGCAAATTGGAATACACCAATTCTAGTGATTCATGGAGGCTTAGATTATAGAGTTCCAGAAAGTGAAGGAATGCAAGCGTTTCAAGCAGCACAACTCAAAGGGATAAAAAGTAAGTATTTGTATTTCCCAACTGAAAGTCATTGGGTGCAAAGCCCTCAAAATAGTTTGGTTTGGCAACGAGAATTTTTTGAATGGTTGAAACAAGATTTGAAACCATAAGAAATTTGTCTTCTCCTTTAATTTCATTACTTTTGACAGCTTATTTTTTGTAAATAGTAAAAATCAATGTGGAATAAAATTGCAAATATCATTCTTAAAAACCGATTTTTAATACTCGGTATTATAACTTTAGTAACAGTATATTATGGATATCATGCTGCTACAGGTTTAAAAATGGAGAATAAGTATGGTATTGTTCTTCCGAAAGATTCGCCTACCACAAAAAATTACAATGATTTCAAAGATAAATTTGGTGAGGATGGTGGAACTTTTGTTCTAGCAATTCAAAATGATTCACTCTACACAAAAGATAAATTCCTTAAATGGAAAGAACTTGGAGACTCAATCTTGCAGTTAAACGGTGTTTTGTCTGTCGTTTCTGAAGCGACATTATTTACTATTCATAACAACAAAGAGGAAAATAAATTTGAAGTTCGTCGAATTTTTTCCGACATCAATTACCAAGAAAAATCTATTGAAACAATAGAAAAGGAAATAAAGAATAATCCGCTTTACAATAACATGTTGTACAATGATTCTTCTAATGCATCATTAATGATGATTAAAATTGATGAACGATTTCTATCTGATCGTGTAAAGTCGAAAGTAGTTTTAGAAATTCAAAAACTTGCTTTAACCTATGAAAAGCATTTAGGTAAATTCCACTATGCAGGGCTTCCATATTTAAGAGTAATTATAGCAAAGCGAATTCAATCAGAGATGATGATTTTTATTGGTTTGTCAATGCTGGTTACTTCCATTTTAATGTACTTTTTCTTCAGGTCATTTAGAGCAGTTTTAATTTGTATGACTGTTGTTGGAATTTCTGTGATTTGGGCAATGGGAACTATTGCAACCATGGGATATGGGGTATCACCAATGATGGCTTTGATTCCACCGTTAATGATTGTAATTGGAATACCTAATTGTATTTATCTCTATAACAAATACCATCAAGAATATAAGGATCATGGAAATAGAATGAAAGCACTAACAAGGGTAGTTAGTAAAACTGGTATCGCAATGTTTTTGACAAATGTCACTACTGCTCTTGGTTTCATTACCTTCTTGTTTACTAGTTCAGAAAAATTTTATGAATTTGGAATGATTTCAACAATTAACATCATGTTATGTTATGTCGTGTCTTTGTGTCTAATTCCAATTTTTGCATCTTTCTTGAAGAATCCACCAGAACGTCATCTAAAACATTTAGACAGAAAAATAGCGGTAGGATTATTGGAAAAACTAGTCTATTTAACTGCGCATAAAAGACCGTTAATTTATATAGTAACTATTGTTATCACTGCTGTTGCAGCGTTTGGAATGGTTGACATGAAGGTAACTGGTAATCTTACTGGAGATATTCCACCAAATGATCCAATTGTTAAAGACATTAAATTTATTGAGTCAAATTTCGGAGGAGCTATTCCTTTTGAAGTTATGATTGATTACAAAGAAAAGGGTAGATTGTTTGGGAAAAACACACTAAATAAAGTTGAAGAGGTTCAAACAATGTTGGCAAATGATCGTCTTTTTGCAAAGAGTATCTCAATTGTTGATTTTACCAAAGTAATCAATATGGCTTATTATGATAATAATCCGGATCGATATACTATAATTTCCAAAAGAGATAGACTCCGATTGAGTAAATACATTGAGAACTTTAACGTTACAAATTCTAATTCCACTTTTTCTTTAAAAGAATTAGTTGATACAACAAATTTTATTTTGCGTGTTCGAACGCAAATGAAAGATATTGGTTCTTATGAAGTAGCAGATGAGGTTGCCATTATCCGAAATAAGATTGATAGCATAATGAATCCTGATAAAAAAGACATTGAAAGGTTGTATGCTAAAATTAATGCTGGAAAAAATGAATTTATTGATTCGCTATTTGAAAATTACTCCAACATTTACAATGCATTGACTGCTGAAATTGCGCAAGAAAACAGTGACCTACAATATCAATTTGATAATGACTCGGAAAAAATAAAGTCTTATTATTCAAAGCCATATTTTAAAGAAAAACTACGAAAATCAATTGACCAAGAATATTATGGAGTTATTTTGACTGGTACTTCTGTAGTCGTTTCCGAAGGAACTCAGTACCTTTTAATGAATCTATTGTCAAGTATTTTATTTGCTGTTATTTCAATTGCCATATTAATGAGTATGTTGTTCTCATCTTTTAAAATGGTAATGATTTCAATGATTCCCAATATTATTCCAATGATAATAACTGCCGGAATAATGGGTTGGTTTAACATTCCACTAAAACCTTCTACTCTGATTATTTTTTCAATAGCATTAGGTATTACTGTGGATAATACAATCCATTTCTTAGCCCGTTATCGTCAAGAATTAAAAATGAAAAAATGGGATTTGAAAGAATGTGTTGCAATCTCAATTCGTGAAACAGGCTTGAGTATTATCTATACATCTGTTATTTTATTTTTTGGATTTATTGTATTTGTTTTTTCTGATTTTGGAGGAACTCAGGCGTTAGGTTATTTATCTGCAGTGACTTATTTCGTTGCCTTGTTTACTAACCTAATTGTTTTACCTGCTCTTTTGTTGACCCTTGATAGGAAGCTGACAACAAAATCATTTGAAGAACCTTATTTTGATGTTTATTCAGAAGAAAATGATCTCGATTGGACAGATTTACAATTTTCTATTGCGGACGATGAAACTAAGGATAGTAAAGAAATAAAAAAGGAGGAATAAAAGGTGTTTTTCGAGACACTTTTGCCCTAAAAAATAGCTTTATACATATTAAGTTCATTCTATGAAAGGAATTATTCTCGCTGGAGGTTCAGGAACTCGGCTTCATCCTTTAACATTAGCAGTATCAAAACAATTGATGCCTGTTTATGATAAACCAATGATTTATTATCCCTTGTCAATTTTGATGAGCGCAGGGATTAAAGAAATCCTAATTATTTCTACACCTCATGATTTGCCGCATTTTGAAAAATTATTGGGAAATGGTGAAGATTTAGGGTGTAAATTCTCTTATGCTGTTCAAGAAATACCTAATGGTTTAGCGCAAGCATTTGTCATTGGTGAAGAATTCATCGGTAAAGATAAAGTTGCTCTAGTTCTTGGAGATAACATCTTCTACGGCGTTGGAATGGACAATCTATTAAAAGAGAATAATGATCCTGATGGTGGTGTAGTTTATGCATATCATGTGAGTGATCCAGAAAGATATGGTGTTGTTGAGTTTGACGAAAACATGAATGCAATTTCCATTGAAGAAAAACCCAAAAATCCAAAATCAAATTACGCCGTGCCTGGTTTGTATTTTTACGATAATTCGGTTATTCAAATTGCGAAAGATT
>JBEAUV010000204.1:0-5242 GCA_041161265.1 Bacteroidota bacterium | reverse complement strand
CATAAAATGATGACAACTATTCTACTCACACTTTTCATATCCTTCAGGTATCACAAAAAATAATGGTTGGGGCTGATCTATTTCAGCTTTATCGTAACTTAAGGTAATACGCATTTGATTTCTTGGTGATGTAATTTTAATGAAAACGTCTTTGGGAAGGTTATATCCTTGAACCAATTCCCTTGTCAAATAATCTACTTGAATCGTTGTTGAATCTGAAGGACTTTCGATAAACATAGCTTTCAAATTGGTTGCATCATTTGTAAGATAATATTTCACCAAAATATCATCACGCTCTATCTGTCTGCCATTACGATCCAATCGTTTCATTTCTCGTTTTTTGTGTGATGAGATGATGTAATTATAAGGGTCGTGAATTTGAAAATACTTTTGTGTTGTGTCATAATCCAAAGGCATTCCTAAAATCAGTTCTTCCAAGTTTCGATAATTAAAATCTATCCCAAAATTATCTTTGATATAACCTAAACTTTGAATGATGTAACATTTATCTCTTTTATTGACAACTTTCACTGTATCAGTTGTAATAATTGAATTGATAATTGGAATTTTAGCGTATGTAATTGTTGTATTTATAGCACTATCTTTCACCATTCGAATAGAAGTTTTGAAACTAACATTGCGATTGGTATCCGAAAATTCTGTGGCAATTTTAGTGTAAAAAAACGTCGGTTTAATATGGGATAAACTATCCATTGTAGTAATTAAATCCTGTGTTTTTTTACGAGGCAATTTTTCTTGCTGTAAATCGGTCATTTGCTTTGCACATGAAAACAAAAGAACCATTGTTCCGATAAATGTGAAATATTTAATACAATGGTTCATAATATTCTTTTCGTTCTATTTTCTTGTCTATATTCTTATTCGTTGAGCCCAATTCTTTTGCTTTCAACCAAAATTCAACAGCTTTTTCCTTGTTACCTGTTTTGAAGTAACCGTCTCCCATGTGTTCAACGATTATTTTATCAGAAGGTTGTATTTTAAATGCTTTTTCGAAAAACAACATTGCTTCAGTATATTTTTCAGATTGAAAAAGAACGAATCCTTTCGTGTCAATAAAATGTGGAACATCATTATTCTCTTTCAGAATTTCATTTACAATGGTCAGAGCATTTGATAAATCAATTTTTGCTAACGCTAAACGGTAAGCATAATTATTCTTTATCAACATACTTTTAGGATCCAAAACCATGGCTTTTTCATAATTCACTTTTCCAGCCGTATAATTTTTACTTCCAAAATAGGCTTCACCCAATTGACTATAAATTTCGGACTCCATCGCTTTATCATTTGCAACTAAGTCCTTTCCAGTTTCTAAAGTGGTAATCGCTTCATCAAATTTCTTCAATTGAACGGCACTTAGACCGTTTAATAGATAAACAGCAGCAACTGTTGGGAAATATTCTAAACACACTTTACTGTCATCATACAAATCCTCAAAATTGGACTTTTGGTATTCCATAATCATGACTTGGTTCCAAATTGGATATTGGGATTTATCGTATTTCAATGCTTCTTTATAAGATTTAAGCGCCTCATCTTCCTTTTCAGCACGCAGCATATAATCACCTCGAATGGAATGGACCTTCGCATCAGTTGGATATTGAGTAACTATGATTTCCACTAATTCATAGACTTCAGCATCAATTTTATAACTTGCTTCGTGAATATTGATTAGAATTTTCATTTTTGTGTCGATATCAACATCATCACATTGAAATGCTTTTTTCAATTCGACATAAGCCAAAGCTTGTTTACCTTGTTGTCTATAAATATCTGCCAAAGCCAAATGTGCTCTACCGTTATCTGGAGTTGCTTTTACTAATTCTTCTAAAAAAGAAAGTGCCTTTTCCGCCTGATTTGTTTGAAAATAATAATCAACCAAAGTAGCCAACAACTGCGGATCTTCTGGATACACTTTGCGCGCTTTTTCTAACTCTTGAATTCCTTTTTCAGGTTGTTTAAGCCCAACATACAATTTAAATTTTTGAATTGAAAGCTCAGGGTTTACACCAATTTGGTCTTCCATTTTATCAAACATTTTAATTGCATCATCAGTTTTGTCAAGTTTAACTAAACATTCCGCATACCCATACAACCACTCTACATTTTGGGGAGTATGTTTTACTAATTTTTGGAAATTTTTAACTGCTTTTTCAATTTCTCCTTGTTCAAATTGCATGTAAGCTAACTCTTGGGTATACCAAATGTTGTTTGGATCTAAATCCGCAGCTTTTAAAATATATTCAGCAGACTTCGTTTGATTATCCTTCATTAAATTCAATTCAGACAAGGCGTAATAAACGGCATCATCTGTTTGTTTAATCAACAAACATTGTTCAAACATAGCAATTGATTCCTCGATTTGTCCACGCGCCTTTAGACGAACTCCTTCATGAAACTTTTCAATATAAGGATACTCAGCGGCAGAAAAACCTGGCAATTCCTTAGTCTTCTTCGTTGTACCACATGCAGTCAGTAATAAAATCAAGAAAATAGTTAAATAGCTATAAAACCTCATTCTTTCACAGTTGAAAAATCGCCAAGACTCAAATCACGTGCCGAACCAACATAGTTGGCATTAGAGCCTATCATTGAGTTCTTTAAGACAGCATTGGTAACTTCAGAATTTTGCTGGATATTCGAATTTGAAATAATAGAATTCATGATTCGCGTACCCTTCCCTAAAGAAACATGAGGTCCAACAACCGAATTTTCAATTACAACTCCTTCTCCAATAAAACAAGGAGGAATAATCACAGAATCGATAATGTCCGCTGATTCGGCAACCATCATCTTGTTTTTTTCAAAATCATATTCCAACACCCGTTGGTTGGTGTGAACTGTCACTTCTTTGTTACCACAATCTAACCATTCGATAACTTCTCCTGGTTTAAATTTATATCCTGCTTCTGTCAAACGACGCAAACCATCAGGTAATTGGTATTCACCACCTTTAATGATATTGTTATCAATCAAATATTCTAATTCAGTTCGTAAACGTTCTCCATCCTTGAAATAATAAATTCCAATCATAGCCAAATCAGAAACGAATTCTTTTGGTTTTTCAACGAAATCAATAATTTCTCCTTTTTCGTTCATTTTGATAACCCCAAATGCACTCGGATCTTCAATTTGTTTTACCCATAAAATTCCGTCATCATTCGGGTCAATTTTGAAATTCGCTTTGAACAAGGTATCTGCAAAAGCAACGACAACTGGTCCAGACAATTTTTCTTTTGCACACAAAACTGCATGAGCCGTTCCAAGAGGCTTCTCTTGATAATGTATTGATCCTTTTGCACCCAAACTTGCTGCAACAGCAATTAATTCTTTTTCCACCTCATCACCAAAATCAACACCAATAACAAAAGCTATTTCGTCGATTTTTTCAGTACAAACAGCTGCTATATCCTCCACTAATCTGTGAACAATCGGTTTCCCACCCACTGGAACTAATGGTTTTGGTACTGTTAATGTATGTGGACGAAGACGACTTCCGCGTCCCGCCATTGGAACAATAATATTCATATTTTCAATTCGTAATTTGTAACTATTTCACTCCTGTGCTACCAAATCCACCAACTCCTCTTTCTGTTTCTGAAAGTTCGATTGCTACTTTCCACTCAGCTTGTTCCACTTTTGCAAAAACCAATTGAGCAATTCTTTCTCCATTTTCAATAACAAAAGTGTCATTTGAAAGATTGATTAAAATAACCCCTACTTCGCCTCTATAATCTGCGTCAATAGTGCCGGGAGAATTTAAAACTGTAATTCCATTTTTGAAAGCCAAGCCACTTCTTGGGCGCACTTGACACTCAAATCCTGCTGGAATTTCCATGAAAAGTCCGGTTTTTACTAAGGCTCTTTCCAACGGTTTTAATTCAATTGGTTCAGTCAAGTTTGCACGAACATCTAAGCCTGCTGATGAAGATGTTTCATAAGCTGGTAAAGCGTGTTTTGACTGATTAATTATTTTTACTTGCATTTGCCGTTAATTGACTTCAAAAATACGAAAAAGAAAGGGGATGAAATGCGCGAGATTACTTAGAAATCAACAACTGTTTATTAAAAAGAATCTATGCTTTTTTGAAAGATGATTTTTCAAAAGCATAAACCATTGCGATATAAATTAAAATAAGTGCATTGTGTACGAATAGTTTTCCCATTACTCCTTGAATATCAAGCATTCGGGTGATAAAATAGAAGAATAATGCAACGCCCAAGTACAAACCAAATTTTCGCAAATTATATTTAATAGGATAATATTTTTGCCCAAGTAAATACGATGTAACCATTTGGAAGGCATATACAATTAATGTTGCCCAAGCGCATGCCATGAATCCATAAATTGGGATAAAAATCATATTTATGACAAGTGTTAATCCTGCTCCAACAATAGCGATATAGGCACCAAATTTTGTTTGTCCACTTAACTTGTACCATATACTTTGGTTGTAATAAATACCTAAAAAAACATTCGCTAATAATAAGATTGGTACAACTCCTAAACCAACATAATACGCTTCGTTTCGAATAAATAATTTGAAAATATCAATGTTCAAAGAAACGACAAGAAAGACCAAACAAACCATTGCAACGAAGAAATTCATCACTTTCGCATAGACTTTGTTTTTTTCTTCGTTTTTCATTTGTGCGAAGAAAAATGGTTCAGCAGCGTATCGGTATGCTTGCAATAAAATAGTAACTAACATGGCTAATTTGTAACAAGCGCTATAAATTCCAACTTGACCTTCGGCATAGGTAAGTGACTCAACTGTTGAACCATCATACAAAATATGCTTCAACAATATTCTATCAATTGTTTCATTCACAATACCTGCAAATCCAGCAATCACCAGTGGTATTGCATAAATTCCCATTTTTTTCGCAAGTGCGAAATCGAAATTCAAACGAAGATTCAAGAAATGTTTATAGAGTAAAATAGGCTTAACAAGTGATGCGAAGAGATTAGCAAAAAGAATAAATAATACTCCTTCTTCAGGCCTTGCAGGATCGAAAGCTCCAAGCATTAAAAACAAATTCAATCCTATATTCACCCCTATAGATGCAAATTGAATGGAAGCAAATTGAACTGCTTTATTTTCAGCCCTTAATTTAGCTAATGGCAAAGCAGTAATAGCGTCAATACAAACAATTGCTCCGAGTAAAATGATGTACTCAGGATGATCAGAATACAACATCACGTTTGCAATATTCTGAT
>JBEAUV010000203.1:0-5291 GCA_041161265.1 Bacteroidota bacterium | reverse complement strand
ACTTCTTCTTGACCAGTTAATTTGCATAAAAAAGAACGAATTTCTCTCAAACATTTAGCATCCATTGAAATGTTTGAAATAGGAGAATTATCACTGATTGCCCAAACAATATCTTGCTGGGAGGAAGGCAGTGATTTGTTTTTTAAATATACAAATAGGGAATCAAACTTTGGGTTTTTATTCGTTCCCATCGAAAAATAACCTCCTTCTGAGGGACATTGATCTGAATGTTCACTGCAATATGCGTTAACACTTTCTGTTTTATTACTTGAAGGTGCAAGTGATAATAGTTGTTGTTCAATTGTTATTAATGTTTGTTCATCTGAATCACTTGGGTAGAAAAGCGTTCCAGGTGGAATAATCAACTGAATAGGTCGAACAGTGTTGTTTTGTAATTCAAGTTTGACACATTTTCCATTAAAACTTCCTGAACTTGAAGATTTACATTGAATATAACCTTTCTGAATGGCTTCATTAAGTGATATTTTTATTTCATTAGTGCTTGATGTAAAAGAGACAATCAAGCCGATTCCACTAAACAGGAACACGAAAAAATGGAGAGACTTTTTCATTTTGGAGAGTTTGAAAGTATAAGTCATGCCAATGTAATCGGTTACAAATATTTTGTAAACATTAGTTTAACAATGAATTAACATTTAAATCTAGTATGTTATTACTATGCGGACAGAATAATTATTATTTCCGTCACTTTAATCAATGATAGATACATAAGGTATATTTAATCATTAATCTATTCAATCTTTTAATAAGTTTGAATGAACCGATAGAAGGAAAAGATGTACTTCAGTTCGTTAAACAGTTTAGCTAAATGTTTGACAATTGAAATACTAAATTGAACTAGTACTAATTTTTTAAACTTACTCTTATGATTGTTATATTAAGTATTATCGCATTGGTCGCAGCTGTTTCATTTTACGATTATTTTGGATCAAGAGGCTGGCAACAAGTTACATCATCCACTAGAAATAACGCTGTATTCGAAAAACGAAACAAAGATTATGGTGCATATGTAATACGTCGAGATTACGACAAAACACTATTAATTATTATGATCTCATTTGTTTTTAGTACAGGACTAATTTTCGCTGGTTATTTAGGTTTTAAAAATGACCCGAAGCCTATTGCTTTCAAACCACCAGTTGTGGTTGATATCGACCCAAATCCTGAAATCTTAACCAAAGATGAGCCTGTTAAAGTAGTGAAGATTGAAAAGGTTATTGAAGAATCTCACGAAGCGACATTGGAATTCAAAATTCCAGAAGTAACTGACGAGGAAATAAAAGAAAAGCAACGAATTCAAGATGAGCTAGAAAAAGCTAAGGCTGCTGCACTTGAAGCAGAGCAAAAAGGCAAAGGAACATTTATCCCTGTTTTAGGAAATAAAAAAGATACAACTGAATCAACCCCAAAAGGTCCAGTTGATTGGGTGGATGTTGAAGCAGAATACCCTGGTGGTTTTCCTGCAATGATGAAATTTATTCAAGATAAATTTAGAGTTCCTGATATTGCACATGATATTAATGCTTCAGGAAAGGTTTTCTTAAAATTTGTGGTAGGAGAGGATGGAAGCATCAGTTCTATAAAGGTGCAACGAGGTATTCCAAATTGCCCAGAATGTGATAAAGAAGCAATTCGAGTTTTAAAAATGATGCCGAATTGGAAACCTGGAAAAATAAAAGGAAAAGCTGTAAGTTCATATTTTAATCTTCCCATAAATATTGATTTACAATAACTTAGGTCTTTTATGAGAAACTTTGCTATTAATCAAATAAATCACTGTCAACTTCACCGTTAAATAGGTGAAGTTGACACAATAAAAAGAATCAGTTACATGTTAATAAAAACGTAACAAGTTTATCTTTTTCATTTGAAAGTTTTTTGTTATGTTTGGCACTTAAATCGAAATCTAAAGAATAATAAAAATTTAAAATTATGAGCAAAAATCAAAAGACAGCAGGTGGTTTTTCATCTTTAATGGCATCAATTGCAATTGTAATTTCATTAGTAATTGGTGTTTTAATTTACACATTTATCTTCGGTGATAAAGCAAATTTTGTTGACGGTCTTCAGGAAAATGAAGTGGTTACGGATGGTGTACAACACTATTTTGGATTAATTCACAAAGGTGGGTTTATTGTGCCTATGCTAGTTGCTATCCTTATAATCGTTATTGTATTTTCAATTGAACGTTTCATTACACTTTCTAAGGCGGCAGGTAAAGGAAGCGTTGTGAATTTCGTTTCGAAAGTAAAAGGTTTACTTGAAACAAAAGATATTTCTACTGCTTTGGAAGAGTGTGATGCTCAAAGAGGATCTTTAGCAAATGTTGTTCGTGCTGGTTTAGAAAAATACAACCATGTAGCAGCAGATACATCAATGGATAAAGAACAAAAAGTAGAATCTTTGAAAAAAGAATTAGAAGAAGCTACTTCATTAGAATTACCAATGCTTTCTAAAAATTTGGTTGTTTTATCTACATGTGCATCGATTGCTACCTTAATTGGTTTGATCGGAACGGTACTTGGTATGATTAAGTCGTTTTCGGCAATGAGTCAAGGTGCTCCTGATACTGCTCAATTATCTGCAGGTATTTCTGAAGCACTTATTAACACTGCACTTGGTATTACAGGTTCGACAATCGCAATTATCATGTATAACTTCTTCTCAACTAAAATTGACTCTATGACATATAGTATCGATGAGGCTAGCTTTACAATCGTTCAAGATTTTACAGCATCAAACAAATAATTAATTAATTAAATAATTAAGCGAAATGCCTAAAATTAAAATACCTAAAAGTTCACCGTCGATAGACATGACCCCTATGGTTGACTTGGCTTTCTTGCTTGTTACTTTCTTTATGCTTTCATCGACGTTAAAATCACCTGAACCTGTAGAGGTAGATTACCCTACAAGTATAAGTGATCACATTATCCCTAAAAATGTTATTATGATAACAATTGATAAAGGTGGACGTGTGTTTTTTGATATATCAAACGCTGAAGCGAGAAAAGAGTTGTTAGCTAATATGGGGACTAAATATAAAATTAAATTTAATGAAGAGCAATTCAAGAAATTTAGTTTTATGTCAGCTTTTGGTTGCACAATGCAAGAATTACCTCAATACATTGATATGGAAAGTGGAGCACGCAAAGCCTTTAATACAAAAGGTATTCCATTAGATTCTCTAAATAATCAATTAAAAGATTGGATTTTTTATGGAAATATTGCTGCTTTGAATACTGGAAAGACAAATTACGAAGAAGCAAAATTAAGTGGAGAAGAACCAGAAATGAATGACTTTAAACCAAAATTCATTTTACGTGTAGATGGAAAAGCAGTCTATGTTCATGCTCAGAATGTAATTAATGTATTCAGAGATTTGGAATTGAATAACTTGAATTTTGTCACCTCAATGGAAATGGCTCCATTATAAAAAATTGAATTATGGCAGAAATGGGTGAAGGTGGCGGCGGAGGCGGTCACGAAAAAGGTAAAAAAAGAGCGAAAAAAAGTTCAACAAGAGTAGACATGACGCCAATGGTGGATTTGGCATTCTTATTGCTTACGTTTTTTGTCTTGACAGCAACTTTTAGCAAACCGAAAGTAATGAGTATGGTGTATCCTGCGAAACCGGATCCAAAGGATTTAACAAAACCACCAAAAATTAATAATGCAATTACGTTTTTAGTTACAGAAGATAAACTTTTTTATTACACTGGTCAATACTATTCAGTCCCAACAGGAGACAAGCCAGCGACAGTTTTAGAAGAGACGAACTTCGGACCGAAAGGCGTAAGAAAATTATTAGCTGAATTAAATAAGTCTGTGCTAATAGGGAAGGAAGGATTAGATAAGCAACTGGAAAGAAAAGAAATACAAGATAGTACTTATCTAAGGAAGTTGATTGATTTGAAAAAGGAAAGAGACGCTTTGAAGGTTCTGATCAAAACCGATGACAAAGCGACAACAAAGAATTTTATTGATTTGGTTGACGAACTAAAAATTGCTGAAATAGGTGTAATTGCGCCAGTTGATATTTTGGCAAGCGAATTAGAGTTATTGAAATCTAAAATTAAATAACATGGGAGTAATTATCAGTCTTATCGTAATTGTTGCAATCATTACTTTGTATGATTATTTCGCAGCAGGGAAATGGCAACAAGTAACTTCTGTTTCAAGAAACAGTTTGGTTTTTGAAAATCGTAATCAAGAATATGGTGCATATGCATTGCGAAAGGATTACGATAGAAACTTGATGTGGATAATGTTTGGCTTGTTTTTAACAATCGCGATAGCTTATGGATCATATATGATTTATAAAAGTATTCCTGAGACAGTAATTCCACCACCACCTGTTGATACGTCACAGTTTGTGGTGCCTGCTCCACCTGAAGAAGATGTTCCACCACCACCAAAGGAAGAATTACCGCCACCAATGGAAAAGACTGTTGCGTTTATAGCTCCAGTTGTTGTGGACATCGAAGTGGATGAAGAAGTTGTTATTGTTGATCCAGACGTTAAAGTAAGTAATGTTACGAATGACGTTGAAGAAGAAAATTGGTCTCCACCAGTTGTAGGCGAGGTTAAAGTAACTGAAGTTAAAGCTCCTGAGACTTATACTTTTGTTGATGAAGAGGCAGAATTTGCAGGTGGTTTCCCAGCAATGATGGCTTATATTCAAAAACACATTGTTTATCCTGAAGTTGCTAAAGAAGCTAATATTCAAGGTAAATGTTATTTGAAATTTGCTGTAGCAAGTGATGGATCCATCAGCAGTGTACAGGTTGTTCGTGGGATCCCTGGTTGTCCTGAATGCGACAAAGCTGCAATGAAAGTTGTGAAATCGATGCCAAATTGGAAAGCAGGTAAGATAAACGGTAAAAGCGTTTCTTCTTGGTTCCAAATGCCTATTAACTTTACTTTAGAATAATATTATTCAAAATAATAATCCCCGATTGATTTTTATCTTTCGGGGATTTTTTTTATACTTTTAAAAATGAGATTGAATATTGTATCAATAATTTTGACTGGTTTTATTATTGTTGTCAGTTTTGTGATGACCTACTTTTTAACCTTTACAAACCTCATGATAGAAGATTTATCAGGTAATAAAAGAACAGCATTTATATTTGTTTTATTGGTTTATGGAATTTATCGTTCCTATCGACTCTATTTAATGATTAAAAAAAAACAATAATACATTTACTATGAAAAAGAATTTCTATTTTTTATTAAGTTTGATTACGATGGTAAGTCTATCTGCTTGT
>JBEAUV010000202.1:0-5299 GCA_041161265.1 Bacteroidota bacterium | reverse complement strand
CTAACTGTAATTAATTCACCTGGAACATTAGTTGTCAGTAATCAATCTATAACTGATGCATTATGTGGAAACAACGGTGGAGCAATTAATGTGAATATCTTTGGAGGACAGGTGCCTTATACATATTTATGGTCCAATGGCATCACGACCCAAGATTTAACGAGTTTGTCAGCTGGGATTTACACATTACAGATCTCAGATAATAATGGTTGTTCATTAGCACATTCTGTTACGATTGATAATTCACCAGGAACATTAGCAATTTCAACGAGTGTTCTTACACATGAGGCATGTATTGCAGGTGTAGGAACAAATGGTCAAGGTGCTATCAATATTACTGTTACTGGAGGTTCAGCTCCAATAACTTATTTATGGAGTAATGGTGCAACCACTCAGGATTTAACGAATTTGACCGATGGCAATTACTCTGTTACCATAAATTCATTTGGAGGTTGTTCCTTAACACAAACATATACGATTCTTCCAAATGGAAGTAATATTGCTATTGCCTCGTCTTCTGTTTCAAATGAATCATGTGGCTCAGGAACTGGAGAAATCAATTTAACAATGTCTAATGATTCAGGGCCGTATAGTTATTCTTGGTCGAATGGTGACAATGTTGAAGATATAACAAATCTTTCGGCAGGAACATATAACTTAACTGTATCAAATCTGGCGGGCTGTTCAATGAGTCAATCATTTACCGTTGGGAATGATGCAGGGACTTTAGCTTCAACTGGAATTGTAACAAATGAGAGTTGTGGGACTCAAAATGGTGCAATAAATGTGACTGTAACAGGAGGTTCAATACCATATTACTATTTATGGACCAATAATGCCACTTCACAAGATCTAACAGGAATTTCAGCGGGAACCTATTCGGTTACAGTAAGTGACCTTTATGGTTGCTCTTCAAACTATACTGGCTCTATTGTCAATATTACGAATGGTCTAGCAGTTTCTATTACAAGTATAACAGATGAGATTTGTGGACAAGGAAATGGTGCTGTAGATGCTACAATTACAGGAACACCTCTTTCGTACTCTTGGAGCAATGGAGATTTAACTGAAGACCTTGTAAATGTTAATGGAGGGACTTATGTATTGACAGTTACAGACAACTTGGGATGTTCAGCAAGTGCATCAGCTATAGTACCAAATCAAACAGGTACGTTGGCAATCTCTTTCACAAACGTTCAAAATGAAACATGCGGTAATGGGCAAGGTTTTATCGATATTGAAGTAACGGGAACTCCAACAATCTCATACCTATGGGATAATGCGGCAATTGGCCAAGATATAGTTGGACTTTCTATTGGCAACTATTCTGTAACGGTAACTGATGGACTAGGCTGTGCATTGACTCAGTCTTTTGCAATTGGAAACACAAATTTATCGAATGTTTCAGCAACGTCAATTGTAACTGATGCATTTTGTACTACCGCTAACGGTGCTATTGATTTAACCGTAACTGCTGGTATTTTACCTTTTAGTTTTTCTTGGAGTAATGGCTCAAATACAGAAGACATTTCACCAATTGCTGCAGGAGATTATATAGTAACTATTTCAGATGGCGCAAATTGTCAAACGACACTAAATGTAATTGTAGGAATTCAAAATTCAGGTCTTGGGTTTACAAATTTAAACATCAACAATGATTTTTGTAATAATGTTAATGGAAGTATCGACATTTTCACTGGTGGAACAGCAGATGATTATTATATTGATGGCGTTAACAATGGTGGGCCGACAATTTTTGGTTTAACGCAAGGCACATACCTTCTCACTATTACTGATAATTTTGGTTGTTCAGTTGATTCAACTGTAATCATAGAAAATGATGCATTCTTTGATATTGCTACTTCGCAGATAGATGCATCATGTGGTTTAAATAATGGTTCAATCAATGTTACTATAACTGGCGGCGGTGGTGGCGGCGGCGGCGGATTCACTTATTTATGGTCAAATGGTGCAACTACCCAAGATTTGAATAATATTCCTGCTGGGACCTACACTTTAACCGTAACTTCTTCTGGAGGAGGCGGTGGTGGCTGTTCTGATGAAGTGACAATAGTAGTTGGGAATGATGTTGACTTTGAAATTACAGCAATATCAACTGATGATTATTGTAGTCAAGGAACTGGTTCGATTAATCAAACAGTGGTATCTGGATCTGGGTTAGTTTATTTATGGTCAAATGGTGCAACAACAGAAGATGTTTCTGGATTGGCATATGGAACTTATACATGTAACGTAGACTTTCCCGGAGGATGTAATCAAGATTTCACCTATATCGTCGGAAATCAAACAAACGGAACAGTTGTAAATGCTGCAGTAACTAATGAGGAATGTTTGAATGGAGCTGGATCGATTGATTTAACGTTAACAGGTGGATCTGGAAGCAATTCTTTCCTTTGGTCAAACACTTCAGGTACAGAAGATATTATAGGACTTTCTGCTGGAACATATTCAGTAACAATAGTTGATTTAAATGATGGTTGCATAATTTCAGGAAGTTATGATGTTATCAATATAAACACGATTTTCAATGCAAATTCAATTGTTACTAATGCAACTTGTGCAACATGTTTAGATGGTGGCATAAATGTAATTATTGCAAATAGTGCTAGTTATTCTTACAACTGGAGTAATAGTATAAATACAGAAGATAACATAGGGTTAAACCCAGGTACATATTCTGTAACGATAACTTCTGCTGCTGGTTGTGATACAACAATGATATTTAATGTATTAAACACGGCTGCTCTGGATGAAATAAATTCAGATTTGTTTAGCATGTATGTTTATCCAAATCCAGCAACAACGTCATTCACAGTTGATTTAATTCTTCCTGCTAATCAAGAAGGTGAGTTAGTTATAACAGATGTTATTGGAAAAATTGTTGCAACGAAGTCTGTTTCAGAAAATGGACAAACAGTGTTCAATACTACTAACATGAATGACGGTGTTTATTTCGTGACCTTGAAAGCTGGTAACATTTCTAAAATGCAAAGAGTGGTTATTACCAATGAATAAATAATAGAAGTCCGTCGTGAAACAATAATTGAAATTCAGTTTTTTACCCCTTTAGGGGGTTATTTGTTTGTTGCTGGATGTAATCCAGCAACAAACAAATTCCTGTAAAACGTAAGACGTATTTGAAATTGAATTTTTCAGGATGGGCGCGTCAACGTTCCAGAACACCACGTCAACACTTCAGAATGGCATTTTCATCGTCAAGAATGGCGCGTCAACGTTCCAGAACACCAGGTCAACCCTTCAGAATAGCATTTTCATCTTCAAGAATGGCGCGTCAACGATCCAGAACGCCACTTCACCACTTCAGAATGGCATTTTCATCGTCAAGAATGGCGCGTCAACGATTCAGAATGGCACGTCAACGCTTCAGAATGGCATTTTCACGCCCAGAATTGGTATACGATCGCTAATTTATAGTTTGTAACAGTTTTGTGAATACTAATTCAGAGTCAAATTGCGCATTTTATTAGTCCAAAATAGGCTCCAAGTGTAAAAAGTGTAAGCACGTTTCAAAATGCTATTAACGATAGTTAACACGAAGCGTGAATGTTTGGCATACTATTTTCAATGCTATGCCTACATAACAATTCGAGGCGTTTTAATAAAGGAAGAAAGCTGGGAGCAGAAGATAAATAGCACGAAGCACCTTTCTAAAAATGGACAAAATCGATCTAAAACTTAAAAAAGATGAAAAAGAGTACAAAAAACAAGTTGGTGATGTATAAAAGGGTGAAAGACATCCTTACCACGAACGACACGATTTGGGAAGGGATTCCTGCCTTCGTGAGTGCCTTCGAAACAATGAGTCCGAAAATTCGTTTAATGGAGGAAAAAGAAGCAATGCAACAAGCTATCACAGTTGGTGTAAGTGCTGAGAAGGATCATATAAAAAAAGAGCGGATCGACCGTATTTTTAGAATCTCAAGTGCGTTGGTTGCTTTTTCAACATCGACCGAGAATGAAAAATTACGCAAGGAAATGAAGATAACACATAATTCGTTAAACGCTCTTGCAAGAATTGATCTAATCAGCCGAATCGATCGCATCATTGAGCGGGCTCAAACACACTCAGCTGATTTGGTGGATTTTGGAATCACTCTGCAAGATGTGGAAGATATTGTGAACCACAGAGATGAATTGGACGAGCAACTTTCGAACCCTCGAAAAGCAATCGATGACCGTAAAAAAATGAATGCTGCGATCATTAAATTGTCAAAAGAGATCGACATGCTTTTATCAGGGAGTATTGATCAATTGGTAAATGTATTGAAAGCTGTTCATCCTGAATTCTTCACAGCATACTTCGATGCAAGGCTGGTGATTGACTACCACCACAAAGGGGGCACAAATACAATTCAGTAGTGTATGCAGTATAAAGTGAAGTCCCGCTGCAGTTTGAAGAAAGCTGATGAAGCGTTAACAACAGATCATCGCTGATCCCTCTATCGAAAGGTAGAGGGATTTTTTGTTTGTTGAAATTCATTCAATCTGCATTCTCCAAACCTTATCACACACCAATTAGTTGCTGGTAATGAGCAAATGAAATTTTTCTAGAACGATGTTTTTGCTTGTTTTTTTAGCAGAATTCTTTATAAAACAAGTATTTTGCAATGGTCTTAATCTTTTTTTACTAATTTTGCACTTTCCTAATTTAAAGAAAATAAAATGTCATATTTATTTACATCAGAGTCAGTTTCAGAAGGACATCCAGACAAAGTTTCTGACCAAATTTCAGATGCTTTAATTGATAATTTCATGGCCTTTGATCCAGAATCAAAAGTGGCTTGTGAGACGTTAGTAACTACAGGATTGGTTGTTTTGGCTGGAGAAATCAAAACCACCACTTATCTGGATGTTCAATCAATTGCTCGTGAGACGATTAAAAAAATTGGTTACACGAAGTCTGAATATATGTTTGATGCAAATTCATGTGGAATCATCTCGGCTTTACATGATCAATCTGAAGATATTAATCAAGGTGTTGACCGTGCTGTTGCAAACAACGATTTTGAATCAAAAGCAAATGCTCAAGGTGCAGGTGACCAAGGAATGATGTTTGGTTATGCGACTATTGAAACAGATAATTACATGCCATTGGCGTTGGATTTAGCACATAAAATCTTGGAAGAGCTTTCATACGTTCGTAACAATGAGTTAGAATTGATTCCTTATTTACGTCCTGATGCTAAGTCACAAGTAACAATTGAATATTCTGACGATAATGTTCCTCAACGTATCGACACAATAGTTGTTTCTACAC
>JBEAUV010000201.1:0-5333 GCA_041161265.1 Bacteroidota bacterium | reverse complement strand
GTGACAAATATTAAAACATTTTGAAAATCTTAAAATAAGTCAAAAAAAAACCTCCCGAAGGAGGTTTAATATAAATAGTCAAATTAATTTAATTATCTAATAAATCAGATGTTGGCTGAGGTTTGTCCCCATATACATATTTTGCATCTCCAAAAGCTAAAATTGGAAAGAAAACAATTGGCAATAAAATCAAACCAGCTGCAAAACCACCTTCTTTTCCATAGGCTTTAGCTAATTCAATCATTATAATGATGATAACGATGAAATTTACAATTGGAATCAACATTAATATAATCCACCAAATTGGCTTTTTAATGATTTCCAACAATACCACATAATTGTAAATCGGAACAATTGATGCCCATCCTGGTTTACCTGCTTTGGAATAAATTTTCCACATGCTAATAATCATAAAAATCACAAGTGCTAATACAAAAATGAAATAAGCACCCAAAATCAAAATTAATTCTCCCATAGTAATTAGTTTAAGTCAATAGTTTAGTTTAGTTTATTAAAAGTACAATATATCAATACTTTTTGAAAATCTTAAAATATATCAAAAAAAACCTCCCGAAGGAGGTTTAATATTTTATCAAATGTCAAATCTTATTTCAAATGCTTTGCATTCATCCAATATAAAAGAACAAATACAGCAGGGAAAATTGACCCAATAATCAAAGCAGTATTCATAACACCTTCAACTAATGCATTTCCACCTGCAGCTAAAACTTCAGTATTTAAACCTTCCATACCTTCAATTTCGTTCAATGAATCAATTGGAGCCATCATACTAGCTAAGTATCCTTTAACTACAACCCACATTAAAACTACACCGATAACTTCAGCAGCAGTCCAAATGTACAATCCCATTTTTTGCATTTTCCACATTGCGAAAGCACCATATAATGTTCCAATGTTTAATAATAACATAACCCAGTAATAGTAACCTGCATATTCAGCTAACCCTGGATCTTTCATCGCTAAAGCAGAAATGATTCCCCATCCTGATCCGATAAAACTTAACACACATAATACTGTTAAAAACGTTGGTCTTTTTGCTTCTTGACCTTCTACATTGTCTAATGTTTCACTCATAATAATAGATTTAAATAAATAATAGTTAAGTGCCAAGGTATGTTTAATCTTCAATAATCCTAAAAAATGTTAAGATATGTTTTCAACAAACAATTGTTGGAATGAAAAGATTAATTTAAAATCATTAAATTTATACATGAGATACTTGGCTCTTCTTGTAATTATTTTGTTATCCGTTTCTTGCAAAAAAGGAAAGGCTGATTTTGTATTAAAAGGAACAGTATCTGATTTAACATTTAACCAAAACCTCTCTGGAGCGACTATTAAGTTATATCAAGTTCCAGTTGGAACTACACAAAAACAATTGCTAAGCACATCAACAATAGAATCAGACGGCGCATATTCGTTTACTTTTCCAAGAGATAAAATGGAAAAATATGTTGTTTCAATTAATAAAACCAATTATTTCGAAATTACTGAAGATGTTTATTTTTCATCTTTAACCACATCAGAAGATAATGTCCGAGATTTTTCAACAAAAGCAAAGGCATGGGTAAAACTTACTTTTTTTAATTCTAACCCTCTACCGAGTGATCAATTAAAATATATTAAACAGACGGGAAAAGAAGGTTGCGCTGAATGTTGCAGTGATGCTGAACAAATTTTATTTGGAACAGTTAATACTTCTATTTATTGTATCAATGACGCAAACACAGATTACTCCTACTATTATTGGTTATTGGGTACATCTAACCAAGGATTGAAAAGTGCTTATACCAATGCATTTGATACCGTTGAAATCAGTTTGACTTATTAAAAGGAATATTATAGTAGTTGTGATATTTGATATTATTCTCCCCATAACTTGTATTTTGACTCCTAATAAATTTGTGAAAATCAGTGAAATTTGTGGACAAAAAAATACACTAGCACTTTATTACATTGTTTTTTATTAATAAAAGAATAATCCACAAATTTTCACAAATTATCACGAATTACATATTTTGGATGTTATAAAAATTACAGGTATCAATCCAAATAGTTGTGATCCAAGACAACATTATCTTTAGAATTTTTAACGTGTCCTTAAAATTTAATTTGTGTTATTATTTCGTACAAGCATGTGATCAACCTTAAAGACAGGCTTTATTCATCATCTAGAACATTGCGCAATTTCTGACGCAACTGACGATTATATGTTTCAATCAAGTATTTCAAGTAATTAGGTGTGCTTTTAGAAATACACTTTGTGTAATGTTTGAGTCGGTGTTCAACATGTTCTTGAATTACAGCCATTAATTCTAAAGCATGATAGAAATCTGTAGAAGCTTCGACAATCACCTCAAAATGATTCTCCATTGATAAATCAACCGCATCCTTCCCTTTCTTTCCTGCATCAACACATTCATAATAAACATCTTTGATATTGAACTTCTCCAATAAATCAGTTTTCATGACATCACTCATTCCTCTTGGAAATTCATATTCCACTTCAAATTCTAAATCATCATTTTCGGACAAACGAGATTCCAAAAAGCGATCTGGAAAGCGGAAAGCATCTTGCCAATTCAAATAATCTTGCCATAATCCGAAACGACGAACATTATTCCCAAGATCAATTAATTTGAATTCACTTTTGTTTGGTAATTTACGAGAACCCCTACCAATCATTTGATGGTATAAGGTTAACGATCTCGTCGCACGGTTCAAAATGATCGTTTGAACTGTTGGTTCATCAAATCCAGTGGTAAGAATTCCAACAGAAGATAAAATTGCATCGGGCGTTTCTTTGAACCATTTCAAAATATCTTTTCTATCCTTATCACTATAAGTAGAGTCTAAATGGCGGATTGGATAACCTCGTTTCTTAAAAGTTTCTTCAACTCTCAAAGAAGTATCGATTCCAGAATTAAAAATCAACGTTTTATTTCCTATAGCCACTTCTTCATAAGCAAAAAGAAGTTTCTCTTGCATGAAGAAGTTTCCATAAACCTGATCTGAACTATTAACGGTGAAATCTCCATTGGAACCAATTTTCAATCCGTGCAAATTAACATCGTACGTATATGACTCGGCATTAGAAAGATAACCGCCTTCAATTAATGACGAAATACTTTCTCCAACAATTAATTTATTGTAATTGTCATTTAACGGCAACGCTTTATTACTGCTTAAAGGAGTAGCTGTAACCCCTAAAATATTCCCACCTTCATAAAATTGGAAGATTTTTCTAAAACTGTTGTAATGTGCTTCATCGACAATTACTAAACCAACGTCTTTAATGAAATTCTCATCTTCATTCAACCGATTATTGAGCGTTTCAACCATTGCAATAAAACACGGAAATTCATCTTGATTATCAATTTTCTTGACATCACTATTGATCACCATATTATTTACACCTATTGCAAATAACTGTTTTGAAGTTTGGACAGATAATTCAATTCTATGCGTTAGAATCAAGACCTTTTCATTTGTCTTTTCAATAAACTTTCTAGCGATTTCAGAGAAAATAACTGTTTTCCCACCGCCTGTTGGCAATTGAAATAGTAAATTGAATTTTTTACCATTTTTTTCAAACTCTTCTATAATTGAATGAACAGTTTTTGCTTGAAATGGGTATAATTCTTTTGCTTCGTACAATTCAGTATCTATCATTCTTTGTGTCCGGAAAATGGGGTACAAAAGTAGCTCCTTTATTTCGATTTTCAAAATGTTTTGAGTTGATTAATTTAAGCTCGTTATAACTACCTATACTTAAAAGGTCTATCCACATTTTCAGGTTTCCAATTTTAAAATAATTTTTTGATTTTTTGTTGCTCTACTCATAGTTAGTTTCTAGTTATTCGTTTAATTTTGTAGTTCGAAAAATTTCAACTTAAAATAGAATTCAAATGAGCGAAATAGAAAAAGTGGATTGTTTGATTATCGGTTCTGGTCCAGCAGGTTTTACGGCTGCTATTTATGCTGCAAGAGCGGATATGAAACCAGTTCTTTACCAAGGAATGCAACCTGGTGGTCAGTTGACAACCACAAATGAAGTAGAAAATTTTCCGGGATATCCTGACGGAATTTCTGGACCTGAAATGATGGTTCAATTAGAAGCTCAAGCAAAACGATTTGAAACTGACGTGCGTTACGGTTTTATCACAAAAGTAGATTTTACAGGGCCAATACATAAATGCTGGACAGAAGAGAATAAAGAGATACATGCTACTACGGTTATTATATCAACTGGGGCATCAGCAAAATACCTTGGATTAGAAAGTGAACAAAAGTACTTACAATTAGGTGGTGGAGTTTCTGCTTGCGCAGTGTGTGATGGTTTCTTTTACAGAGGACAAGAAACAGTTATTGTTGGTGCAGGTGATTCTGCTTGTGAAGAAGCACATTATTTATCTAAACTTTGTACGAAAGTAACTATGCTTGTTCGTCGTGATGAATTCAGAGCATCGAAAATTATGACTGATCGTGTGAAAAACACCCCAAATATTGAAATTCTTTTCAATACTGATACAGTTGAAGTTTTAGGTGATGGAAATGTTGTTACAGGAACACATGTGAAAAACAGTAAAACGGGAGAAGAAAGAACAATTCCTTGCACTGGTTTTTTTGTCGCAATTGGACATCAACCGAATACAGATATTTTCAAAGGATTCATTGATTTGGATGAAACTGGTTATATTAAATATGCGCAACCTGGAACATCTAGAACAAATGTACCAGGTGTATTTGTTGCTGGTGACGCAGCGGATAAAACATATCGTCAAGCAATTACTGCAGCTGGAACAGGTTGTATGGCAGCATTAGATGCTGAAAGATACATGGCAGCAATGGGGCATTAAATCATTTGGGATTCATTGAAAATATGACTAGTCCTAAAACATTGATAGTATTTAGGTTTTAAAATATAAGCTGTGGGATTCATTTCTCACAGCTTTTTAATTGAACAAATTAGGTGTTTATAATTCAAATGAGCTCTTTTAGAGTTATGTATGGTAGATTCAATTACTGGACTCAACTCAATTACAACTCTTCCCTAAAGAAAGTATTTATCTTTGCTGAATGATTAAAATTATTTCGAATAAGGATCTTAAACTGACAAGTGAACACATCGAGCGCCTTTATAGCCTAATGATTTTCGCATATGCTCAAACTGAAATTGAAATCTGGGGGCACGATTATATTCGAATGAATAAAGATAAATACCTCGAAATTTTAAAGGAGGATGGCTTTTTAATTGCTTTAATAAATAATCAAATTGTAGGTAGTGTATATGTTTATCCACTTTCTGATTC
>JBEAUV010000200.1:0-5399 GCA_041161265.1 Bacteroidota bacterium | reverse complement strand
GCATCCAGTTCATCCAACATTTGTTGATAGGTCAAATAACCGCCCATTGTGCCTTGATTGAAATTCACAGGTGTTGTAGGCGAAAATCCATTAGATCCAGATGTTCCTGAGCATGTTGCATTTTTATCAACTGGTTCTGTTCCTAACAAATTTTGATGAACATAGTATTTAACAACATCCTCAATTAAAATTTCAATGTTAAAGCCATTGTTTTGCATAGTTGTAATTTCAACATCTGAGAAGTCTGAAATAAAAAAGGTGTTTTCTTTATATGTTCCATGGTCAATGGTAACGCCTAAATCAGAAAGTTGTTTTAGTCCAATGGCGTCAGCATTAATTTTTACACGCGAATACTTTTGTGAAAATGAAATTCCGCAAAATAGGAGAGAAATTGCGAGTAGTATTTTTTTCATAGTAATTGTTGTTAGAAGGGTTTTCTAGTTTAAGTATTGAAAGGTAAAGATATAAAGTTTAACTTCTACAAAATTTCGATGTTTGCATGTAATTAACAGATGAACAACAAAATTGTTAGTCTAAATGAATTTCATTTATCCATTCATTAGTTCATTCATAAAGTTCTAATTACCATCTATATATTTCATTCACTTATAATAAGATTAAAAAAAGACCTTTGAAAAAAAATATCATGACTGAAAAGAAAATCACATTTGGAAAAATATTTTGGCCTAGCTTTTTAGCGGTCTTTATCATGTCAGTAATTGGATTATTGATCTTTTCTTTAATTGTAGGAGGAATTATTGGAAGTTTTGGTGATTTTGGACCGAAGCCTCTTGCTATAAAAAGCAATACGGTATTGCACATGACATTAGAAGGGAGTATTGGAGAGAAGTCTAATTCCGAATTCAATCCTTCGACATTCCAAATGAATAACCAAGTTGGATTAAGTGATATTTTGTATGGTTTAGAACATGCAAAGACAGATTCAAAAATCAAAGGAGTATTCTTAGAAATTGGTGATTTAAGCTGTGGTTATGCAACTGCGAGGGAAATAAGAAATGCATTAAATGATTTTGAGAAAAGTGGAAAATTTGTAGTCGCATATAATGGTGGAGAAGTAATTACACAAAAAGAATATTATATTTCATCAGCGGCGAATGAAGTTTATGGTTTTCCAACTTCTACAATGGAATTCATTGGTTTAGGAGCTGAATTATCGTTCTTTAAAGGAACATTAGATAAGTTAGAAGTAGAGGTTCAAGTGATTAGAGGGTCAAACAACGATTTCAAAAGTGCTGTTGAGCCATTCTTCAGAGAAAACATGAGCGATTCAAGTCGTGTTCAAATAGAGCGTTATTTAACTTCTATGTGGGAAGATATTCGTACCGATATTTCAAGTGATCGAAAGGTGACTTCGATAAAACTTAACGAAATTGCTGACAGTGCAAAAATCCATAGAGCTGAGGATGCAATTAAATACAAAATGTTAGATGGTTTAAAATACAGAGATGAGGTAATCAGTTTAATTTCTGAGAAAATTGGGATTAGTGAAGACGAAGATTTGAATTTACAAGCTTTTGAAAAATATGCCAAAAAGAAATTTTATCAACAACAAGCGTTGGCTAAAAACACGAAACCAAATATTGCAGTAATTCTATCTGAAGGTGCAGTTTCAACAAATGGAGATGAACTTTCATCTAAAGAAATTTGCAAGTTATTTCAAGAAGCCAGAAAAAACAGAACGATTAAAACAGTTGTTTTTAGAATCAATAGTCCTGGAGGAAGTGCTTTAGCGAGTGAAGAAATTTGGAGGGAAGTTAAATTAACAAACAAGGTCAAAAAAGTAATTGTTTCCATGGGCGACGTTGCTGCATCTGGTGGATATTACATCGCTGCTCCAGCAACACTAATATTTGCTGAACCAACAACAATAACGGGTTCTATTGGTGTTTTCGGGATGATACCCTACACAGGTAAAATGTTATCTAATAAATTAGGAATGACTTTCGATCGTGCTGCTACGAATCAACATTCAGTCATGACGACCAATCGAAAATTAACAGAAGCCGAATTCAAAATTATTCAAGAAGAAGTCGATGCAATCTATGCACAGTTTCTAACGCGTGTTTCAGAAGGTCGAGGAATGACAACAGAACAAGTTAATGTAATTGCAAGAGGACGCGTTTGGACAGGTCGTGACGCATTGAAACTTGGATTAGTTGACAAACTTGGAGGGATTACAGATGCGATTAATTATGCGGCAACAGCAAGTGATATTAAAACTCAAAAAGTATTGTACTACCCTTTGAAAAAGGAAGATAAGTGGGCTGCAATATTCGAGCAATTCAATGATGAGAAAAATGATGAAGTAAGTGTTTCTCAACAAAAAATGCCTGAAGAATTGATCCGTTATTATCAACAATTGAAGAAAATTGAATCGATGACAGGAATACAAATGATTATGCCATTTGATATAGAAATTAAATAAGCTTAAATCACCACTGTTTAAAAAAAGCCAATTGTCATCTGACTGTTGGCTTTTTTTATTTTCAATAAAAATTTATTTACGAATTTCTTCTCTTGTACTTTTGTGTTTCTTTTGTCCAACCATAGCGTTTTTTATTATTACGACTATGACTTCTTTTTGGTTGTTTGCGGTATACTACCCCCACAGTATGTTGTAAATAATCTGTATTAGAAACGTAAATATCAGTTACCAAGCCAAGCTTACCCATCGTTTGAACTTGTAATCCCCACGATTTTGAAAACCAAAAATTTGCCCCTAAAGCAATATTACACGTTGGTGCAATTGGAGAAGACATAACTTCCCGATATGTAACACCTAATCCTACTGAAAGATAGGGGTCAAACCATTTTGTAGGGGAGAAAAAACGATAAAAACTGTATTTCACATGGAAATCTCCTGACACAAAAATCCCAGACAAACCTGTTGTATCATTGATTAATTTCGAAGAGGTGTATTTATTATACGCTACCATCCCTTCCAAACTCCAACCTTTTTTTAGATATTTATCAATCGAAATTCGCGTAGGATATGGTAAATAATTCCACGAACCTTTTACATCAAACAAATTTGAGAATGCTTGACCATTATCATCAACGACATTCCAACCTACTCCAAACATCCAAGAATAAGGATTTTTTTTTCGATTGATTGAAGACGGTTGGGCAAATGAATTAGACACAAATAAACAGAACACTATCATTGCAATGTAAAACCGTATTCTAAAATTGTTTGATTTTGACATAATTGTTATCCTCACTTTTTTCCAATGTAAAAATAATCAAAAGATTCTAGGAAAAAAGAACATAAAAAAACTCTCAGCTTTCACTGAGAGTCAAAAAATTATTTCTGAAGAATTATTTAGAAGCCATTTCAACGAATTTATCGTAAGAAACTTCTTTTTCATTCAATTTAACTGTGCTTTTAAAATACTGAGTTAACTTTTGTTCAGCTAACATATCGTATACACGATTCGCCTCTTCTCTATTTTGTAAAACTTGCATTGCAGAAGCTAATAACTCTTTTTCTTCAGGAGCAGGAATTCCGTATTGTGCAAAATTGCTTATCAATAATCCTTTCGTGAATTCAATTACTTCTTGATTATCAAGACCGATTTTATTTTCTCTGAAAATGTTTCCTTGAATCAATTGCCATTTCAAGTTTTTCAGATAATTATCAAATTCTAAATCTATTTGCTCATCTGTAATTGGTGTTTCTTGAGACAATTTTATCCAACGCTTCAAGAACCTAGTAGGCAATTCAACTTTCGTTTTTTCAATCAAATCATTAAAAATCTCACGGGTCAAAAGGCGATCCGAATCTCCTGAAAACATTCCTCCCATATCTACTGATATTCTTTCTCTCAATTCCTTGTCAGTAGTTATTGCTCCTGGACCAAAAAGCTTGTCAAAAAGTTCTTGATTCATTTCAGCTAATTCCATTCTTTTAATTTCATTGATTGTCATTTGAAATTTATCCGAAATGGTTGCTAATTCTTCTTCTTTGATTCCAAGCATTGCAGCAGTATCTTTATCACCTCGAGAAACAGTTGATGGTTTCACTACAACTTTGTCGTTCTTCACTTTTCCAAGCAATTCTTTTTTCACGTTATTATCTACAACATATTCCATTGAGATTGTTGAAGAATGAAGAATTCCACCTTCTAAGATAGACCCATCTTCTTTCAATTCAACAAATTGTGCCAATATCATATCTCTATCTTCAATTGAATCAACAGAAAGAAGTTTCCCGTATCTACGACGCAAATCATCAATTTGTTTGTCAACTAAATCTTTATCGATTTTAACTTTAATATAATCGTATTTGCTTTTTGATGAAAGCGGAATCTCAATTTTTGGAGTTAACCCGATTTCATATTCAAATTCGAATACTTCTGGTTTCTCAAAACTACCGACAACTTCAACTCCTTCTTTAGGAATAGGATTGCCAAGAATTTCAATTTTATTTTCTCGGATATAATTTGATAAAGTATCGTTTACTACTTTGTTTAATTCTTCAATCAAAACAGCTTTACCATATTGTTTTTGAATCATTCCCATTGGCACATGACCTGGACGGAAACCTGGAATTTTAGCTGTTTTTCTATGCTTATCTAAAATTGCGCTTACCTTTTTATGATAATCTTCAGGAGCAATTGTGATTTTCAATACTGCGTTTAACGCATCAACATCTTGGCGAATTACGTTCATTTTCTAAAATTTTAAAACTTAAATAAAACAAAAAAGGTCTCGTTTAATTAACGAGACCTTTTCTAGTGCGGATAGAGGGACTCGAACCCACACGCCTCACGGCACTAGATCCTAAGTCTAGCATGTCTACCAATTTCACCATATCCGCAAATTCAATTCTAAAAAAGGCTTCGATTAACCTCTATAGTTCCCTTTACTATTAGCATTGGGAGTGCAAAGATATTTAATTATTTTAAAGAATGAAATTAAGCAGTAGAAAAATCTATTATTTCTCGTTTTTTTGTGGAAAAGTCCTCAAAACTTCTACAGGATTAGATTAGAAATCAAATTATCTTTGTTTCACGAAAAAATAAAGCATGCTAAGTATCGATCCAAAGTCACTGACAATTCCTGTATTACACCAATATTTATTAGGTGCTGTTGGTCCACGTCCAATTGCTTTTGCTTCAACCATAGATGCTGAAGGGAATCCTAATTTGGCACCTTTCAGTTTTTTCAATGTTTTCAGTGCTAATCCTCCAATTTTAATATTTTCTCCGGCACGTTCAGGCAGAGCAAACACCACTAAAGATACTTACAACAATGTAAAAATTGTTCCTGAAGTTGTAATTAATGTTGTGAATTATGATATTGTTCACCAAATGAGTTTAGCTAGTTCTCCTTATCCATCTGGCGTAAGTGAATTTGTTAAAGCGGGCTTTACTCCT
>JBEAUV010000199.1:0-5416 GCA_041161265.1 Bacteroidota bacterium | reverse complement strand
GGGTTCTACCTATTTTTACAATCGTTTCAAATTCAATTACTTTTTGTTGAAGACTATTACGCAATAGTTCCAAACTAGGAATTGTTTTTTCGGCGACCACTTTATAAGCTGCAATATGCATAGCTGTTGGAAAACTGTCATTCGAAGATTGCGATTTATTTACATCATCGTTTGGATTTAAGATTTTATACTCATCACTTAATTTTCCTCCATTTAAAACTTGCGAACGATTAGAAATCACTTCGTTGACATTCATATTGGTTTGGGTGCCTGAACCTGTTTGCCAAATAACTAATGGAAATTCACTATCATGTTGACCAGTAAGAATTTCATCACAAACTTTAGAAATGAGTTCCTTTTTTTCATTCGTTAACACACCAAGTTGAAAATTGGTTTCTGCAGCGGCTTTTTTCAATACTGCGAAAGCATGAATAATTTCAAGAGGCATACTAGCAGGTGTACCAATCTTAAAATTGGTTCTAGAACGCTCAGTTTGAGCACCCCAATATCTATGAGCAGGTACTTTTATTTCACCCAATGAATCTTTTTCTATTCGGAATTCCATTTTTTGTTTGTGTATTTGAATATTTTTGTATTTTTACAGACGTAATCAGACTCTTAAAATAGTAAAAGATGAGCATTTTCGGTATAGTTTTGTTTCTTTTAATTGGTGGTATGGCATTTTGGATGTTATTATTTTTACTTGGATTTATACTTCCATATTGGATTGCACTAGGTGTTTTTGAAAAAATGCGTCCGAAAAGAATTTTCGAAGAAGAAGCTGAACATTAATTTGTTCGTTCAATATATGTAGAAACGCCTTTAGAAATGAAGGCGTTTTTTTTTGTTCCCTACTTGAGGAGGGATAAAGGGAGGTGGTTCTAAGAATTCTATTTTTCCAATTCAAAAATTCCCACTTCCAATTCATGTTTTACCAAACGGCTTAATTTTTCCTAATTTTCTATTTCCCACAATCTTTCCAACTCCTCAAGGAGGGAAGTATGAAAAGGGAAAATCAATCATGCTGATAACATTTACCACTAGAGTCTTTAGTTTTACGTTTACAACGCATTCCTTTTTGTGTAATACCTGAACATTGAACAGCAGTAGATTCGGTAGAAGTTGATTTTCTACTTTGCTTTTGAATACTCCAATTCCAGCAAGAAACACAAATGGCTTGCTCAATTTTTTGTTCAGTTTCATCTGGAAAACGAGGAAAGAAATCTATTCCAGTAAAATTTTCTACACTATCTACAGAAACAGCAAATTGCGTCAAAGAACCTGTTGAACTTTCATTTCTCATTATGAATCCAATTGCTTTTGGATTTTTCCCACTGTTGTCCAAAATTACTTTGTAATAATAGTTTGGAACCGCAACATTGTTATGCCCAATTCTACCCATTTCACCCTTTAAAACAGGACCTGTAACCACATACACAGCCCCAAGTTCACCCGCCCAAGAGCGCACTTGTTCTTCCAGTTTTTTCCAAATTCCACGATTAAAACTTGGGTCTTGGGGACTCATATTGCTATAATAAAACGATTCTTCCATTGCTGTTGCCGACCATGACATATCACCAGCAGGAGCAAGATGACCCCGATCATAACCAGATTTTTTGTAGTCTTGATTATCAGCCGAATTGGATTTGACAGCACCGTCAATAATAAAACGATTAGTACGGTCATAGCGTTTTATGATCTCATCTGCTGTGAGTTCGTATGCTACCCATGAAGCTTGTTCATACGTTTCATTGTAGCAAAGTGTGTACGCAAAATGATGAACAATCGCGTCCTTATTTGAATATGCTGGAAGTTCTAATTGGTCGTAAAGAAATTTTTCTTCAGCATGATTTGAATCTACTTTATCAACCAAAATAACTGGTTTTTGGTGTTCAATAACCTTTGATTCTTTACTCTTTTTTGGATGTGATTGCGGCTTATTCCATAGAAAGATTACGAAACAAAAAAGTAATAAACTTGTAAAGAATAAATAGGATTTTTTCATGGCTGAGAATCAGATTAAAGGTAGGTTATTTAAGGCATAAAATCTACGCACTTATAGTTTAAAGGACGGTTCTTTAAAATCTTTTTATTCCATTTGTCATGAAACGGAAAAGGTTAACATTTAAATTTATTTTTTGATTTTATCATCGAATTTCAGCAAATATGCGAATTTTAATTCATGTAATTCAAGGTAAAAATGCATAGTCCCTAAGGGACAAAAAAATGGCGCAAATTAAAATTTGCTAGAGCTATAAAGTTCCTAACGGAACATTTTAATAGCTTAATCAACATTCTAAAAAACTAAGCATTATAATTTGACAAATTCGTTGAATTGTGTTTTTTGTGAAAATCAAATCCATGCTCCATGTTCCAATTCACGCCCAAACCTTTGCGCCCTCAGAACAATTCTGGCAAATGTCAATTTGATTGCGACCTGTTAAAACAGCTTGTCTAAAGTTCTTGTATTTTTTATGGTTCCAGATTTCGTTGAATGGAGTTTGTTGGATTGTTCCCAAAATATGCTGTGCATCTTTGTCAAAACAACAAGGAACAACTTTCCCATCCCAAGTAAAAACGCTTCCCGACCACATTCTCCAACAATGGTTACCTGTTTTGTATTTGAGTTTGTATGTTCCGTCTGAAGTTCTCACATAACGTGAATATTTTTCGTTTTCTGGCATCAATGAATTTCCATTTTTATAATCGTATAGCTGGGCAGTTTTGATACGAACTTCATCTATTCCTAATTCATTTCCTAAAGTGAAAATAGCGGGAATTTCATGCTCATTTGGTTTTACGGCCAAAAATTGAAAGATGAGGTGTGGTGTCGCCGATTTTTTTTCTTTTTTAGTCGCGATGAGTAATTTCGTTGCTTCAATTACTTTTGCTAAGTTGCCATGAACACGATAATTTTCGTACGTTTCTTGTGTCAATCCATCAATTGAAATAATTAAACGATCCAATCCAGAATCGATAATTTCTTCCGCTTTTTTTTGGTTGATGAAATGCGCATTGGTGGAAGTAGCAGTATAAATCTTGTGCTTTTTTGCCTGACGAATCAATTCTAAAAATTGTGGATGAAGAAATGGTTCACCCTGAAAATAGTAATTAATATAAAAAACTGATTTACTTGTCTGATTTAACATTGTTTGATGTAAATCCAAATCTAACTTTCCCGTTGGTCGTGTAAATTGCTTCAAGCCACTCGGACATTCTGGACAACCTAAATTACACGCAGTTGTTGGTTCAATAGATAATGAAAATGGATTCCCCCATTGAATTGCTTTGCGGGTAATACGTGAAAGATAAAAGGAAGATTTTAATGCAACCAAATTTAAAACTCTTTTTAAAGTTAAATGGGTAAGAATTCTAAATGCATCTTTTGTTTGCAACATTGATCAAAGATATTTAGAAAAAGTAACTTTTTGTCAAATACTATGTCATAGATTTATTGTTTTACTTTTATCATATGAAAAAGATTTTATCATTTATACTTTTTGTTGTTATCACTGCTACATCATATAGTCAAACGAAGTATTTTATTAAAAATAATTTCACGAGTGATCCAATTCCCTTTGTCAAAATTACGCCTAATTTGGGCTCTCCATTTTTAGGAGATATTGATGGTGTAATTATTATAAATGAGGATGTTACAACATTTGAAATTAAGGGAAATGGTGTTAAAGATTCATTGATTGTTTTAGCAAATGTTATCGATTTCACCATTTATTTGACACCATTGATTAAAGAAATTCAAGTGGTAAATGTGACTGCGGGCGAAAATCCTGCTCATCGAATAATTGATCTTGCAATTGAAAATAGAAAAAAGAACAATCCTTTAGACAATGATGCTTTTAGATATGAAAGTTACAGTAAGTTTATTTTTGATGCGAATCAAGAGGCGATTGATAGTATTCCTGCAAATACGACTGATTCAACATTATTAAAAATCAAATCGTTTTTTACTAGTCAATATTTATTTATGATGGAAAGTGCTTCGATTAGAACATTTATTCCACCCTCGCGCGACAAAGAAGAAATTACAGCTTATAAAGTTTCAGGATTTAATAACCCTATGTTTTCAACTTTTGCCAATGAATTACAATCATTTAGTTTCTATGAAAATCAATTTCAATTATTAGGGAAAACCTATATTAATCCAATTGCTTTTGGTGGAACCAGACGATACTTGTTTATTATTGAGGATACAACCGTTATAAATCAAGATACCACTTTTACAATTTTTTATAGACCGCGAAAAGGCAAAAATTTTGAAGGAATGACAGGTCATTTGTACATCAACACAAAAGGTTACGCGATTGAAAAAGTTACAGCCTCTCCTTATGAAGACACAACAGGAATGTCAATTATGATTGTCCAAGAATACCTTTTAATAGGAGGGGAAAAGTGGTTTCCATCTAAATTGAGTACAGAAATAGCTTTTAAATCTATTTTGTTGAATCCTAAGATGAAGGACAGCTATATTCAAGGAAAAGGGAGCACGTATATTAAAAATATTGAGTTGAATCCCGATGGACTCAGAAAACGCGATTTTGATAATGTATCAGTGACAACCGATGAAAATGCTGGCGAAGTGAAAGATGATGCATGGGATTCATTGCGGGTTTATTCAATAAATGAGAAAGAAAAAAGAACTTATGAGATGGTTGATAGTCTTTCAAAAGCGGAAAACTTTGATAAAAAATTGGCGCTATTGAATATCTTAGCGCAAGGTAAAGTTCCGTTAGGTTATTTTAATCTTGATTTGACAAAAGTTATAGATTTTGATCTTTATCAAAGATATCGATTTGGAATTGGTTTGGAAACGTCAAAAAAAATGATGAAAAATGCAACAATTGGTGGTTATTATGCTTGGGCAACTCGTGATAATGAGTTTAAATACGGAGGTTTTTCAACAATCCATCTGAATAGAAAAAATGGAATTAAAATTAATTTGCGTTACCAACAAGATGTAGCAGAAAGAGGAGGGACTTTCTATCAAAAAGATTTATTTTCATTGAATTCAACTTCGATGTATCGCCATTTATTTATTCAAAATATGGATAAACAAAGACTTGGTGAATTGGCTTTTTCAGGAAATGTAAATTCCAATATGAAAATTACATTGATAGGAAATTATCAACGAATTTGGGCAACTGAAGAATACACTTATTATCCACTTGGAGATTTGACAATTATGGAACCTATCACAGAATTTGATTTGGCAGAAACTGCTCTTGAATTTAGTTGGAATATAAGAGAAAAAGTAATGTTATTGGGAAATAATCGAATTTCAAAAGGAACAAAATACCCAAAAATTAAATTTAAAGTTACCAAAGGCTGGAAAGGTTGGTTTGAATCAGATTTTGATTATGTTCGAATCAATACAGAAATTCAACAAGATATTGCTATA
>JBEAUV010000198.1:0-5432 GCA_041161265.1 Bacteroidota bacterium | reverse complement strand
GCATCTGTTTTTCGAAAAACACCCGTTGGAGCAAGTTATACTGCAGGATTAGATTTGGTAACAGTCAATGCATTACAAACTGCCGCCGCCTTGTGTGTTTTAGATAGTTTGGACACTTGGCATTTGAGGGCTAAAGAAGACATTTCAATAGCAAATTTTCAGTATGAAATAACTGGAAATTCAGTTCAATTCATCAATTCGAGTTGGCGAAGTACAGATTTTGAGTGGATTTTTGATGATGGTTCAACATCGGTTGATGTATATCCAATACATAATTATGCGATTGGTGGAGTTTACGATGTTCAGTTAATAGCATCGAGTGAATGTGGTGATGATACATTGACAATTCAACTAGAGATTGATCAATTAAGTTTAACAGATATCAATCAATTTCAATATAAAAAGAAAACTATCGAATCAGGATTATTTGAAATTTGTGGTTTTCAAAATACTAAAATAATGAACGTTGTAATTTGTGATATATCTGGAAAGGAATTGAAACTGAACAACGAAGAGTTAAATGATTCTGAAACTGATTTATTGAAAATTGATCTTCGTAATTACCTAAATGGGGTGTATTTTCTTAAAATAACTACTGACGTGGGAGAATTGGTGATTGACTTACAAGTTTCTGATTTGTAATATATTAATTGGTAATCAGAATAGTCAGGATTGCCTAATAGTGTTAATCAACGTTAAATTTTATGACACAATAAAATCGATTTAGTAAAAATACGTTCGTGTTAAAAACCAATTAACTTTTAACCGATGAAAGAATTATTTCAAAATGTATTTTTCAAGATGTTTGTCATCCTCGTGCTAATCATAATTTTGATTATCCCAACTGTAATGGTTCAAGATCTCATCAATGAAAGGATGATGCGACAAGAAGAAGCAGTTGAAGAAGTTAGTTCAAAACACGCTGAAGAACAAACAATCACAGGGCCAGTTTTAACAATTCCTTTTAAGAAAATTAAACTTGTAACGGATAAAGCTACGGGTAGAACACAATCTGTAACTGAAAGGGGATTGTTTCACATTTTACCCGATGAACTTAAAATTGATGGTACAATTAGTCCTGAGAAACGAAAACGTGGCCTTTTTGAAGTGATTGTCTACAAAAGCAACTTGGATTTAGTGGCTCATTTTGATGATTTTCATTTAGATAAATTGAATGTACCCGTTGAACAATTAGAATTAAATAAGGCATTTTTATCTATTGGTATAAGTGATTTAAAGGGGTTGTCTGAACAAGTGAAAATCAAAATCAATGATTCTTCTTATTTATGTAATCCTGGTGTTCCATCAAATGAGGTAATTCAAACTGGATTACATGTTAATGTTCCTCTGAAATTGAATGAAAGCAGATTAAAGATTACATGTAAACTCGATTTGAAAGGAAGTCAACAACTAATGTTTGTTCCTGTGGGTAAGGAAACGAAAGTAAATCTTTCTTCAAATTGGAAAGATCCGAGTTTCGGAGGCGAGTTTTTGCCACACACTCGAGTAGTCAATAAGCAAGGATTCACTGCGAATTGGAAGGTATTGAATTTGAATAGAAATTTCCCTCAAGAATGGATAGGTGAGAGGTCTTCCATTGAAAATTCAGCTTTTGGTGTTGATATGAAATTACCTGTAGATGTATACCAAAAATCAATGCGCGTGGCAAAATATGCGATGTTGTTTATTATTTTAACCTATTTGGTTTTCTTTTTTGTTGAAATTTTGAATAAAGTCTTGATTCATCCTATACAATATATATTGGTTGGCCTCGCTCTTGTCTTGTTTTATGTTCTAATGTTAGCTTTTAGTGAACAAATATATTTTGATTGGGCGTATTTATTGGCTTCAATAATGACAATTGGTTTGATTTATTTTTATGCAAAAGCAATCTTGCATTCGAAGCAATTGGGAGGAATGACTGCCGCAATTTTAATAATCTTGTACAGCTTTATTTTTGTGATTATTCAAATGCAAGATTATGCATTGATTTTTGGAAGTGTTGGGATATTTATTATTCTTGGAATAACAATGTATTTTTCTAGAAGGATAGATTGGTTTGATTTAAAGAAAGATGATAAATAGTCATAGTTTAAACTAAAAATAGGCGGTTCAAATGAGCCACCTATTTTTTTTATATCAATTCAAACAGATTTGATTTCGATTTTCTGACTTTTTTATTGTGTTGAGTCCGATCCTCTTCAGAACGGTATCCAATGGCACATACAACTGCAGCGTGAAGGTTTTGAGATTTTAAACCCAAAACTTCATCATATCCAATTGGGTCAAATCCTTCCATAGGAGTAGCGTCGATATGCATTTGAGCCGCTGCATGAATTAGCTGTCCTAGGGCAAGATAGGCTTGATTACTATTCCATATTTTTTTTTGATTTGAATCTAATTTCTTTATGAAACCCTTCATATAATCGCTGTACCCTGCAAGTAAATTGGGGTCTAATCCTCTTGTTGCTGCAGTGTTATTAATATGATCATCAATATGTGCGTCATTAACATCATTAAAAGAACATAAAACTATCAAATGTGATGCATCAGTTATTTGGGACTGACCGAATGATTTTTCTTTTAATTGCTCCCGAATAGCGGAATTTTCAATCACTAGAAATTTTAATGCTTGAAGTCCAAAAGCAGAAGGTGCCAAACGCAAAACTTCCAATAATGTATTTAAATCTTTTTCGTTGATTTTTTTAGAGGAATCAAATTTTTTAGTGGCATAGCGCCAATTTAAATTGTCGATTATCGTGTCCATGTTGGTACTGATTAACAGTTATTGAGCTGTGTATTTTGTATGTGTGTATTCGAATCAAACAAATTCCATGGGAATTTCAATTGCTAAAATTTTTGATTTTATTTTTGATTTTATTTGAACGGTATCTGAATTCCAAACACCTAAGGCATCTTTTTGTTCTAAAATGTTATTGTCAATGGAAACTTTGCCATCAATGAGCATAAAATAAACGCCATTTTTTTTTGAATTGAGAGCATATGAGATTTCAGTGTTTTCGTCTAACTCAGCTATTTTTATCCAAGCATCTTGATGAATCCAAGTTCCTTCATCCGCTTTATTGGGGCTGACTAATTGTAAAAAGTTATTTTTCATACCTTGAACATCCATTTCAAATTGATCGTAGCGTGGCTCAACATTTCTTTTGTTTGGAAAAATCCATATTTGAAATAAACTTAATACCTCGTCTTTATTTGGATTGAATTCGCTGTGTTGAATTCCTGTTCCAGCACTCATAACTTGGATCTCACCAGTTTTAATGATTGAAGAGTTCCCCATGCTGTCTTTGTGAGCAATAGATCCTGAAAGGGGGATCGTAATGATCTCCATGTTATCATGTGGATGGGTTCCAAATCCAGCGCCAGGTGATACAATATCATCATTTAAAACCCGCAATGCCCCAAAATTCGTTCGTTCTGGATTGTACCAACTGGCAAAACTAAAGGAGTGTTTTGCGTTTAGCCATCCATGGTTTGCTGCGCCTCTCGAATTGGCCGAGTGAAAAATTGTTTCCATCTAATTGAAGTTGTTAATGTTTGGCAAAGTTAATACTATTTTCTATTTAATTACCATGGTAGATAAATATTTTTACAGAATTGTTTCATGAAATAAGATGCGTCTTGTTAAAATTCGAACGTAAACTCAAAAATTCGAGGGATTTTTTTTATGAAAATGTTTGTAATGTGACAATTGTCAGGTTTTACATTAAGAATTAAACTTAATTTTGTGCATACAGCATTTCTATGAAATATTTTTTAATCCTAGTTGGAATTATCGGTTTGTTTTCTTGTTCTGAAGAACGCGAATCAACGAAGGCATCACGTAAAGAATTGGTTGAAGCAGTTTATTCAAGTGTAACAATTGAACCTGTTGATGTCTATAAAGTTAATGCTTCAATTTCTGGATATTTAGATGAAATTAGAGTGAAAGAAGGCGATTTTGTGAAGGCTGGTGATATTCTTTTTTTAATTTCAAACAAACCTATTCAACTCAATCAACAAAATGCAGAATTGAATTATGAACTTTTGAAAGATTCATATAGTGGTGAGGCAAATTTGATTGAAGAAATGCGCTTAGAACTGCAATCTGTAAAATTGAAAATGCAAAATGATTCATTAAATTACTTCCGCTTCAAAGCATTATACGAAAAAAATGCAGCGTCAAAATTCGAATTTGATAATGCTAATCTTGGTTATGAAGTTTCAAAAAACAATTACAAATCGTTAAAAAAACGTATTGTTCGAAAAGAAAAAGAATTGAAAAATCAAATCAATCAATCTAAAAATAATGTGAATGCTAGCTCTCTGAGAACAGATGATTATTCAATAAAATCAAATATAACGGGAAAAGTATTTCAATTGTTTAAAGAAAAGGGTGAATTTGTTTCAATGCAAGAACCTTTAGCAATTTTAGGAAATCAAAATAATTTCAGGTTAAAAATGTTGATTGATGAGGTTGATATATCAAGTATTGAATTAGGTCAAAAAATATTGGTAACGTTGGAAGCATTTAAAGACAAGGTTTTTCACGCAAAAATCACTAAAATTTCTCCTAAAATGGATGAAAGAACACAAACATTCAAAATCGAAGCGGAATTCGTCAATCCGCCAAAAAGAATGTATATGGGATTAACTGGTGAAGGCAACATTGTTATAAATGATAAGAAAAATGCAATGGTAATACCACGAGATTATTTACTTCCAGGCAATAAAGTAGAAACTGAAAATGGTTTTGTTCATGTAGAAACAGGACTATCCAATTGGAATTACATTGAGATATTATCAGGTATCAGTGAAAACACTATCATCTATAAGCCAGAATAGATGAAATATAGATTACTTTTTTCAATTTCAAGAACCCATTTATGGTCACGAAAAAAACAATCCTTGATTGCTGCTTTGGGAGTAACTTTTGGGATTGGAGCCTATATTATCATGATGAGTTTCATGACCGGCTTGAATGGATTATTAGATGGATTGATATTGAATCGGACACCGCATCTTCATTTGTACAATGAAATTAAACCTGCTTTAAAGCAACCGGTGGATTTATATTCTCCTTATTCGACGAGAGAAAAAGTGGTGAAATCGATAAAACCTAAAACAAGTCAAATTAGAATTCATAATGCTATCCCATTAATTGCTTTTTTAAGTGAGCAAAGTTATGTTAAGGGTGTAACAGCTCAAGTAAAAGCTCAAGCATTTTATTTAGGAGGCTCAGCTCAGTTAAATGGAGTATTGACAGGTATAGAAGTTACAAAAGAAGGTGAATTATATAACTTAAATGATTACATCGTTGAAGGTTCATTAAAAGATCTTGCTCAGAATGAAAGTGGTATTTTATTAGGAGCTGGTGTTGCTAAAAAACTGTCCTTACAAGTTGGCTCTGTTATTCAGATTGCCACGCCTAA
>JBEAUV010000197.1:0-5437 GCA_041161265.1 Bacteroidota bacterium | reverse complement strand
ACATAGTATTATATAGTTTAAACAAATTGGAAAATGTCGGAAAAATCATCATTAGGAAAAATTAAGCATATTCCATTATCAGATTTTCCGGGTCTAGTAAAAGAAACTTTTATTGAGTTTTTTCAAGAAAAAGGTTTGTTTCACGGAGCGGCTTTAGCTTATTACACGCTGTTTGCAATGGTTCCATTATTTTATTTAAGTATTTCAATTTTTGGAAGAATAATAGGACAAGATTTGATGTTAGAAATAATTAGTGATTTATTGAAAACAAAAGTCGGAATTCAAGATGTTTCTGGAATTATGGATTTTTTGAAAGGGCTTAATTTTGAGAAAGCAAACTTTTTAATGGAAGCCATAAGTATCATAGCGCTTATGATTGCTAGTTCTGCATTTCTCGTTTGTTTAAAGCAAAGTATTAATGATTTTTTTAATCTTGAGGTGAAATTTTCAACTAAGAAAAAACAATTGGTTAAAGGTTTAGTGTTTCGATTACTTTCGTTTCTTTTTGTTGGTGCTTTAAGTGTTTTTATTATCGTTTTATACTTCGCACAAACAATTGCAGTAGGATTCAGTGATTCATTATTTGAAAGCAGGGAAACATTGAGTTGGATTTTATCGGGTGTTGTGCAACATGGACTAGGGATTCTAAGTAATGCGATAATTTTCACTTTTGTTTTTAAATATGTTCATGATGGCTATGTTCAGTGGAAACTGGCTATAGGAGGTGCAATTATTACTGCCATTTTACTTCATATCGGTCAACTTTTGATTAAATACTATTTGTTTAACTATTTCTTTGGTGCGGAAAGTGGAATTGCTGGCTCATTTTTTATCATTCTAGCTTACATCTATTATAGTTCTCAAATAATATTTCTAGGTGCTAAATTCTCGGCTGTTTATGCCCAAAGAGTCGGAAAGCCAATTCATTTTAGGGAATAATACTATTCCAAAAGATTATGATTGATTAAATAATTGTCACTTAGATGATTATTATATAAGAATTTAAATTATCTTTGATTTTATAATTCAAATTTTTGAAACAATGGAAATCGGAAATAATTTAAAGCTTTTAAGAAGGCGTCTAAAGAAATCACAAGAAGAAGTTGCTCAAGATTTGAATCTAACACGTTCGACCTATAGCGGGTATGAAAATGGAGTCGCTCAACCTAATTTAGAGAGTTTAATTGCGTTCAGTGATTATTACAAAGTTCCGATTGATGAATTGGTTAAAAAGAATTTTGAAACTTATTCAGAGAATGAATGGGATCGATTGGACAAAGGTTTGTACGCCGATGTTAAAGGTCAAAAACTACGTGTTTTAACTTCTGTTGTTGATCAGAACGAAGAAGAGTTAATCGAAATGATTCCAATGAAAGCCAGTGCAGGTTATACTTCTGGTTATGCCGATCCCGATTATTTAAAAGTACTGCCAACTTTTTTTCTTCCCTTTCTTTCAAAAAATAAAAAATATAGGTCATTCCCAATTATTGGAGATTCCATGCCTCCTGTTGTCGAAGGTTCACAAGTTGTTGCAGAATACATTCAAAATTGGATGACAATTCGATCTGGAACACCGTGTATCGTTGTTACAAAAGAAGAAGGTATTGTTTTCAAAGTAGTTCACAATCTTTTGGATACGAGTCAATCATTTCAATTGTGTTCAACGAATACTTTTTACAAACCTTATTTAGTTCATGCAAACGATATTATTGAAATGTGGAAATTTGTGAATTACATTTCACCTGAATTACCTGAGGTGCGAATGGATGATAATGATATCAGCAAATCTATTCAAGAGTTACAAAAGGAAATACATGATTTGAAAGTGGCATTGGTGAGATAACTTTTTAATTATCAATTATCAATTCTCAATTCTCAATTCTCAATTATTTCAAAAAGTAATGATCGTTTTTACTTTGAATTTCCCCATCTAAAATCAATTCTTTTAAACAGGCTAAAGTAATCTCTAATGATGCATTTGTCTTATCAATACATTCCTGAATTGTAGACGATTCTTTTAATATTTCAAGTATAATTATTTTTAATTCTTTTATTGAATAGTCAATGATTTTTTGGTTTCTACACACATCGCATTTGCCGCAAGGTTGTGTTTCTTGACCAAAATATTTGATCAACTGAGCAGACCGGCATTCATTTTTCGTTAAATACTTTATAGCTCCATCTAATTTTTTACGGGCATTTTCTTTTCGCAAAAAATAAACTTCTTCTGAAAGATTCAAGTAATTATCAGGTAAACGTTCATGCGTTAAGGTGACCGATGGAAGGGAGCTACTCCAAGTAATATCTAAAATCCCATTTTTTTCCAATTGTTTGAGTTGAATGTTTAATTCAGCACTTGATATATTTAAGCGTTTGATAAACTCTTTTTCATGAATTTCAAAGTAGGAATCAAATACACCAGGATAACTTCTCGATAAAAGTGTTGTTAAACCAACCAATTTTGAATGTTGAATTTGAAAATTATACAATTCTTTGTTTCCAACTGCGAACTTTACTTTCGTAGGATTAAAAACACCTTCAGAAAAAACTAAATCATTATTCAATTCTAGAATTTTTAATGAATTGTAAGTGATTAATGGATTTAAATTAAAGGCTGAACAAAATTTACTTATATCAAAAAAATACGTTTCATCTTTACCTGAACCAATTGCAATTTTTAAATGATTACAAAGTGCTCTGTATGTAAGTTTAACTGTTTCTGAAGGTGGAAATTGATTTTCATTACGCTCAATAAGTTTATCAATATCACTTTGTTCCCAAAATACGATCGCTCGTGATTCCGAACCGTTTCTTCCGGCTCGACCTGCTTCTTGAAAATAAGCTTCCAATGATGGGGGAAATTCATAATGCAAAACATATCGTACATCTGGCTTATCAATTCCCATCCCAAAAGCATTCGTAGAAACCATTACTTTGATTTTGCCATCTAGCCAATTCGTCAACATCAGATTTCTATCATCCTTGTTCATTCCTCCATGATAAACCCCAACACTTACTTTATTTACTTGTAAAATTTTGGCAATTTCTTTAACACTTTTGCGTGTTTGACAGTAAACAATTCCACATAACGAAAGATTATTTGTGCAGTAATCTACAATTTTGGCAAGCTTGTTTTCGGATTGATAAGCTTCATAGCTCAAATTAGACCGTTCAAAAGAAGCTTCGTGAATTTTAGGATTTTTTAGTCGTAATTGCTTGATAATATCTTCTCTGACTTTTGTTGTAGCCGTTGCAGTGAGGGCAATTATTGGTACTTCAGGATGGATTTCACGTAATTTATAAATCTCTTTAAATGATGGACGGAAATCATGTCCCCATTCAGAAATACAATGCGCTTCATCCACTACGATAAGACCAATGTTCATTAATTTGAAGCGTTCAATAAATAATTTCGATTGTAATCTTTCTGGTGATGTATATAAAAAATCCAATCCTCCAAAGCGGGCATTGTCAAGCGTAATGTCAATTTCTCGGTAACTCATACCGCTAATAATCGACTTTGCACGGATTCCTTTTGCTTGTAAATTGGTTACTTGATCTTGAATTAGCGCAATTAAAGGTGAAACAACCACTGTGATGCCTTCTCTCGCAATACCAGGTATTTGAAAGCAAATTGATTTTCCTCCACCCGTTGGAAGAAGCGCCAAAGTATCATGACCATAGATTACATCGTCAACAATTTCTTCTTGTATAGAACGAAATTGATCGAAACCCCAGTATTTTTTTAGTATTTCACGACTTTTATCCATGCTTTAAATCAGAACTCAAAAATAGAGAAATTAATTTCTATCAATGAACTTAAATTTATTTGATTGCTCAATCATTCTACTTATCTTCGCAAAACGAAAAATATATTATGTTACAAGACACTATTTCAGTGAAAATCACAAAAACTACAAATTCCCATATTGGAGATGTAGATTGGGATAATTTGCCTTTTGGCCGAGTTTTTTCAGATCACATGTTGGTTATGGATTATTCAGATGGTGAATGGCATCAACCTGAGATTATACCATTTGCGAATCTTTCCCTGCATCCTGCAACTTCGGCAATCCATTATGGACAATCGATTTTTGAAGGGATGAAAGCGAATAAAGCTGAAAATGGAGATATTTCAATTTTCCGTCCAGGAATGAACGCGAGTCGTTTCAAAGAATCTTGTGAACGTATGTGTATGCCTACAATTCCTGAAGATATTTTCACGGAATTAGTTCGTAAAACAGTTGAAGTAGATAGTAATTGGATTCCTAATAAAGAAGGTTATTCGCTTTATATTCGTCCTTTTATGTTTGCGACTGATGAGTTTTTAGGAATTCGACCTTCTGAAACATATAAGTTTGTGATTTTTACATGCCCAGTGGGAGCGTATTATTCTGAACCTGTTAACGTCAAAATCGAAGAGTTTTATACACGTGCTTCCATTGGAGGAGTTGGTAGAGCTAAAACTGCTGGAAATTATGGTGCTGGATTGTATCCTGCGAAACTTGGCCAAAACCAAGGGTTTCATCAGTTGGTTTGGACTGATGGTAAAGAACATAAATACATTGAGGAATCTGGAACGATGAATATTGTTTTTATCATTAATGGAACAATTATTACTCCTTCAGAAGATGCTGATACGATATTGAGAGGTGTAACAAAGAGATCTGTGATTGATATTGCAAAAAGCTGGGGAATTCCTGTTGAAGAAAGAAAGATTTCTGTTGAAGAAGTTGTTGCTGCTGTTAAAAATGGAACAATGCAAGAAGCTTTTGGCGCTGGAACAGCCGCTACGATCGCTCCTATTGCAAAAATTGGTTACCGCGATGAAATTCTTGAATTACCGCCAGTTGATACTTTCGTTATTTCAACGAAAATCAAAAATTACTTAGATGATTTGAAAGTAGGGAAAATCGAAGATACCTTCGGTTGGTGCTTGAAAGTATAAAATATCAAAAAGGCTTCCGTTAAATAACAGAAGCCTTTTTTTATGGAAATAAATTTGTTTTTCATCTTCATGAAAAAAAATATGCGTTCAATATTATTTTTCTTTGTCGTTGCTTTTTGTAATGCGGGATTCGTTTATAGCCAAACTGATTCGATATTAGTAGTTTTTGGATTTACTGATGATACATTCAAAGAAAGTATTCAAAATGTGAATGCGACATTTACAATTTCCTCTAAATCAAAATACCGTACATCTAGCTCAAAAGGAAAAATTGAATTATATGTTCCCAATAACTCATTGATTTCCTATAAATGCAATCATGCAATTTATGAATCTGTAACTGGCGTTAAAAAAGTGTTTTTGAAAGAAGTAACTGATACATTCACTGTTTCAATTGAAATGGTAGCTTCCAAAATAAATTCATTAAAAGAAATAGTCATAAAAGCACCAGGAGTTCCTGATACTGTTTTTGAATCCAAACGTTTAAGT
>JBEAUV010000196.1:0-5472 GCA_041161265.1 Bacteroidota bacterium | reverse complement strand
GGAGCAAATGAACCTAACATGAATTGAATAAATGGCGGGGCACCAGAAGTTGCATTAAAATCTTTAACGATTTGTGAATTTGGTATTAAAGTTGAAAAATCCCACACAAATGCAGCTCCAGTTGATAAATAATCATAACCATTATCTGATGCTTGACTCATTCGAACAGTGTCGCCTCCTGTTGCAAAATCTGATTGTGTTAATTGAATTTGTGCGTTGATTGAAAAAGTAATAATAATAGTAGCAATAAGTAGAATTCTTTTCATTTCATGGTTTTTTCTGTAAAAATAAAATAAAGTAACTAATGTTCGTTATAAATTATTCTATTTCAACACCGAACACTGTTGAGCAACTAAAAGGTAATACTTCATTTGAAAGATCCTCCCTCAAATTACAGCTAACATCAGCAGAAACTTTAAAAACAGCCTTCCCGGAAGAATTGACTCCGTAATAAGATATATTAGTAATATGCACTTCGGATGTTTGATTTGGAGCATTTTTAGAGTGATAACTTTTTCCATTAATTTTTAGTGCAATGCATGTTTTGAAATCCCAATGAAAACTAATTAAATCACTTTCAAAATAAGAAAAATCATCGATAAAATAACCATTATTTGAGCCATCAATTAAAACAGACTTCGTTCTTTGTACGCCATTTGAAAAACTTATTTCAGCAGTTATCAAATGACTTTCTTGATTAATATTTTGTGCTAATTTATTAGCATCAGTTACAAAAACACCATCAACAAACCATTTTATTGATTGAACTGGAACTTGATCTTCCTCAACCCAAGTTTGTAAATTTCCATTTGCTGTTAACATATGTCTTATTTGACCAATTGCATTTTTTGAGTACCCAACAATCATTTCATTGCATAATGTATCAGTTGAGCCATCTGTAAAAGTAACAACAGCACAAACATTAAACTTACCTGGATTGTTCAATGTTATAGCATTAACACCTTTAAATGAGCCGTCAACAAACCATTGAATTTCTTGCATTAGCATATTATTAGGGAATAAATCCTTAGATAAATAAACTAACGGTTGCATTGGATTCATTGCTAATGATGTATATTCAGGAATGCTTTGTGTAATTGAAGTCGAGGGCATATCTATATTTCCTGCATAAACACCCATTTCCAATTCTGTCACTCCATCGCTTAAGCTTCCATAATAATAATCCACACCATCAATGTTTTCACTCATCGTATTCATATAGAAATTATCTTTTCCCGCTACCAATGAAAAAGTATCGCTGCCAATTGTTCCATCTGCCCTAAAAACTGGTTCTGTTTCAGTCAATGGTTCTTCAACTTCTTCTTTTTTACAGGAAGAAACAAGTACCATACATATTAAAAATAAAACCGTTGAAAATCTTGTTTTCATATTATAAATCTAAAGTTCGTCTTAAATATATTTGTCCGTCAACTGGCATATTTGAAGGTGCGCCAATAAATCGGTTTGATTGTAATTGTTGCAATAATTGCAAGTTTAATCTAACTCCTATTTGAGTTTTTTCATTTACATTGAATGAGTAACCCAAAGTTGGTGCAAGGCCAAAACGATTGAAAAAACTAACGTCAGCACAACCAGAACTATACGATTTAAAATTACCATCTAAAGTTTGACTATGCTTTAATTGTGTAACAAGGTTGATATTTGTAGTAAGTCCAAAATTCAACGAATGCCGTCCATAAACATAAGATGCTGATAAAGGAATCAATAGAGAGTATATTGAGCTGAACTCATACGAATTCTCTAAAGTTTGTGAGCCAAAACCATAAACTTTCGTTCTTTCCAAAATATTCAATTGATCAAATTTGGTAGCTTGTAATCCAAGTCCAGCTGAAACATTGAATCTATTTACAGGAAAAGAAAGTCCAACGACACCTCCAATTGTAGCATTCACAGCGTTGGCATCTGTTGCATTCTTGATGTATGATTGACCTAATCCACCATATAATTCAACATACATTTTCATCAATTGATTTTTTCTATTTTGAAATGACACCGTTTCCAATTGTGCATCTATTTGCACAAAAGTCAATTCTTTTGAATTCAAAATAAGCTTTTCATTTTGTGTAAAGTCTTCTTGTTTCACTTTCGTCAATTCAAATTCTTTATCAAGATTCTCGGAAATTATTTGTGTCGAAATCGCTGATAAAACAGCAGGAATAACAACTTGTTTTTCATGAATTATCAGAATTTCTTCATCTTCAATTTTCGTAGTAATTACATTTCTTTTTTCTGTTTTTATAGGTGTCAGATTATTGATTTTATCAAAAGAATTTAAATCGATATTCTGAGAATTTGTATTATTTGCTTTTACTCCTGTCACAACTTGTGGTCCAGTCGCCAATTCTCGAAACACATCTTTTTTATTCGTTTTCAATTTAGTTATATCAGCTGACAAATCTGAAATAGGATTGAGTGCAGTTGTATTCTTAATTTGATTTACTACATTCGATTCTTTATTCGAATCAAATGCAATTAGCCCAATAAAACCTAACAAAAACACATTTGCAGTCCACCACCAATAAGCTCGTTTAACTTGCTTTTGAATAGGCAATTGTTTTTCGATATAATTCCAATATTCAGATCGATATTCAAAAACCTGCTTATCAGCAGCTTCTCCAAATAATTTATCCATTTCCTCGTCCGTCCAACTCATATTACCATTCTTTGGTTGTAATTCTCAATTTTATCTAATTTCTCTCTCAATGTTTTTCTAGCCGTTGACAAATGCCATTTGGAAGTTCCTTCTGAAATCCCTAATAAATCACCAATTTCCTTGTGATTAAAGCCATCAATTACATATAGATTGAATACTTTCCCACTTATATCTGGAAGTTGTTTTATTAGCTTTAGCAGTGTTTCATATCCTAAATCACTTTCAGCCTCATTTACTGATGCTTCGGAATGGAAATCCAATTCTCGCTCAGTTTCTTTGGTTGACACATGACTTAAATAATTTTTCTTCTTTCGATATTCATCAATTAATGTATTTACCATAATTCGCTTAGACCAAGCAGCAAAATTCACATCTTCAGCTACTGTTTCTAAACCTTTTAAAATTTTCATAAAACCAATGTTGAGAGACGCATGAGCATCCTCTTCATTTTTGTGATAACGAAAACATATAGGCATAAGCTTTTTGAAGCAATGTTCATACAAGAACTGAATTGCTCGACGGTCATCACGTTTACATGCATTTAATATATCAGACGTGACATCTATCATTCGTACTAAGCGCTTTATTTTGAAGTTACTATGCAATATACCCTTTATTTTTCAAAACTAAACACAACTTATACTCATTTTCAAACTCAATCTTAAAAATGATTCGTTTTCATTACCTTTGAACGAACAATTTTGTTTATTGGTTGGGTAATAATCTGGAAATAATGAAAATACATCTTATTCGACATGCCAAAACGACTCCATTAACACAATCAACACATGATTTTGATCGGAAGTTGTTACCAAAAGGTATTGTTCAAGCTAATGTTTTAGGATCCTATTTACATAACAAAGAAATTAAACCTGAATTAACTTGGTGTTCTTCTGCTATTCGAACAAAAGAAACATTTATAATATTACAACATTCGCTTGAACTAGGTAAAACAACCTTTTTAGATGATTTATATTTATGTGATCGAGAGTTGTTTTTGAAGAAAATATGGGAATTAAAAAACGGAAAAGATTTACTTATCATAGGTCACAACGATGGTATTTCTCAGCTTGCTACCTATTTAACAGATGAAATGCTTTCAATGAGGACTAGTGAATATTATTGTATAGAATTCGCTTCTAAAACTTGGAATGAAATTTCCTTTGGTACCGGAACAATTATAGATCATTTTCATCCTTCAGTTTATCTTCTAGATTAAATGGCACATAATGATAAACAATAATGTGACCTTGCTCTTGGCGCAATTTTTCCTGCTCAGCTATTTCTGCCAAACGAACTTTTTCTAACCAAATAGCTTCAAAATCTGGTGGTTCAATTCCCAAATCTTTTTCAATTTCATATTGAAATTTTGGACGTTGAGGTCCATTTTCTCGAAACAAAAATGCCAATAACACACCAACACATAAGCCCATTAAATGTCCTTCCCAGGAAACTCGCTCTTTCATAGGAAAAACTCCCCAAATCATACTTCCATACAGAAAGACAATGAAAAGTGAAATAGCTTGTAAAGGAAGGAATTTTCTCAAAACACCAGAGACAAATAAAAATCCTACAAGCATATAAATCAATCCACTCATTCCGATATGGTAAGACCCTTTGTTCTGAGCGTAAATCCATAATAAAAAACCTGTAAATAACCAGCCATAAAGAAATACTTTCAAAGCAATGTCTCTATAGAAATAAATCAAAGCTGCAAGTAAGAAAAAGGTTGGTATTGAATTATTGACAATATGTTGAATCTCCTCTTTCGAATGAATCAAAGGCATAAATAAAACCCCCTTTAAACCTTCAATTGATCTAGGCAAAACACCGAGTGTATGAAATTCAAATCTAAATAAGTGTTCTGCCCAATAAATAAGCCACATGGCAAGAAGAACCATAGTTGGATAAAAGAAGGCTTCATAAGAAGAACCAAAGGGATGATTTCGTTGTTTCACGAATCGAATTTGTCAAAAGCCATGCCTATCGATTTTCGCTGACAAGTTGTCTTGTTTAGAAGTTGGTAGGTGAATTACTGTTACGTTAATTACAAATTGTTAATTACAAGTTAAAAAAATGTCAAATTTATATACATGCTTATATCACAAATCAACCTTTGAAAAACTTAGAATTCGTTTTGGGGATTCGTCAGTTGATAATATTAATTTGTTTTCTGTCAATGTATTAATTTTATAATGTTCTTCACCATCTAAATCAAAAGTTATTGAATCTTCGGTTTGATTAAATTTCCATTTTCCTTCAAACGGAACAATTTCATTTTCAAAATTTGGAGATTCTAATCGCAATGAATTATCTATTTTAAATTCAAAAAAAGTTTTTCCAATCATTCGCTTTGTTTGATCTTCCATTTTTTCTTGAAACATCGTTTTAACTTCGTCTGAAACTTCTAAGAAATAAGGCGAATAGTCAATAGATTCTAATTTCCACTTTCCAACAACTGTTTTGGGTGAATTAGAGCAAGCTATAAAGAAAAAAAATAAGGAAATAAAAACGAAATGTTTCATGTTGACAATTTTCTTCAAAGATAATGCTTGAAACGACAGAATCAATTAAAAGTGATTTGATTGATTTGATCGTAGAATGTTTAAATTTGCATTATGGAAGAAATTGTAAACCGTGTTCAAGATAGTGGGTTAATTCCAATGGATTTAGCCGATTTCAAACCAAAAGTTGAAGTAGTTGGGATTGATATTGCGGATCAATTGTGGCAAGGATTAATTTTAAAAGAAAAAGATTTCAGACTTTGGATAAAGGAAAACGATTGGTCTGTATACAAG
>JBEAUV010000195.1:0-5475 GCA_041161265.1 Bacteroidota bacterium | reverse complement strand
TGTATATGCCGTTCCAATAAGTTTAGAATCTGCTTTTAAATTGATTTTATTTGTGGCAGGATTCGGAAAAAGAGAAATGGTATTATTAACATCAAAATCAGAAGTGTTTGCAGATAAATTCAAATTGGAAAGTGCAAAACGAAATACACCTTGTGTGTTGGTTGCTGCAATTATGTAATTATCGTTCAATTCTAGATCGAAAATCGTCAAGTCGGTTAAACCCGTATTTATTTCAACCCAATTGTCACCATTATCGGTAGAATAAAAAACTCCTGAGCCAAATGCTCCTGCTACGATAAGTTGAGCGTTACTTGCAAAACCTCTATATGAACTTACCGCAAGTCCACCAGAAAGCAATGTCCAACTTACTCCAAAATCGACTGAACGAAAAACACCAGTTCCATTAGGACCCGCAGCAAACAGTGTATTTCCTTTGGTTTCGATAGCTCTGAAATTTGTTGCTCCGTTTAATCCATTATTAACAGCTATCCAGTTTACTCCCCAGTCAATACTTTTATAAATCCCAGCTCCATTTGTACCAACAAATAATGTGTCATTAATAGCAGTAATACTTCGTACATCAGTGGTTGATAAACCTGCGGCATTCCAATTGTCTCCTTGGTCAGTCGACATAAAGACTCCTGTTGGGCCAACATAAAATAATCGTGAACCCACATTGAGTATTCCACCCCCAAGTAAATTTGTCAATCCGGAACTTTTAGCAACCCATGTTGCTCCATTGTCGGAACTTCTATAAGCTCCTTGACTCGTACATGTGTAAATATAAGTGTCATCTTTTGTGAAGCCTCTAGTTGGACCAACAGCATCATTTCCAGAATTCGACAGTGCATAGCTGCCTGCTTCATCAATAGAACTGTATGCTCCAGTTTGTCCACCTGCAAAATTATAATTTCCATTTGTTAATAGTGCTTGCATATTTAAGCCAGTCGTTCCTGTACTTTGTTGCCATTGGGCATTAGATGAAAAACTGATGCAACACAGCAGAATACTTTGTAATGTTATTTTCTTCATGATTGATTATTTTATGTTTTTAATAATTGATTAGTCAAAAATACTTTTGATATATATCGTACTTAATTAAAATCGGGGAACACTTAAAATGTGTAGGGAAAGGTCATTTTTTGATGAATTAACGTCAATCGGCAATTCTTTCTACACGAAAACCAACACCTGGACCCTTTACAAACTTAGGAGCCCCCACTGCTCTCTTCAAGTATTTCCATGGTTCGGGTAACTCGTCATTGTCCTTTAGCTGCAGGAACTGGCTAAAGAGACCCGTGTCGCCCATTACTTCGTCGCAAGACATTCCAATAACATTGATTTGGTATTGCCCTTTCGGAAATTGTATTCCGGCGATCACTTCGTTAGTCGTGACTTTAACAATCCCGCAAGGTGGAGTTTGTGGCCCTTGTCCATAAGAGGAAAAACTGATGCAACACACTAGAATACTTTGTAATGAAATTTTCTTCATGATTGATTATTTTATGTTTTTAATGAATGAATAGCCAAAAATTCGTAAACTTTTTGGTGTATTGAATTGAAGCTGTGGGAAACGAAAAATGTAAAGGAAATGCTATTTTTTGATGAAAAATATCAATCGATTCTTTCTACACGAAAACCGACGCCTGAGCCCTTTTCAAACTTAGGTGCCCCAACCGCTCCGTCTAAGTAGCTCCATGGTTCTGGTAATGGTTCATTGTCCCCGAGCTGCAGGAATTTATTTAGGAGACCTTCATCGCCCATTACTTCCTCGCAAGACATACCAAAAACATTAATCTGGTATTGACCTTTCGGAAATTGCACTCCGGCAATCACTTCGTTAGTAGTGATTTCAACAATTCCACATGGTGGAGTTTGGGGGCCTGCCTCTTTAATGCAACTTGTTACAGTTAACAATACTACTCCTAACAGGATTAAAGATTTTATCAATTTATTTTCCATGATTTATTATTTAATAGATGAAGAACCAAAATACCTTTGATATTTGCAGTATTCAATTTAAATCGGGGAAAACTAAAAATGTATCGGGGTATCCTATTCTTTGGAGGAAAAGATCTTTTGAACTTCTTTAGTGTAATTTGTTCCAAGTGGTATTGCGGTCTCTCCCAAGTAAATAGTTTTGTTTCTTATCGAAGAAATAGTTGATAATGACACAGCAAATGACCTGTGAACTCTTATGAATTCGTTGTTAGGTAATTTCTCCAAAATTTTTTTCATACTCATTAGTGTAAGTATTGTTTTACCGTCTGAAGTGTGAATTTTAATATAGTCATCCATCGTTTCTAAAAAACGTATATCACTATACAGGATTTTGATGAGTGCATATTCTGATCGAACGTATAAACAGTTTTGAATTTTAGAAGTAGCATTTGCTGAAAACTCAAAAAAATCAGTTGCCTTTTTACATGCAATTTTAAAGCGATCTATTTCGATGGGTTTTAATAAATAATCGATGGCATTTACATCGAAGCCTTCAGCGGCGTATTTACTGTATGCAGTGGTGAAAATTACAATTACGTCTTGATTAAGCGATTTTAAAAATTCAAAACCATTTTTATCAGGCATTTCAATATCAAGAAAAATCAAATCTACTGGAAACTTGTTGAGGTGTTTTTGAGCTAAAGACACACGTGTAAATGTATGCGAAAGATTGATGAAAGGAACTTCTTTACACAGTTCTTTTATTACCTCCAAAGCCATTGGCTCGTCATCTAAAGCAATACAGTTTATCATATTTGATTAATCTTTAAATTTACTTCAAAAGTCTTTTCGTTATTTTGAATCTCTAAAGAATAGTCATTTCCAAAAATCAAATTCAATCGTCTTTTTACGTTTTTTAATCCCATTTCATAAGATGAGGAAACGGCATTTTGATTGACCTTGTCATTTTTTATATACATTGAAATTGCGTTTTCTTCAACAATAAGGTGAATTTGAATTTCCGTTTGCACCTCATTACTAACACCATATTTAAAGGAATTTTCAATAAAATTAATAAATAAAAGAGGTGGAATTTGCTGAGAATCAATTTGTCCTTGAACGGTGAAATTTACCCTTGTCGTTTCTGTTAATCGAATTTTTTGTAAATCTATGTAGTTTTTTATATAGTTAATTTCATTTTCTAAAGGAACTTTTTCGGCAGATGTTTCTGTTAATGAATAACGCATCATAGATGATAATTTAGATAAGTAATCTGCAGTTTTCTCTGATTTTGTTAAAGCAAGACCATAGATTCCATTCAGGGTATTAAATAAAAAATGTGGATTTATTTGTGCTTTAAGATTGGCTAATTCTGATACTATTTGCTCTACTTCAATTTGCTTCATTTTCTGGTAAAAGCGCAATGAAAAAGCAATAATAAAAATAAAAACAAAGCGCCAAATGTAGTTTGGTAATAAATAGTGACGGCTCTTAATTAAATTATTTGCATTAATGAAATCTGAAGAAAGTAAAAATCGAGTAAGGACAATACAAACTGTAACAAAAATGACACTGAAAAGTATGAAAAGTATGTACTTGTGTTTAAATAAATAGTTGGGAATTGCTATATAATAATTGAAATAATAAAAGCCAATTGTTGCGACTCCACTGCCAAAATATACAATTAGTTGAATCGGGTCATTTTTTAGCAAAGATGCGGTCTTTTCAATCGCAACTATTGGGAATAGCAATAGAATAGACCAAATTAGTAAATGAAATAAAAAAAAAAATGCTTTATTTTTTAACATATGAGCTAAGATATCATTTTAAATTCGGTTAAATTTTTCTTATCGCTGTTTACGTTAATTGAATCGGAGTTTTGATAATGAATAAATTTTCTCTGCATCTTAGTATATTACTAAGAATATTTTTGAAACCTTGTAAGCCTCATAAAACTATATACTTGTTAAAAAAAATGGCGGCTGGCAGCTTGTCGTTAATCTAGATGTTTTCACAATTATAAATTGTTGTGGTGATTTGCTTGTATAGGGATGTATTCTGAACTTGCACATAACGTTTTGCAGCTACAAGAAGTTGGCGATTTCGGAGACGAAAACTGTCTGCCAGCACTGCACTTGATACGAAGCACAGAACTTCATTTAACCACTGAACCGCCAATTTCTTGTAGGTGCTGTTATAGGGCGTTTTTCTGTTAATCATTTTTTCAACTTACCTTAGTCTTATTATATTGGGGTAAATAGTTATTGTTTTCTATATGTAATCGTTTCTTCTTCATTTATTAATTCCAATCCGTAAATTCCGTAAATTCGATTGTCATACGTTTTAATCACGAACTTCAAAACAATTTGATCTCTCAAGTTTTCAATTATTGGGACTTCTTTTTCTCCATTAAAAGAAATGGTATTGGGATAATAAGTGGACAACTCGGTAAATTTGACAATTAGAGTATCATTTATTAATTCCCATTTTCCGTGCCATTTAAGTTCAGGAGCAAAGCTAAAACCTGTCACTCCGACCGCTGTGTCAATTTGTAAAACTGAATTATGATGGGAATCTAATTGTACTGAGTTTGTAATTGTTGTGTCAACATGCGAGATATATGATGTAGGATGGAAATCTCCATAAGATATTCCCGGCACAACGTGAATCCCCTTTTGCTGGACAAAAGTATATTTTCCAATTATTGTGCTGTCTGTTTGCCCAACTGCTGATGCAATCATGAAAACGAATATAAGTATGTTGAATATTTTTTTCATAGTCGTTCTTTAAATGTCCTATAACGTTGGGCAGCTAAAAGAAGTGCGGAATTAAAAACCACAAAACTGTCTTAACCGATAAACTTTATTAAAAGTACAAAAGGAAATGGCAAATGCAAAAAATTCCGCGCTTCGCGCACAGATAAAATAGCATTTGCAACTTGCACAAACTCCGCATTTTTTTTAGGTGCTGTTAGCGGCTGGCATTTTTGTCTGTATATATTTGTCGCGGTCACTGAGGGTCAAAATTTGTAACCGAGTCCAAGTCCAACATGAGAACGATGAGAGTATGTCTTGTTGTTTGAAAACGGATCATCATCTTGCGAATAAATATCTCCTATATATACCTGCCATATTAAGCCAAAGTTAGCTGTGCCTTTGTAACCAAGGATAAATGATGCCCCGGCAAGAAAATTCTTTTTCACCTCATCAGAATTTCCGATAAGATTATTTCCAACAAAATGAGGACCGAAAATTATTCTGTGCTTTTTTCCATATTCCAAGTTAACTCCTGCCGTATAGCCAAACCAAGGATATTTTTTTTGGGATATTGAATCTGTTCCGCCTTCAGCAACCCCAACTGCTGCAAATGGGGATATGCGGAATTTTTCTTTCAGAAGTATTTGTCTTTCACCAAGAACACCAATGTTTCCCCCGAACATGTGTCCGGCACCCAAATGAATTGCCCAACCATCTTTTATGCCTTTAGTGGGTGTTTCCTGGCTCCAAACAATAAGCGGAAAGAAAAGAATAGCAG
>JBEAUV010000194.1:0-5476 GCA_041161265.1 Bacteroidota bacterium | reverse complement strand
TTTTTGGTTGAAGTGCCGGGTGAGGAATTATTACTGTTTCTTTTGGCTCCTGATTTATCGAAATAGACTCGGTGTTGAATACTATTGCAGATTTGTTTTCGGTTCTTTCTTCACTGTTAATTGCACTTTCAATTGTTGTTTTTTGAGCAAACTGAACATCACTCTCTGAAAGAAAATGAACTTTTCCTAAACCATAAGAATCTAGTAATAGATTGAAAAAACGATCTTGTTCGAAGCAAATATTCTTTTCTTGATCAAAGAATAAAAAACCTACTTTATCAATTGTTATTCTTTCTCCCCGTCTTAATTGATTATTCCAAGATTCAATTAAATCTCGAACTATTTTAGTTGACTCATTATAATCAATAGAATTTGAAACAGCCAATTCAGCGATTAATAATCCATCGTTATTAATTAGCTGTCTATTAAATAATAGCGATTTTTTAGGTGGAGACATTACACCATTAGTGTAATCAATTGAAGCGCCGATTTGTTTTGCAACAAAGCCGCCAAAAGAAGGAATTATCACACAATTATGGCGTAATAATAATTCTCCAATAAGTTCTTCTACTGATACCATGTTGTAAAGTTAATAAATCATGTTAAGCTCTGCAAGTTACGCAATTGATGAATAAGAGTTACAATAAATGAAGTACTTTTTCGACATCTTCTGGCACATCAATATTTGGTGTTTCAATTGAGGTAATTACAACTTGTATTTGAAACCCATAAAACAACCATCTCAATTGTTCAAGTGATTCTGTTTTCTCCAAAATAGTTGGCTCTAAAGAAGTGATTTTTTGTAAAACATCTGCGCGATATGCATATAAACCAATATGCCTTAAAAAAGGATATTGATCTGAAGTTCTATTTGAGTGATTGGTGTTTGGTATTGCACTTCTGCTGAAATACAAAGCTTGATTATTATGATTTACAACGATTTTAATTCGGTTTGGATTTTCAATGTCCTCATTTGAGATTTTATAATTTCCCAAAGTAGCAATTTGAGTAGCTGGATTTTCAAATGAATCAATTAATTGATCTAATTGCCTATAATCCACTAAAGGTTCATCTCCTTGAACGTTAATAACAACATCCATTTCCGGAAATTTGTTTGCTACTTCGGCACATCGATCAGTTCCGCTAGGATGATCCAAATTTGTCATCATTACTTTACCACCAAATCGAATTACTTCATCAAAAATTCGTTGGTCATCAGTTGCTACGATTACCTCCGTGATTCTTTTTGATTTTTTAGCTCCTTCATAAACTCGTTGAATCATTGACTTACCCTTGAGGTCTATCAATGGTTTGCCGGGGAAACGAGAAGATGCATAACGCGCTGGAATAATTCCGATTACCTTCATTAAAATTTCATTTGTAACTGAAACATAAATGTTCTCGGTGCTTGTATATCACCTGGGCGAGTAGAATATTCTGCATTGAGTAGATTGTTTATCATGAATCCAACTCTATAATGTTCCTTAAAACTATACCCAACTCTAAAATCCATAACAATACTTCCGGTGTGATTTAAAACCCTGTATTGTTTCAAACCAGTTAATATTTGTGTTCCAAAAACCCCATCTTCAAAAGTTTTATCAATGTTTTCCATGAAACTATTGTATCGGGCAGAAGCGCCAATACTTATTTTTTTCCATGTTGCTTCAACATCAGCTTTTGCTAAATGTTTAAACCTATATTTTAACATTGTACTCCCTGAATCCGAAAAATTCGAAGTATAAAGTGAATCAGCATTCATACTTATTGGATTCATATAGGTATACCCAATTAAAGTTACTAACTCCACCTCTTTAATTTTTCCTTGACTGTTAAAAGAGAATTCAACACCTGTGATTCGAGCTTTTTCAGCATTTTGTGCTTGAAATCCTAGATAATTTTTTATGTAATATGGAGATACTGGATTGAAGCTTAATGGTGTTCCAACTGGCGCGAATAAACCAAAAGTAAACTCCATCATATTCGAATACTGATTAATAAAACCAGCAACATCCAACAATCCTTTCCATTCTCCCATTTTCACACCTTGTTTAACACCAATTTCTGCAGCCCAACCTTTTTCAGGCATCAAATTAGGATTTGGAAACACGTTTAAAGCCCCAACACTTGTAACAGTGTAACGTTCAGCCACTGAAGGATAACGCACGCCTTGTCCAAAAGAAGCTCTTAAATGCGTGAATTTCGCTATTTGATAATGTATTCCAGCCCTTACAATTGGTGTAAAAGGAATTTTAGCGGATGAGTCTTTGCCAAAATAGAAGTCAGAATCGCCTTTTCTATTGTCTTGTTCAAAATATTCCAATCTTACACCGGCTGTAAGATCCAATTTTCCCAATTTATGCTCATATTGACTATAAAGTGCTGAATTTGTAGAAAAATGATCCCCAAATAAATTTGAGTTTACGGTGTTATATGTTGTTGTAGCACCAGCTGTTAAAACAATAGTTTTATTCCATGTCCTCTGAAATTGGTAATCTGCATAAGAAACAGTAGATCCAGAACTTTGAGAAGGATTATTAAGATTCACATTGTTGATATAGTAAAGTCTCGTTTTTAAGTTATGTTTATTACTGTACTTATCAATGTATTTTATATAGGGATCAACACTCAGCCTTAATCCGGTATTGAAGGTAAGTGTTGATGCAGCAAGACTAGTATCTGCCCCACCGCTTGGTGTATAAGCCAAAGTATCACTTTGCCAAATAATAAAATTCCCAGTTTTTTGATATTGCACATTATAACCAATCCCACTTTTAATATTTCTCAATTTTATTGGTCGAATAAATATAGTGCCACTTACCCTTGCACGGTCTTCCGTTTCTCCTTGTCTATAACCTTGGTTTTTAAATGCTGTAGTCGAAATAGTATATCCCATATTTTTCAACATTTTACCATGGTATGCTTCAACTTGGTAAAACATTGGGTTTGTGGACCACCATTTCAATGTTTCACGTTTCGGATTTCCATATACGCCCGACATCAGTTTTATTCTGGTATCTGCTTTTGGTCCGGGTTCTCGTTCTGTTAATGATATAATTCCATTTAAAGCTCCACTACCATATAATACCGAAGAAGCTCCTTTCATTACTTCAATTTGCGAAGTTTGTTCCATTGGGATTGAATTCCATTTTGTGTCTCCAGCATCTCCAGAAAGCATTGGGACTCCATTCCACAATAACAAAACTCTACTTCCAGCACCATACGAAAAACCACTTCCTCCTCGAATACTTACTTGGCCATCCATTGCATATACTCCTGGACACTGGTCCACTGCTTGCTCTAAATCGGTAATCCCTTTATTATCAATCATGGATGTTTTAATAATTTCCATTGAGATAGGAACCTCTTCAATTTTTTGAGATCTTCTTCCTGCAGAAATTACAACCGTTCCAATATTAGTCACTGGTGCACTCATGGAAATTGTTAAGTCTCCCGGTGACTCAATAATTGTTGTGTCATTTTCAAAAGAAATCATTGAGGTAATGATTGTCAATGGGAATTCTGTTGCTAACAAGATAAATTTTCCATCAATATCCGTTATTGCTTTTTCTCCATTCGATGCAATAATTTTTGCTCCAATTAATGGTTCTTTCGATTCTCGATTTAAAACTTTACCATTCACTTGAGAAATTGAGATAAACGGGATGAATAAAAGAAGTAGTAAAATATATTTCATATCTGGGTTTTATAGTTATTCCAAAAGCAAGTGGTGCTAAAATACCAATTATTCGCGTTATAACAAGAGATAAAGTCAATGTTTCTATTCAATTGCACACTTACTTTCTCTATTTTTTAACATTATTATTTCCAAAATCTTTGCTTTTTGTAATAAAAATCAACCAGTCTTTTGTTTTTATAACTGATAATATTTTGTAAATTCAATAGAAATAAAAATTATTCCACCTTGGACAAATCAAAAACACACCTTCAAATTGCGTTAACATTTCTTTATGGTATCGGACCAAAAAAAACAAGTTTACTACTTTCTAAACTAGGAAGTTTAGAGGCGGTTTTTGAGACTAAATACAAAGACATTCAAGAAATTACAGGTATTGGAGAGACAGTAATCAAAAAAATAAAAAGAGAGTCCGCATTGAAAAAAGCCGAAGAACAACTTCATTTTATTGAAAAAAACAAAATCAATACGCATTTCTATTTAGATAATAATTATCCTAGAAGATTAAAACAATGTGACGATGCCCCAATACTATTATATAGTAAGGGTGATTTTGATCCAAATCCAGCTCGTGTAATTTCAATTGTTGGAACCCGTTCAGCAACAGATTATGGAAAAAGTATCTGCGAAGAATTAGTTACAACTTTAGCTAAAACTGACATACAAATTGTTAGTGGGATGGCTTATGGAATTGATATTTGTGCCCATCAATTATGTGTTAAGCACAACGTTCAAACTATTGGTGTTCTAGGCCATGGTTTAGATCGCATTTATCCAAGTGTGCATCAATTTACAGCAGAACAAATGTTTCTAAATGGTGGATTGATGACAGAATTTATTCCTGGAACAAATCCAGACAGAGAAAATTTCCCTATGCGCAATAGAATTGTCGCAGGAATGGCCGATGCGACCATTGTTGTTGAAAGTAAAAAGAATGGAGGGTCTTTAATTACAGCGAATTTAGCGAATGATTATAATAGAGATGTGTTTGCCTTTCCAGGAAATGTTGGTCAACTCCATTCAGCTGGTTGTAATCTTTTAATACAAAAACAACAAGCTCATCTCTTGATGAATGGCAACGATTTTCTAAAACAAATGAATTGGGACAATCTAAAAGAAAAAAACTCAGGAGCACAACGCGTTTGTTTTATTGAACTTTCTGATCAAGAAAAAGAAATATGCGCTGTTTTAGATAAATCGAATGGTGAACACATTGATGTCATTTCACTTCGAATGAAAAAACCAGTCTCAATAATAAACGTTGAACTTTTTCACCTTGAAATGAAAGGAGTAATTAAAGCATTACCGGGTAAAAAATATTGCTTGATATAAGGACAAAAAAAAGGGCTATTCAATGAATAGCCCTTATATAATTTCAAAGATTCTTATCTTCTAATCCCTGCTTTCAAGAATCTACGGTTGTCCATTACTTCTGCTTTTTTCTTTAAAGCACTAAGTATTTGACCTTGTAAATTTCCTTTAATTGCTCCTAAAAGTTGATCACGTTCAGCATTATAATTTGCTGCAGTTGGCGCTTTCGTTGTTTTATCAATTCGAACAACATACACCCCTATTTTTCCTTTTAAAGGAAGTGTTTTTTGACCGTCCTTTAAGCCTGAAAACAATGACCCAATAACTTCAGCTTCGTATCCAGCTCCAGTTATTTGAGGATTCGCAAAAGTAACTTCTCCTTTCATTACTTGTGTATTCGCACGTTTTGCCATCGCTTGCAAACTTTTATCTTTCAATAATTGGTTTGTAAAACGCTGTGCTTTTCGC
>JBEAUV010000193.1:0-5481 GCA_041161265.1 Bacteroidota bacterium | reverse complement strand
AGTCATTTAATGAAAAGACAAACAGCCATATTTTTCTATCTTCTTGGAATTTATGTTGTTTTGCAATTTGCATGGTGGGGATATCATTTAATAGAGTTAACGGAAAGTTTAAAATCAGAACCATCTGAAATTTCCAAAAGGGTAGTAATGATTATTGGAGAAGGACTTGTTTTTTTCAGTATTTTATTATTTGGACTTTGGAAAATTCGTTCTTCTATCAAAAAAGAGTTACAATTATCGCAACGTTTAACAAATTTTTTATTGTCCGTTACGCACGAATTAAAAACACCATTAGCTGCGAATAAATTGTATTTGCAAACGATTCAAAAACGCAATCTCGAAGAAGATAAACGAAAGGATTTAATGGAAAAGGCAATTCAAGAAAATATTCGCCTTGAATTAATGATTGACAACATATTGAATGCTACAAGACTTGAAAATAATGCTTTAAAACCGCATAAAGAGAAGGTGGAATTATCAGATTTTTTGAATCAAATAGTTGAAAGATTTCACAAAAGACATCAAAATGAATTTATTGAAAGAAAGATCAATCCAGGAATAAATATAGAAATTGACATCTTTTTCTTTGAAACAATAATTAATAATTTGATTGAGAATGCAGTAAAATATGCGGGCTCAGATGCAAAAATTGAAGTTTACCTAAAAAAGGAAAATTCAAACATTATTTTTGGCGTGAAGGATCAAGGTCCTGGGATTCCAAAAAATCAACGAGTGGATATGTTTAAAAAATTCTATCGTATTGGGAATGAAGAAACACGTTTGCAAAAAGGTTCTGGTTTAGGATTATTTATCGTTGCTGAATTAGTAAGAATCCATAAAGGAAAAATTCTTTATAAAGAAAATTCACCGTCAGGTGCAAATTTTGAAATAACTTTATAAAATGACAAAACACTTCGGACTTATTATTCTTGATGGTTGGGGGATTGGAGATCATTCTAAATCCGATGCAGTTTTCAATGCGAATACTCCTTTTATGGACGAATTATTAGCGAATCGTCCAAATGCCAAATTGAAGACATGTGGTGAAGATGTTGGTTTGCCTGTTGGTCAAATGGGAAATTCAGAAGTTGGACATTTGAATATTGGAGCCGGAAGGATTGTTTATCAGGAATTAACTCGAATCAATAAATCGATAAGAGAAGGAGAGTTTTATAAGAATCCTGTATTACTAGCAGCCATGCGAAAAGCGAAGGAAAATAATGTCAAATTACATTTGATGGGATTAGTTTCTAAAGGCGGAGTGCACAGTTCTCAAGAGCATATTTATGCATTATGCAAAATGGCCAAGGATAATGGTTTAGAAAACGTTTTTATTCATGCTTTTACGGATGGAAGAGATTGCGATCCAAAAAGCGGGTTAGCATATATTCAAGAATTGGAAGCTGAATTAAAGAAAACAACAGGAAAAATCGCAAGTGTAATTGGACGCTATTATGCGATGGATCGAGATAATCGCTGGGAAAGGGTTAAGAATTCTTATGATTTAATGGTCAATGGAATAGGAACTAGTTTTAATTCTGCTGCTGATGGGATCGAAAAATCGTATGAAAGTGGAAAAACGGATGAGTTTATTGAACCTATTGTTATCACTGAAAATGGTTTGCCAATTGCGAAAATTGAAGATGAAGATGTGGTAATCTGTTTTAATTTCAGAACAGACAGACCAAGAGAAATATCAACAGTGCTAACTCAAAAGGACTTTCATGAATACAATATGCATCGGTTAGACGTGCATTACGTTACAATGACAAATTACGACTCAACTTTTGAAAATGTAAATGTCGTGTTTGAAAAAGATAATTTATTTAATACGCTTGGTGAAGTCCTTTCTAATGTTGATAAAACACAAGTTAGAATTGCTGAAACAGAAAAATATCCACACGTTACTTTCTTTTTTAGTGGTGGGAGAGAAGAGACTTTCCCTTTAGAATCGCGATTAATGGTCAACTCACCTAAAGTTGCAACCTACGATCTTCAACCTGAAATGAGTGCTCTTGAAGTGCGAGACACAATTGTGAATTGCATGAAAACAGATCATCCAAATTTCTTTTGTCTTAATTTTGCAAATCCAGATATGGTTGGTCATACGGGCGTTTATGATGCAATAATCAAAGCTGTAGAAACAGTTGATAGTTGTTTAAAAGATGTTGTAACAGCAGGTTTAGAATTGAATTACGAGTTTTTAGTTATTGCTGATCATGGTAATGCTGATTTCGTTATTAATGCTGATGGCTCCCCAAATACAGCTCATTCTTTAAATCCTGTTCCTGTAGTCTTAGTGAGTAATGAAAAAAATCTATCTATTAAAGATGGAATCTTAGCCGATGTTGCTCCAACTATTTTGAATAGGCTTGGAATAGCATCTCCAATGGAAATGACAGGCATTTCGCTTGTTTAATTTATAACAAACTGTAATTATTTTTTGATTTTGAGGGGCTGCCCCCTCAAAAAATGAATTTATAGTTCCATAACTTTGTGAAATAATTTGTACTTTCAAATTAACTTACTGCTACTTTTTTTATTCACTGTCAATTTGACCGTGAGAATAATGTGTTCAATATTTATATACTATTAACATGAAACTATTACAACTATCATTTTTATTTCTTTTAGGTTGTGGCAACCTATTTTCTCAAAAAACACAAACACCTTCTTGGTCTGTTGAGAATTCAAAAAGTAAATCCTTTATTGAAAATTTGGGTCAGTTTGATCAATCTGAAACCGATGCAACTGGCAAAATTCATTTTGTTATAGATCTTGGTGCAACTAAAATATTTTTTGGTGAAAAAGGTGTGTGTTATAATTTCCATGAGGTAATTAAAAAAACGAAAGAAGAACGTGCTCAAATAATGAGTGAGCCAATTAAAACGTTTGAAGATCACAAGCAAAAGGAACGTTTGGCTGGAAAATTCTTGATTAAAAAAGATCAAGTAAATATGACTTGGAACAATCCAAATAGTTCACTTGAAATTCAAGCTTTTGAGGTAGCTTCTGATTACCATAGTTACACGTTCCAAAATGAACAGAACGAAACTGAAAACATCAATTATGTTAAAGGATATAACTATATCATTTACAAAAACATCTATCCAAACATCGATTTGAAATATGAAATACACCCAGTAATTGGTGTGAAATATGCTTTTACAGTTCATCCTGGAGCCGACCCAAAACAAATCAAAATGATTTATGATAGAGATGTAACGTTAAGAAATGGTGAAATATTTATTCCAACAATGTTCGGTGATATTGTCGATCATGCACCAATAAGTTTTTATGAGGAAAATGATGCAATATCAATCGAATCAAATTATTTACTTGCAAATAATCAAGTATCTTTTGATGTAAAGAATTTTGACCCAACAAAAACGATTGTTATTGACCCTTGGGTTCAAACCCCCGTTTTTCCTTTAGATTGGGATTGTGTTTGGGAATTGGATACAGATCCTGCAGGAAATGTTTATATAATTGGTGGGGTTGATCCATTACAATTAAAAAAATACAACAGTGCTGGTGTACTTCAATGGTCTTATGATACACCTTATGATACAACAGCATGGATGGGGACAATGGCAACTGATGATGCTGGTAATACCTATGTTACTAACGGAACTTATTACGCAATTTTAAAAGTGAATAATGCTGGTGGTGTTGTATGGAACAATGGTTCGCCAAGTGGTGGAGGATTAAATACTGAATTTTGGAACATTTCTTTCAATTGTGATCAAACTAAATTGATTGTTGGAGGGACCGGTGGTTTTATTCGCGGGCAGATTTATGAAATAGATATGGGAAATGGTGATATCGTTTCATCTGTTCCTGTGTCAGCAAATAGTTTAATAGCAATCCCCCCACAAATCCAGGAAGTTCGAGCTATGTGTGCTGCACCAAACGGAAAATATTATTTTGTTACTCTTGATACTATTGGTTACTTGAATGATAATCTTTCTTTATGTCCTGGAGGATCAACTTCCCTTTTGGAAAAAAATCACGGTGTTAATTGGGGTTATAAAGCTGAAAACTGGAGATACGACAACACCGGTATAAAAGTAATAAGAGCAGATGCAAATTTTGTTTATACTCATAAAGGAAATGCACTTCAGAAAAGATCTCTTGTAGATTTTTCAATTATTGGAAGTGTTGCAATTCCTGGAGGAGTGCTTGCTGCACCTTTCCTAAGTGATAATGTTACTGAAAATGCTGGAATTGATATCGACAACTGTGGAAACATTTATGTCGGCTCGAAAACGGGAGTTTATAAATTCAACTCAAGTTTAGTCCAACAAGCGTTTTACCCAACAACATTCATTGTTTATGATGTAAGAGTGAGCACTGCAGGTGATGTTGTTGCTTGCGGTGGAACTGGAAATAGCAGTAGCGCTGGCTCTCGTTCTGGAGGTGTTCAATCTTTTGCTGCAAGTGCTTGTGCAACTATAGCTATAACTTGTTGTGATGCCTCTTTCTGTTTTCCTGTAGATTTATGTTCCAATAGTTCGCCTGTTCAATTAACTGCTGCTACACCAGGAGGAACTTGGTCTGGTGTGGGGGTTAATGCCTCGGGGCTCTTCAGTCCAGCAATTGCGGGAATTGGAACTCACTTAATAACTTACACATTGGGTTGTGGTTCTGAAACAATTTCCATTTTGGTTGGTTCTTGTTCTACTCTTCAAGTTTGTGAAGAAACAAATGGTAATATGACTGTTTCTGGTGGTACCGGTCCTTATACCTGGACTTGCACTGTAACTACTTCTACAACTTCAAACGATTGCGCCACTTGTGGAGGATTCCTTTTTTTTGGTTCATGTGTAGGAGCAACTCTTCCATGTACAATAATCAATACTAGTACTGTAGTGCTTAATGGAACTACTGTAACCCTTCCTGCTAATACGACATCCGTTTCCGTTGCTGATAATGGTGGAACTTCCTTAGTGTTTGATCCAAATACAGTTTTACCTTGTACTTCATCTTGTCCTACTCTTACCATAACAACCTCATCTCAAACAAATGTTCTATGTAATGGAAATTCTACAGGTTCAGCTACAGTTTCTGCTTCAGGTGGGCTTGCACCTTATACCTATACCTGGTTACCCGGTTCTTTAAATGGTGCATCACAATCTAACCTAGCTGCAGGAATTTACACAATAAATGTTGTTGATGGGAATCTTTGTCCAGGAACAACAACCGTTACAATAACTCAACCTGTAGCACTGGCTGCTCCAACTGCAACAGTAACTGCTCAACCAACTTGTCTAATAACAACAGGAACAATTACTGTTACTGCTCCTGTAGCTGCAACTTCCTATACCGTTACTGGAACTGCACCTGTTGTTGCCGCTCAAACAAATGCTACTGGTATATTTAGTGGTTTGGCGCCTGGAACATATTCAGTTATGGCAACGGTAAGTGGCTGTAATACGCCTTTAACGTCTTTAACTGTTAATGCTGTTCCAGCAAATCCAG
>JBEAUV010000192.1:0-5512 GCA_041161265.1 Bacteroidota bacterium | reverse complement strand
ATTTTTTCTTTCCAACATGATTATCGTACCAGTGCCAAGCTTCTTCATTAATGGGCTCTCCAACTGATCCTAAAACTTTCAGAGAACTTAAAGAATATTTCTCCACCCAATCAACACTTTCTTTTGCCAAAGATCGAATTGCAGTTGGTGCGGTATATAAATGTGTGATTTTGTGTTTGTCAATAACTTCCCAAAATCTTCCAAAATCTGGATAGGACGGAATTCCTTCAAAAAGTACAGTTGTTGCACCATTTAATAATGCTCCGTATAAAATATAAGAATGACCTGTTATCCAACCAATATCAGCAGTACACCAAAAAACATCTTCTTCTTTATATTGAAAAACATTCTTAAAAGTATATCCAGTATAAACCATATATCCACCAGTTGTGTGAACCATTCCTTTCGGTTTCCCGGTTGAACCAGAAGTATATAGAATAAACAAAGGATCTTCAGCATCCATGCTTTCTGGTGTATTGTTTCCGGAACTATTTTCCAGTAAATCTTCAACCCAGAAATCACGACCTTCAATTATATCTACACGCGTATTTGTGCGTTTAACGAGTAGAACTTTTTCAACACAGGGGCATTTTAATACTGCTTCATCAACGATACTTTTTAAATCAATCGTTTTATTACCTCTAAATCCTCCATCTGCTGTAATGACTAATTTACACTCTGAATCTAGAATTCTAGCCGCAATGGCACTTGCTGAAAAGCCAGCAAATACGACAGAATGAACTGCGCCAATTCGTGCACAGGCTAAAACAGAAATTGCTAATTCTGGAATCATCGGTAAATAAATACAAACGCGATCTCCCTTGTTTATGCCTTGTTCTTTTAGAACATTAGCCATCTTGCAAACTCGTTCATGTAATTCTTCATAACTAATATGTTGAGCAGCTTCATTTGGGTCATTTGGTTCAAAAAGAATTGCTGTCTTTTTTCCTCTGACTTCAAGATGGCGGTCAATAGCATTTTCTGTGATATTCAATTTTCCTCCTTCAAACCAAGTGAATTTTGCTTCAGACATGTTATAATCTAAAACACTATCCCACTTTTGATTCCAACTGAAATTATCGGCAATTTCTCCCCAAAATTTCCTAGGTGTTCGAATTGAGCGCCTGTATTGTTTGAAATAATCTTCTAAGTCGTGAATTGTGTAAGCCATGGAATGAAATTAAAAGTAAAGTGGAGAACCAATTAATTTACCATCTCTAATAATTAAAGCTGGAAAAGGGATTTTTAAATAATTCAATTGTTTTAAAACGGTTTTCAGCCATTTTTTTTGAACTTGAATTCTACTAAAGTCAATATCCAAAGAACAAATAAATTCTCTTTGTGATGAGTAATTTTTAAAGTTAGAAGGATCAATATATGTTTCTTTGTCACCATTAATTTTATTATTAACACTGTAACCAAATGACATACAAATCCATTTAGGGAAAGATGAGTTTTTAGCAAATATAAATGGATTAAAACTTAGCCAATACGTTTGCCCGTTGTAATCTTTTAAAAGTTGTTCTTGAAAATTTGAACCTAAAACTTCTGGTCTTAAAGCAGCAAATTCAGTAGGATGATATGAGAATTTCAATAAAAACCGTTGTTCTCCCCATACTAATTCTTGTCCAAGATAAATCCCCGCGCCAAGAGCATTTGAACCTATATCATACCAAGAAAAGCCCCATCCAGAGCTAAAACCATCAAATATTTCAAGTGTAGTTTGAAACCCTAAGCCAATACCTGTTCCTATGAGAGCTGCATTTTTTGACTTCAATCCAGACCATTTGTAGAGATTACCAGCTAATTGACTTATTTGATAATTTGTATAAACATGACCAGCCTTATCCATTTGTAACCAATTGGATCCATCATCGAAAGTGTGAAATTTGGTTGTTTCATAATTCTTGTACCAAACTTGGTGTAGTCCAATCATACTTCCTGTCCAAACCGCACCAATACCAATTGAAACAGGGATGATACGTTTTTTCAAAATTGAATCAGGCGTATCAAAAAAAGTAGATTGCGCATGCATTGTGTTTGCTGCAAAAAAACAATATATAATCAAAAAGCGTGATGACATCTTTTCGAAGGTAATTAAAAACTTAAATTATTAGGAACATACTGTTGAAAAAATAAAAATCCGCTTCTTTCGTTGATTAGAATATATACTACCTTTAATCTGTAAATTAGGTCAATTGCTTATATCGATTATGTGATCTGATTTCATTTAAATAAAATAGGATGAATAAAATTAGAAAAGATTGGAATGACATTAGGGTAAACGACAGTTGGGCAATATTTAAAATAATGTCTGAATTCGTTGAAGGATATGAGAGAATGGCTAAAATTGGCCCTTGTATTTCAATTTTTGGTTCGGCGCGAACAAAACCAGAAAATAAGTATTATCAAATTGGTGTTGAAATCGCTAAAAAATGTGCTGAAGCTGGTTATGGTGTAATTACTGGAGGTGGTCCTGGAATAATGGAGGCTGCTAATAAAGGAGCACAATTAGGTAAAGGGAAATCTGTTGGACTAAACATAGATTTGCCATTTGAACAAAATCATAATCCTTTTATCGATCAAGAACACAATTTGGAATTTGATTACTTTTTTGTTCGAAAAGTGATTTTTGTAAAATATGCGCAAGCATTCGTTATCTTACCTGGTGGTTTTGGGACATTAGACGAATTATTTGAAGCATTAACGTTGATTCAAACAAAAAAAATCAATCATAGGCCAGTAGTGTTAATTGGAGTTGAATATTGGCAGGGATTACTCGTTTGGATAAAAGAATCAATGTTGCACATGGGACAAAATATCGCTGAAGTGGATTTGGAATTATTCAAATTGGTTGATACAGCGGATGAAGCTTTTAAATACATTGAAGATTTCTACAAATCCCACGCTTTGTCTCCAAATTTCTAAAATAGTATTGTTTAGTTTTAGGATTATTTTTTTTAAGGCATATTGCTTATATTTGCGTGATTGATTTCAATATATGGAATTTTTAAAAAAACTCAGAACCTTTATTTGGAGCAAGCATTTTCTAAAACATTTTGGATTAATGCTTCTTGCTTATCTTATTATTGTTAGTATCACCGTATTTTATTTGGATTCATATACAAATCATGGACAGCGAATTTCTGTCCCTAATATGATTGGTAAGAATGTAAATGACGTAAAAAGTACACTAGAAGAATTAGGTTTGCAGTATGAAGTACTTGATTCTATTTATGACCCATCTAAACCATCAGGAACAATTTTAGATCAAGATCCAGACCCCACTATGTTTTCACAAGTTTATGTAAAAGAAAACCGTATTATTCGTTTTAGGGTTTCTAAAAAATCTAGACTTGTTGAAATGCCGAGTTTAGTTGATAAATCTCAACGATTTGCTGAAAGTATTTTGGAAAATAGAGGATTGAAATATATCATTCAATTCAAAGAGACAAATGAAGCGAATGGCGCTGTTTTAGAGCAACGTTATAAAGGAAGAACAGTTAAAGAAGGTGCTCGAATTCCAATTGGTTCTACAATTGTTCTAATAGTTGGAAAAAATGGACAGGGTGAACCGGTTGAAATTCCGAATTTGTATGGATTGACAATATATGAAGCGAAAGATCGTTTAGCAACTTTAGGATCATTTAGCTTTTTACCTGTTTGTGAAGGTTGTTTAACATATGAAGATTCTTTAGCATCTAGAATTGAATCTCAATCTCCTGAGTACATTGAGGGAATAATGATTCCATCAGGCTCTACGATTACTGTTTACGCAACCAAGAACTTTTCTGGTGATGGTCAAGATCAATAATTCTTTTAAGATTAATTGAATGAAAGGAATAATACTAGCATTGTATTTAATTTGTTGCCCAATCTTGTTTTTTGCGCAAGGCGAAGAAGTAGGACCCTTAACTGGGAATCCAGAGTTACAGGGAAAAAATAAAAAATCAAACAATATAGAAAAAGCAAATCCAGGAACATTTGATAGTACTTTTATTTATAAATCAGACACGTTAAGTTTGCCATTTTTTGATGAGTTTACTAAGAATCATTTTGAAGAATACAATGCTGATTATACTGATTTAGGAGTAACGAGCGACAAGAAATATAGGATTCTGGATAATGTTACTTCAATTCAAATTCCAAATAATCTTTATTTTTCTGGACAAACTACATTTAGAAGAACTTATGACATTCTAACATCGACATATACAGATGTGAATTTTAGTCCAACTCAATATAAGGTAGGCAGTCTTGCAACATACCCTGTTAATTATACGACAACAGATTTATATCCACCATATTATATTTATGATACCGTTGGTACACCTGATGTTTCAGATACAATTTGGATTGTTGACCCGGAATTTTATCAAGATTCTGCCACTCAATTTTTTGCGAATTTAAATAATAGTGATGCATTTTGGCTGGATGATCAAGCTTATCATAACTACCGTTTTGCAGTTGAACCTCCGTCACTTGGTGTTGTAACATTCGATGGTTTAGATGAAAATGGCTATCCTTATGCAATAGGAACTACGCTAACGAATTATGCTGACTTTTTAACTTCAAAACCGTTGGATTTATCCTTAGTAAATGCTGCGGATTCGGTTTATTTTAGTTTTTTATTTCAGTCAGAAGGTTTTGGGGATGTTCCAGAAGTGACAGATTCATTAGTGCTAGAATTTTACGCGAAAGATTTAGATCAATGGAAAAGAATATGGAGTACTTCTGGAGAATCGGTAAGTGACTTTCAAATAGGTCATATAAGAATTACTGATCCAATTTATTTTGAGAAAGGTTTTCAATTCAGATTTAAAAATTACGGCGCCTTATCAGGTATGCTCGATATATTTAATATTGATTATGTTCATTTAAGAGCACTTTCCGGTTATCAAGATACTGTCTTTAAGGATTTAGCATTTGTTTATCCAATTGGTAGTTTGTTGAAAACGTATACTTCTGTCCCTTGGGATCATTTTAAGAATAATTCAATTGGCAAGATGAACGATGTTGCGGCTATTACGATGCATAATGGCGCAGTAATTCAAGCGAACAATGAAGATGGCCTTATTGAAGTTTCTTACACTGGATTACCAGAAGGAAATTACTTATTGAACGGTCAAACACTTGCAGGAGGAGGAGCTCCGTTTAATTATCAACCTGGAATTACAAGTTATTCATTTCATGATCTTTCAGGCGGATATGTTTATGATGTCGCAAAACTAGGCAACTACCAAACTTTCGACATATTAGCTACAGCTTCAACACCTACTACAACTGCAAATGATCATACCTTGAATGATTCAACTACTGGTATACAACATTTTTCAAACTATTATAGTTACGATGATGGGAGTGCAGAAGCAGCATATGGTCCAACTGGAGTACAATCAAGATTAGCTATTAAATATAGTGCGTATGAAGCTGATTCAATTATTGGTGTGAATATTCATTTTGTTCCTTCTGTAAATGATGTAACAAACAACCTATTTCTTTTGACTGTTTG
>JBEAUV010000191.1:0-5633 GCA_041161265.1 Bacteroidota bacterium | reverse complement strand
ACAATTGCGTTTGCAAAAGATGGGGACAACCTTGGGTGAAATTGCCAAAAAAGGGATCATACCAAATGAAGAATTAGCGTTGAATCCATTTTTGAATTGTTATCAAGGAAAAATAGAATTGGAGCTTCAACAAGCATTAAATTATTTGCACGGAGATACTTTTTCATTAGCTGGAAATCAAGGGTTCCAATTGATGACTTTTCAAAATGAACCGTTGGGTTGGATCAAGCATTTAGGGAATAGATTCAATAATTTATATCCGAAGGAGTGGAGGATAAGGATGAATGTTCAATAATTAATACACTAACAATGAATTCTAAAACCTGTTATGTAGCATTTTTCTTTTTGATTGCAATGATGTTTTCATGCGAAAGTAAGAAAGTGAAATCACGGAAAAGCTCGTTTCAAAGTCATTCATCTGAAATTCGACAAGGAGAACTTCCGAAACCGCCGGTGTTTAATTATCAAATAGACACGCCAATTTGCACCGATAATGGTTGCAGCGGGAAATATGCTGGAGTTGAATTTGTAAACAAAGAATATCAATATAAATTGGGTTTAACTGGGGTTGATATTGCGCACAATTATTCGAATTTGATGTGTAAATACGTTGGTAGAAAGTTGAAAGAATTGTACCGTGCGGGCAAGTATTCAAAAGTTGATTTTCGAAATATTAAAATGACGACCAAAGGAATGGATGATGGTGATGATTACGTTGAATATACGGTTTCCATTCCATTCAAAAGAGTTGACAACGCTTACGAAGCCATGACAGGTTTTGACCATTCGGGAGGTTGGGGACATCCACCAGAAATCGAAAAAAGAAAATACCAACTACTGCATACAAAAAAAAGAATCATCAAGAATAAACGTTTGTATGTCAGTGGATTGAAATCTACCCCAGAAGGTTTGCAAGAGTACTGGATACAGTGGAGGCATGCGGATTATTAGTTTTGGAGTTACAAGTTGCTAATTACAAGTTATTAGTTGTTAGTTATTTGGCGTATCATGTTTCCCCCTTTGGAGGGGGACTAAGGGGGAGGGCATCTCGACGAACATCGAGCGACAGTCGAGATGTCGATGACCCTCCCACTATCGCTCGATTTCTAGATTGAACTGTATTTTGACACAACCGTGCATCTCGAATTATTAAACCTACAACGCCTCGTTAATAACTCTTGAAAATTTAATTACAAACGAATTCAAAAACTTTACATTTTTGTAGAACTAATCCTGAATTTAAAATTCCGAATTCCAAATTATATTAAGTATGCAAGTAGAATTAACTGTACACGATCAAATTGAAGCGTTAAAAGCACAATTAACAGGCGATCTTTTTTCTGATATGGATATCAAAGATCAAATTCACAACTTAGAAATGCAAGTAAACGGAGTGAAGCCTATGGATAGTCATTTCGATTGTGTTGGCTGTGGATCTTAAATGAGAGCATAGAGCTTAGACCGCTTACTTCGACAAGCTCAGTACAAGTCGCTGTTAGAGGCTAGATTGATCTGGTGAAATAGTCTAATTCCTAGTTTTTTAAGTTGCTAATTACAAATTACTAGTTTTTGAATCACAATGATTTGTTGTATTGCTCATCATCTTGTAATTTGCAACTCGCAATTAGTAATTTTAAGATGCACTGAGTTGGACTCCACTGAGTTTATCGAAGTGCCGAGTGAACTTAGACTGCTACTTCGACCCGCTCAGTTCAAGTTTCGCTGTTAGAGCATAGATTTGTTGATGTGAAATAGTCTAATTCTAAGATTTTTAGTTGCTAGTTGCTAGTTACAAGTTGTTTAGTTGCTAGTTTTTTAAAACTCCTTCTACAAATGAAATCCATGTATTTACGGTGGATCTGCGTTTCCTCCGCTGCGGCAGAAGGCCGAAAGGGGATATGTTGAGCTTGTCGAAATAGGGGACAAAAAAAATCCCTCATCTTGCGACAAGGGACTTTAGCTTTGAGTGTAAATTTTAACCTGCATTAGCCATTTGTATTAGTTGAACCTGAATTATTACCATAGCTTAAAAGCATGCGCGAGTTAAAATATTCATTGTAGAATTGTTCATCCTCTGAGCGTAAAACGTAAACCATCTTATCGATACTATTTTTCAACAAGAGATCTATTTCATTGGTGAGCTTTGTAATTTGCACAATGGTATCCTTGCGTTTCAAAATAGCTTTTCGAGGCGATAGAATTTTTACAACAAGTTCATCTCTGCTCAAAATCAATTTATCGATTAAAACCTGCGTGATTCCAAATTCCACTAAATCTACTGCATACTCTTGTGTATGAATCAATATTCGATCGAGTAAAATTACCGTATCAGCATGTGATCGATTAAGCAATTGTGCTTTGGTGATGCGCATTAACGATAGCAATTCGATGTTCTTAGTTTCTGTCGCTAAGGCTACTATAGCTGAGCTGATTTGTATTGCCTTTTCAGCCGTTTCTTCACGGAATGTATCTCGACTTTCTTTCACACCAACAATGTAAGCGCGTTCTTTTTCTGCTAATATTTTGAGACTCTCAAATTTTGCAGAATAGGTTGCGAAGGTTGTGGTGAATTTCGGGATGCCTGACCAAGCACTCGGGTAATCATTAATGATGTCGGAAACCATTTGGTACATCAACATCTTGTTTTTTGTAGACTTTTTCATGATTCTTAATTTTAATACTTTCTCTCCCTTTTTTTGTTGCTTCGTTTGCTTCTTATTTTCTGCGTCTCCTCATTGCAACAAGGTATGTTTGATCCAGCGGGTTACTATTAAAATCAGTACTATTAAATTATATGCCAAAATCCAGACGATCAGTACCTGCCTTGTTAAGATATGTTAAGAATTTTACAAAAATACTAGTAACAGTGAATAATCTTACAATTTCTTCGCGTCCGTCAACACGTTCCTCGCGTCCTACGGTTCGAACGGCGCGACCGTCGCACGTGCCGTTGCACCCTGCAGGTCAGAACGGCGCGTCCGTCGCTACGCACGGCGAGGTCGTAGGTCAGAACGGCGCAACCGTGGTACAATACGGCATATGCGTCGCTTACATCGGCTAATGCTGCGGTTAGAACGTCTCGTGCGAAGGTAATAACGGTGTGTCCGTCGGACATGGCGTTGGAGTAAACTGAATCGACGGCTGTCGCGACGGCATCAACAGTGCAACCTGCAAGTATGTTCTTTGTGTTATTTTGAATTGCCGTGGAGAAATTTACCGTTGAAAAACATTATTTCAATTCTTTGATAAGCTCTTCCAATTACGCCACTTGTATTCTTCGAGAATAGTTTTCTACTCCGGTGGAGACACAGGCAATAAAACCCTTTTCCTCAAATTCTGAATATAATAGTGCAAGACTTGTTGTAAATCGTTTGAATCTATCACAATAATACCAGAGTTGGTTTCGTTGATGAGGTCTGATTGGAGTTGTTTGCTTTCGAATCCAGATTCAACAACAAAATAATAAACTTCTATTTTAGAACAATCACTCAATGCCAAATGACACAAAATATGAATATTTAATAGTATCTTTACTAGTGTACTAAAAAATGACTTTTATGACCAAGAAGTTGATTCTTACAGAAAGAGAGCAATTAAAGAAGATTGTAAAAAAAGCGTCTGAACGTGCAATTCGTGAGAATAAGGCACTCGGGTTGCCAATTACATACTTAGAAGACGGAAAGATAATTAAAGAATATGCAAATGGTATTAAAGAAGTTCTACGTGTAAAAGAAAAGGTACAAGGAAGTACTACAATTAAAAAAGGCACAATCTTACATGTTAAAAAGAAAGCGAATTAGAATATTTGCTGGTCCTAATGGTTCCGGAAAAAGTTCAGTATTTGAAGAACTCTCCAAAAAATATCCTACCGGAGTCTATATCAATGCCGATAATATTGAAAAAGAACTTCGAAATAAACGATTTATTGATTTGAGTGACTACTCACTAAATGCTTCGAGTGTTGATTTAAATCAGTTTAAATTGTTGCCAACAACAGCTTCATTACTTAAAAAGGCAGAAAAGGAAAAAGCATCAATTGACATTTTTGTTAAGGAAAATTGTCTTGTAAATCCAAGTAACGTGTCGAATAGTTATGAAGCTTCTTTTTGTAGTATGTTTCTCCGATGGTTGTGTTCTAATAATAGTATTTCTTTCACTTTTGAAACGGTAATGAGTCATCCGTCTAAATTAGATGAAATCAGGGGGTATAAAAAAATGGGTTTTAAAATCTATTTATATTTTGTCTGTATTGATGATCCAGATATTAATGTTGAAAGAGTGGCAATTCGAACCGAAAAAGGAGGACATCCAGTGCCAGAAGAAAAAATTCGCAAACGCTATTTTGAAACGTTGAATACAATTCAAGAAACCATTCCGCTTGTTGATAATCTTTATTTTATTGATAACTCAAAAAATCAAATCGTAGTTGCAGAAAAAATTGGATCGGATATGGAAATTCTTGTCAATAATCCACCAAATTGGTTTGTATCTGCAGTTCTACCCTATTTTGAATAGATAGTGAAGAAAAGATTTAGTTAGAATTAACTCTAACCTCAAATCTCCTTAATCACTTGAAAATAGTATACTTCATCATAAATTTGTTAAAATAACAACAGATATTTAAAATTGTGAAAAAGAAAATAAATGGCAATCGAAATATCTAACATGTTGCTTAACTTGCGGTTAATATATACTAATCACCGCTATGTCAAAATACCTATTTTCTGTATTCTTTATACTTATTAATTTCTCGATTCTTCTAGCGCAACCAGCAAACGATGCTTGCTCAAATGCAACTAGTTTACCATGTGGAACAACAAATTTGGGAGGAAACACAACTGGTGCTGTTCTTGAAACACAAGGTTCTGTATGTGGGATGAGTAATCTTGGTGTATGGTACACTTTTACAGGAGATGGCAATTCGACAACAATATCGGCTACTCCTACATCCTTTAATTTAGTGCTAAATATTTCTAGTGGATCTTGCGCTGCTTTGACAAATATTGTTTGTCAAAATGTAGGTGCAGGTGGAGTAACAGAAAGTTACACATTTACAACTGTCAACGGCACAAATTATTACGTCTATATTGGTCCAGCTGGCGGTGCGATAAATGTAGCTTTCACTATTTCTCGATCTTGTACATCACCACCTGCAACTCCAGCAAATGATGCTTGTGCGAATGCTACTTCTTTACCTTGTGGAACAAATGCTTTAGCCGGTACTACTGTCAATTCAGTTAGCGAAACTGCACCATCAGGTTGTGGAGGGGCTATTACCAATTATGGTGTTTGGTATTCATTTGTGGGTGATGGAAATTCTACCACTATCACACTTCAAGAAACAGGTGGGTTTGATACTGGAATGGGTATCTATTCAGGATCATGTGGTGCCTTAACAAACTTATATTGTTTAGATGCTTTTGGAGCTAGTAACCCAGAAATTCAAACATTTACAACGACCAATGGTGTTACCTATTTCATTTATGTTTCCTATTTCGATACAGGTTCATCTTTAACAGGCACGTTTACAATCTCACGAACATGCGTTGCCGCACCAACACCGCCAACAAATGATGCTTGCTCAAATGCAACTAGTTTACCTTGTGGAACAAATGCTTTAGCCGGCACTACTG
>JBEAUV010000190.1:0-5639 GCA_041161265.1 Bacteroidota bacterium | reverse complement strand
AATTTACAACTGTAGGTTTGAACTATGATCAAAACTTCATTATTGACATGGCCTTATTACCTAAGAAGCCTATTCGTCTTCCTGAAGTACGTTATCCATTGGATAAGTGGGAATTGTTAGTAGATTCAACTATCAATTCTCCTGATTCACTATTATTTGTATACAACTTGTTACAAGAATATCCAGAAATGGTACTTGAATTAAGTTCACATACAGATGCTCGAGGAAGTAATGAAAGAAATCAAAAGCTTTCTGAAAATCGTGCTAAGGCTTGTTATAAATACTTGGTTGAGCAAAAAGGAGTTGATCCAAGAAGAATCGTGCCAGCTGGAAAAGGTGAAATTGAGCCTAGAACGATTTGGAAAGTAGGTGGAGCTTATGTTTCATCGCAACCATCTGACATGAATGGAGTAGAAACAATCTTGCTGAATGAGGCTTATATTAACCAATTCAAAAAGACAGATAAAAAATTGTTTGATCAATTACATCAGTTGAATCGTCGAACTGAAGGTAAGGTATTACGAATGGACTTCGATCCTGCAACCTCACCTGCGGCGAATCCTGAATATTTGATTTTCGTTAAATATCCATAATCTTATAAATTTAAAATTCGAAAAGCGCTGATATTTATCAGCGCTTTTTTTGTATCTTCAAGAAGGTTAATTTAAATCAATGCAAGAAAAGTACCTTCATTATCTTTGGAAATATAAATTACTCCCTTTTCATAAAATGAAATTGAGCTGCGGGAAATCATTTAAAGTAATTAACAATGGAGAATATAACGCATACGGAAGTGGACCAGATTTTTTAAATGCGAAAATTGAAATTGATGGGATACTTTGGGTCGGTAATGTAGAATTACATGTAAAGTCAAAAGACTGGTATGCCCATAAGCACCAATTTGATAGAGCATATAATAATGTTGTATTACACGTTGTTTATGAGAATAACGGTGATGTTTATATTGGAAATGATAAAATACCAACATTGGAATTATTGGATGTTATACAAGAGGAACATTTTCAGAAATTCGAACTTTTATTAAAAAATAAAAAAACAATACTTTGCGGAACTCAGTTAAATTCAGTTCCCGAAATAAACATAGTGTCGCAGCAAGAACGCTCATTAATCGATCGCTTAAACCGTAAAACAAATAGTCTTGCTGAATCTGCTGGATCGACTGAGCCTATGCAAATCCTTTATTTTCTTATGGCTAGAGCAATGGGGGCAAAATTAAATCAATTGCCATTTGAAGAATTAACCCATAGATTACCGTTGAAATTATTGAAAAGTGAAAAAGTCAAAAGTCAATCTGATTTAATTTTGATTACGAGTGGTTTGTCTAGAATAGAAAATGTAATGGACTTATTGGAATATAAAAAGATTCTTCAAAGAGAAAAACAACTTATAAATGGTTTGGTAGCTAAACAATCATGGAAATTTGGAGGGGTTCGTCCTGGTAATTCACCGACAATAAGAGTAGAGCAATTTGCTCAAATAATTCAAAATTTCGACTTCGAAGTAAGTTTTATTTATCTATCTTCAAATGAACTTTTGAACTACCTATTGAATTTATTAGTTATAAATGAAAAGTTGTATTCAACAAAAATTAGAACAAACCAACTGTCTATTTCTTTTAAACATCAAATAATAATAAATTGTTTTGTGCCTTTCATTTATTGGTATGGTCAAAAGAATGAAAATGAAAACTTGGTAGAAAAAGCAATCGAATTATTGCGATTATTACCAGCAGAGCAAAATTCTACAATTGATAAATGGATAAAAAACAAGATTGAACCTAAAAACGCAGCAGAAACTCAATCATTGTTAGAAATGATCAATGAATTGTGTTCAAAAAAAAAATGTTTATCTTGTGAGATTGGAATACAACTTTTAAACAAATGAGAACCATTCAAAAAATAGTTTTTTTCTTTGAAATGAGATCTTTTGGGGTTTGTGCTTGGTGGGCACGAAAACTAGGGATTAATATTTCCAAGGTCCGACTTTGGTTTATTTATGTTTCATTTCTAACTGTTGGATCCCCTTTAATACCTTATTTAGCAATGGCTTGGATTTTAGAACATAAACATTATTTTAAATTGCAGAGAAAACGCAAAAAAACAATTTGGGAGCTATAAAATGAGTTTTAATTATAAATTTTTCAAAAAAATATATTTGTTTCTAATACTCATCTTTATGATTATTGGAGTAGGAACAATAGGTTATGTTTTAATTGAGAAATGGAATTTTTTCGATTCATTTTACATGACAATTATCACTATGTCAACTGTTGGATTTGGTGAAGTTCATGAATTATCATTCGAAGGCAAAATGTTTACAGCATTTTTGCTTATATCCTGTTTTGGATTATTTGCTTACACAATTTCGTCGCTAACAAGTTATATTGTCGGTGGAGAATATAATACTAACCTCCGTGACTTTAAGATCATGAAAAAAATGAAAACTATGGAAAATCATGTAATTATTTGTGGATTTGGGAGAGTCGGAAAACAGGTTGCTACAGACTTGTTTCAATTTAAAATTCCATTTGTTATTATTGAAAATAATGAAACAACCATTGAAAATGAATCGAAGGAAAATTTTTTATTCATTAAAGGAGATTCAACAAATCAAGGGATATTAGAATCAGCTAATATTAATTCTGCTAAAGCTATAATTTCCTGTTTACCTAAAGATGCTGACAATGTCTATGTGGTATTATCTGCTAGGGAAATTAAAAAGAATTTAACAATTGTATCAAGAGCTACATTACCTTCTGCTATTTCTAAATTGAAAATGGCTGGGGCAAATCATGTAATCATGCCCGATTCGATAGGTGGTTCTCATATGGCATCTTTAATAAATAACCCTGATGTAATTGAATTTATGGATGCTATTAAGGTTCAGGGCTTTAGTGGCGGTATTAATATTGAAGCAATTGCATTTAATGAATTACCGCTAGAATTTCAAAATAAAACAATAGGTCAATTAGAGGCAAAACGACTCACGGGAGTAACTATAGTTGGATTCAAAACACCAGAAGGAGAATACATCATCAACCCAGACTTCGAAATTGAAGTTGTTCCAAAGTCACAATTATTTGTTTTAGGGTCAGCAGAACAAATTCAAAAATTGAATTCAATTTTCGGGATAATTCATAATTAAATGAGAATATTAATCACGGGATCAAACGGTCTTCTTGGGCAAAAGATTGTATCGCTTTGTTTGAAACATAAAATTGAATTTCTAGCGACTTCACTAGGTGAAAATAGAAATGAAGATTGCCCAGACATTAATTATAATCAACTTGATATCACAATTCAAGAGCAAGTAAATACCTTGTTTGGAAATTTCAAACCTAGCCATGTAATTCATACTGCTGCAATTACAAATGTCGACTATTGTGAATTGAACAAAGAAGAATGTGAATTAGTAAATGCAAAAGCAGTTCAATATCTATTTCATTCTGCAAAAAATATAGCTGCCCATTTTCAATTATTGTCAACTGACTTTGTTTTTGATGGTGAAAAAGGGAATTATTCAGAAGAAGATGAAGTAAATCCATTAAGTATTTATGGAATATCTAAAGCCAATGCTGAAAAAATTCTAATTGAAGACAATTACAAAAATTGGTCAATTGTTCGTACAATAATAGTTTATGGAACAGGTAATAACTTATCAAGATCTAATATTATTTGTTGGGCTAAAGATGCGCTAGAAAAGGGGAATGACCTTTCAATAATTGATGATCAATTTCGCGCGCCAACTTGGACTTTAGATTTAGCATGGGCATGTTTGGTAATTTGCAAACTTCAAAAAAATGGAATATTTCATATTTCTGGACCTGAAACAATGTCTATTTTTGAAATAGTTAATCGTGTTGCAAAACATTTTTCATATTCAACGGAAAATTTGCATCGTTCGAATTCCAAAAATTTAAATCAACCAGCAAAAAGACCACCTAAAACGGGGTTCAATCTTGCAAAGGCAAAAAGAGAATTGAATTATAATCCAAAATCATTGGAGCAAACATTAGATTTGTTGTAATTTTTGTTAAAATAAAAATAGTATATTCGCCAATCAAATTTAAATTATGGCAAAAGCAGAAGGTTGGGGTTCTAGAATTGGTTTAATATTAGCAATGGCAGGTAACGCTGTTGGATTAGGTAACTTCCTTCGATTTCCTGTTCAAGCAGTTGAAAACGGTGGAGGCGCGTTTATAATTCCTTACTTAGTTTGCTTCCTCTTGATGGGGATTCCTTTATTGTTTGTAGAATGGTCTGTAGGTCGTTTTGGTGGACGTTCAGGTCATCACTCAACACCTTTCATAATGGACGCAATGGATCGCAGAAAGCTCTGGAAATACATCGGAGTATTCGGTATTTTTACAAATATAGCCGTTGCAGCCTATTATTGTTACTTGGAATCTTGGACACTTTCTTATGTGTATCACACTGTTGTTGACACGTTCAGTGGACAAACACAAGGTCAAGTTGCTGGCCATTTCAATAATTATGTATCCCTTTCTTCTGCCGAACCAATTATTTTCTGGGTGTTATGTTTATTACTTAATACATGGATTTTATCCCGTGGCCTTAGTGGAGGGGTTGAAAAAGTAGCGAAAATTGGAATGCCTTTACTTATAATTTTTGGAGCTTTTCTAGCTTACAAGGCAATTACTATACAAGGTGGGCAACAGGGTGCTATTTTTGATGGATTAAAAGGATTAGATTTTTTATGGACACCGAAATTTGATACAATTTGGGAGCCGAAGGTCTGGTTGGCAGCAGCTGGACAAATCTTCTTTACTCTTTCTATCGGAATGGGTTCAATTCAATGTTATGCATCTTATGTGCGATCTAAAGATGACGTTGCATTAAATGCGATGTCCGCTGGTTGGATGAATGGCTTTGTCGAAGTTGTTTTAGGTTCATCGATTATTATTCCTATTTCTGTTGGATATTTTGGTATCGAAGGAATGAAAGAATTATTGAGTGAAGGTGGTGGATTAGGTCTTGGGTTCAAGACTCTGCCATATTTGTTTGAACAATGGGGTGGTGTGCTAGGTGTTGTAGCCGGTGTTGCATGGTTTGGATTGTTGTTCTTTGCTGGGATTACATCCTCTTTAGCGATGGGAACTCCAGTTATGGGCTTTTTAAAAGATGAATTCGGATGGAAAGAAAAGAATGCTGCTTGGATGTTCGGGGCAATTGTTTTTCTTTTAGGTCTACCGACGGTACTATTCTTTAACAATGGTGTTTTTGATGAATACGACTATTGGGCAGGTACTGTGTCCTTAGTGTTTTTTGCATTTATTGAAATTATATTGTTTGCATGGATTTTTGGTATGGACCGAGGTTGGAAAGAAATCACTATGGGATCTGACATCAAAGTCCCTAACATCTTTAAATATATAATAAAATACGTTACACCATTACTATTAGGTTGGGTATTGTTTAATAGTTTGCCTGGTATTTGGGACACAATTTCTCACAAAGGATCAAAAGAGAAAATAGCTTTTTATGAAGACAAAAATGCCATAGAAAAGAAAATTAAGGACCAACAAAAGAAGCTCGAAACATATGTAGATTTTAAACCAAATTATTTAACCGAAGAATACACTGACGAGAAAATAGAGT
>JBEAUV010000189.1:0-5722 GCA_041161265.1 Bacteroidota bacterium | reverse complement strand
AGGCTTAAAATGCAGGAAAGACAGAGCTTTTGAAGTTGTAAATAAAATCGTGTAAATAGATTTCCCGCAGAAAACGGAGAAATGCGCAGAGGTAGAATTAAAATATTGACTTTATGGTTTCTGCGGTTTTCTGTGTTTTCAGCGGGCATTAATTTATTGAAATAGACCTAAATATTTTTCCTGATTCGCTTTTAATGAATATCGTTCTTCAACCGTTTTCCGTCCTGCTTGACCGAGTGTTTTTCTCAATTCTTTGTCGGTTATTAGAAGTATTAATTTCTCCTTCCATTCCTCCTTTGAACTCGCTAAAAATCCATTTACTCCATCTTTGACGATTGTTGTGTTTACACCAACTGGCGACATAATTGTTGGTATTTCAAGCGCCATGTATTGCAATCCTTTGAAACCACATTTCCCTTCTGACCAAATATCCTTTTGTAAAGGCATCACACCAATATTCATTTTTGCTAAATCCTCAATTTCAGTTTCTTTTTGCCATTTCACGAATACTAAAGAGCGCAATTCAAATGTTGGTTGCTGATTCGAAATAACCAAAAAAGTAAAATCATACGTTTCTTCTAAATCTTTTAATACTGGAATTAATTCGTTCAAATAATGCATTGTCGTGTGAGTGCCAGTCCATCCAATTACTATATTATTTTGATTATGATTGCACGAAATCGAATGATGAAACTCGGTGTCAATAGTCGTTGGAATAATTTGAACGTTAGAATTGTATTGCTTTGCATAATTAGCTAGATACGCATTACCTGCAGAAATTTTATTTGCCCATTTCATGCAATAGTTAACTTTCCAATATGCTTTCATACGATGAAAGCGAGCATTTGTATCACTGTAATTGGGAAGCCAAATTGCGTCATCAAAATCGTAAATGTATTTCTTGCGCAGAACTTTTGCTATGATCCATTCAAAAATTGGTGGACCGACATGGGCAACTTCTCTATGAATAAATAAATAATCAGCTTTATGAAGTTTAAATAACAAACCAAAACGTCTAAAGAAACTAGAAAAAACGCCCCACATCTTAGTTAGAGTGCTTCCATTATATAGGGATTGCCACGTTTTGTAAGTGTAAAAAGAATGAATTTCAATGTTAAATCCTTGTTCTTCTAAAAACGACAAATATTGTTCGAAACGAAAGCGTTGAGAGGGCGCTTCACCTTTTGGATAAGGAACTAGAAAGAATATGGTTTTAGACATTGAAAGCGAAGTTACGAATTCAACATTGATTTATAGACTTTCAAATATTTCTGAACGCCTTCTTTCAAGCCATAAAATTCACGAGCTCCTTCCATTGTTTTAGATTTTATAAATTCGAAGTCTGTTTCTAAAGATTGAAGGTAAGCTGCATCTGTTAAATCCTTTAAAACTTGTCCTGCATGATATTGTTCAACAACTAAATCCGTATCTCCAACTCCGGCATTACAAATCAACGGAATTCCCATTGCCATTATTTCACCCTGTTTTGTAGGGGAAGAGGCTTTTTTTGAATAAGTTGGTCGAATAAAGAAGATGGATTTATCAAACAAACTAATATTCAATGGAACTTCATTATGTCTGCAAGATGTTATGATAATATCCTCTAAATTGATTCCTTTTTCTTGCGATAAGTTTATAATAGTAGATGGATTTTCCCCGGTTACAAATAAAAATTTTGCGGAGGGTTTTGTAGCTTTTAATTGTTTGAAATAATCAAGCATTTCTGAAAGCATGTACCAAGTGCCGATTGAACCAACATATCCTAAAATGAATTCATTTGATTCAATATTCAGTGTTTTCCGAAGGTTGGTTTGATCTGTTTCGTTAATATTTTCTGGATTGAACAATTCAAGATCCACACAACATGGAATGACTTCAACTTGAGGTTTTTTCTTACCAAATTCTTTCCAACTTTCAATTTCATTTTTGCCGTTATAGGTTAAGGAAATCGTATAATCCGCTTCTTTAAAGAATTGAAGTTCTTTCTTTTTGAAATAATCGTAAACCCTTTTAAAGATTGGATTACTCAAATTCCAAATTTTACCATCTACTCGTTCATTTGCCCAAAAACCGCGCATGTCAAAAAGGAATTTTATTCCGAATTTCTTTTTCATTCCTAATCCAACTAAAGCCGCAATATAACTGCGACAATGAACGATTTTAAATGTGTGTTTTTCATGAAGTTTATGTGCTAAATGCTTCATCCGTTGAACATCATAAATTGTTGAAAGCAAAGGAGGTTTTTTCGTATAACTTAAAGGATGCCATGTAATTCCTGCAGCATCACAAATGGCTTGAATATGCTCTCGATGTTGTAAAAACCGTTCATCCTTTTCAAAACTAATTAAGTGAAATGAATATCCTTCTTTGGACAAACCAACCAAATAGGGCAAGACTTGCGACTGACCCAAAGGATCTGTCATGCCGTCATATGATATGTATAGAACGTGTATCATTAACTTGTAAATAGTAATTTGAAACTTGTAATTATTTCATCCACTTCCCATACCACATTTGGAACATCAATAAATACCATAATTTAACATCGTATTCTTTTTTGCCACCAAAAAAATCTGATTTCAATTTTTCAACAAATTCCCAACGAAAAATTCCTTGTTCCTTGATTTCTTTTTCTTGCAAATGCTCTTCAACTAATTCTCTTAAATCATTTTGCATCCAATGAGCTATCGGAATTGCAAATCCCATTTTTGGGCGATCCATCATTTCCTTTGGAAGATATTGATGCACAATTTCCTTTAAAATATATTTCTTTTCTCCGTTATGGTATTTGAAATCATCAGGCAAAGTTGCCGCCCATTCAATAACTCGATGATCTAAAAACGGCTCTCGTCCTTCCAAACTTGCTGTCATTGTTGCACGATCTACTTTTTGTAAAATATCATCTACAAGATAAGTCTCGTAATCGATTGCCATCATATAAGCTAAAGGCGAATAATTTTCCTTTTTTAATTCGGTTGAAAGATAGTTTGTTTCTAAGCGCTCAATAGAACTATTCAAAAGCACATCTTTTAATTGTTCGTCTGTATATTGTTGGCTTAAACTCAGCATTATTTGTTGTGAAGAAGGATTTCTTAAAATACCTTTCAACTTCTCGTAGCGGTTATGAAAATTGTACTTGTTTTTTAGAATTGGAATTTTTTCAGAAGGAATTTTCTCCATTATTCCAGCAATTGATTTTCGCACAAACGAAGGCATTGCCTCCATCTTCTTCCCATAACGCATCAAATAATCGTAGCGATTATACCCAGCAAAAACTTCATCACCAGCATCAGCACTTAATGCAACAGTAACGTGTTTTCGCGCCATAATACTCACCAAGGTTGTTGGAATAGCACTACTATCCGCAAATGGTTCATCGTAATAGTAAGGAAGATTCACAATTAAATCGGTCGCATCTTTTTGGGTGCATTCAATTTCTGTATGGTCTGTCCCTAAATGTTTTGCAACGTCTTTTGCATAAGGAGCCTCGTTCAATCCAATATCAGGAACGGCAATCGTGAATGTTTTTAACTTTTCTGTTCTATTTTTCTGAAGTAAAGCAGTAACACATGCACTATCGTATCCACCACTTAGAAAAACGCCAACAGGGACATCAGCAACCATTCGATATTCACATGCTGAACTTAGAATATTCTCAGTTTCTATTTTGGCTTCCTTAAATGAAAGTGTAGTTTTTGGTTTGTTATACGCATCGTACACATTCCAATAGTGTTTTTTCGCGAGACTTTTATTTTCAAGTGAAAAAACCATCGAATGACCTGGCTCTAGTTTAAAACAGTTTTCAAAAATACAATGAGGCGTTGGTACATTTCCGTATTGCATAAATGCTCCAACTGCGTTTAAATTAATTTTTTTCTGGAATCCAGGATGCTCATGAAATGCTTTTAATTCAGAAGCAAATAGGAACAAACCATCTTTATGATAATAAAAGAAAGGTTTCACCCCAGCTCTGTCTCGGGCAATGAAAACATGATTCGCAGCAGAGTCATAAATTACAAGTGCAAACATTCCAATAAACTTTTGAAGGCAATCTTCGCCCCATTGAGCATAGGCATGCAAGATCATTTCTGTATCTGAACCACCACTAAATTGATGACCGAGAATAGAAAGTTCAGCTTTTATTTCTTGATAATTGTAAATTTCTCCATTGAAGCAAATTGTATGATTTTCAAATTGCATTGGTTGTTTGCCGTGATTTGATAAATCAATAATTGAAAGTCTGCGATGACCGAATCCAATTTGTAGGTTTTGTTCATTGAGCGACAAAGTGTCTCCGCCGTCTGGGCCTCTATGAACCAATGTGTTAGTCATTCTTTCAAGAATCAATTCTGAAGAAGATTTAGTGAAATCGAAAAAACCGGTTATACCACACATGTGACGAAGATACTAATTATAAGAAAATTGTGTTTTTATCAGCTCATTAATGTGACACAATTTTAAATATTAATGTAACTTCAAAACTTATTGAGCTTTTCTTGACCTAAGTTGTATAACACTTTTATGAAATTAACTGAGATTAAAATTTTTTCAAAATCATTGGTCATTTGCACCTGCTTTTTTGGAATGTTACTATTTTCTTGCGGATCGAATGAAGATGTTGCTCAATCAAAAGAAGATGTTGAACGCATAATACCGAGTATAGTTGTAAAGAATGTTAGGATGAATAGTTCAGGAACTATCGATGGTAAGGTAACTTATTCAACTATAAAAGATGTTTCATTTTCTAAATCAGGTAAACTTGAAAAAGGAGATGTGCCATTAAGTGTGGGCACTCATTTCAAATTCAACGAGCTTTTGGTACAATTAAATATCGAAGAAGCTTTTCGGGAATTGGCTCAAAGCAAATTGTCTTTTGCAAAAAAGATTCAATCCTTTGAAGTACAAATTGAAAAAAAGATTCCTTCTGTATTGATAAAATGGAAAAAATTCAAAGAAGATTTGACGCCATCAAAACGATTACCACAATTCCCAATTATTTATTCTGAAGCAGAAAAAGCATTAATTATTGAGAATGATATCTACATCTTGTTTACTAATTTAAGAAATCAAGAAAGTGAGATTGAAAACTATTTTTATTTAGCTCCCTTTAATGGTGTTATTACTGCGGTTAATGTAAAACATAATTCTAAAGTCAGAAAGAATCAAACGGTATTAAAAATCGCAAAAGCCGCTGTTTATAATGCTGAATTTATTGTGTCGCAGGAAACTTATCAAGAATTAAAGCAGCGTGATGATTTTGATTTCTTAGGTAATAACGAGGACAAAATTGGTTTCGGGAAAATCAAAAAAGCAATACAATCAGATTCGAAAATGAAGCTTATTTGTTCTTTTCAAAAAGTTAATGGAAAAGAAATCGTTAATAATCAACTTATTCGGATTTCATTGCCAATTTCCAAATGCAAAGGATGTTATTTGCCAAAAACTGCTGTTAAAAGCGGAAAAGTCCTAGTCCTTTCAAATGGAAAAGAAATAAAAACAAAAGTGAAAATCTTAAAGGAACAGAACGAACAAGTTTTTGTAAGTGGATTAAAAGATGGTTCTATTGTTTTGATAAAATAAAAGATTTTTCAACTTGTTAACATACGAAAACCATAGGTTTCATTGAATCAAGTCATTAAGAATTGTAAATTAAAAGAGTTCACAATCATTTAATTCAAACTTAAAAGTTCGAGTCATTTTCCTTTAAACACTTGTTCTACCT
>JBEAUV010000188.1:0-5739 GCA_041161265.1 Bacteroidota bacterium | reverse complement strand
CACTTACTCATTATGATTCAAGTGAACCTCATCGGCATAATTATTTTGAGTTTTTTGTTTTTATAAAGGGTGGTGGAATTCATCTTATTGACTTTGTAGAATTTCCTATACAAGATAATTCCATTCATATTGTAGCACCTGGACAAGTGCATCAGGTAAAACGTGAACTCGATTCAAGTGGTTATGTTTTCATATTTGAATTGAATTTATTTGACCATTCCAAAGAAATAGAAAACCTTCTTTTTGATCATATTTGTCTAGAAGTAACAGAATTTGCCCCAAATTATCACTTTAATTCAGCGTTTAAAGATGAACTAATTTCAAATACTGAAAAAGCGTGGCAAGAATATAATTCCAAAGAACCTTTCAAAAATCTAATTGTTCTAAATCATCTATTTCATATAATTCTTCACTGTTTGAGGTGTAAAAAAAGTGAACATTTGGATAATGATTTAAAAAACAATGATGTTTATACAAGCTTCAGAAGACTGTTAAACAAGGAATATAAAACATTAAAAAAGGTAAAAGATTACGCTTCAATCTTGAATATTACAGAAAAGCAGCTGAATGAAATTCTTCATCACCGCACCGGGGAAACAGTAAGCTCCTTAATCTTCAAACAATTAATTCTTGAAGCCAAACGCCTATTGAACACAGGAATTCCAGCAAAGGAAGTGGCTTATGAATTAAATTTTCAGGATCCAGCGCATTTCAGTAAGTTTTTTAAAACGCAAACAGGCCTTTCTCCTTCTGATTTTAAAAATGTACATGAATAAGGAAGAATTGTACATTGTCCAAGATTCATTCATAGTGTAATTTTGATTCATACTTAAAACACAAGATTATGAAAATAAAAATTATACTAGCGGGGTTATTAATGTTGATTGGATCAACATGCCAAGCACAAAATTGGTTTCAAGTAACTTCTGGAACTACAAAAAAACTAAATACTATAGATTTTCCATCAACAACAATTGGTTACATCGGTGGAAACGATAGCATTCTTTTAAAAACAGTTGATGGCGGTCAGACTTGGAATGAACTGAATTACTCAGGTGTTACCTATATGCCAGGTGGTGAGCATATTGTGAACCTAGATTTCGTTACAGAAAATATCGGTTTCATGACTGTTGGTCCTTACTCAGGAAGTTTTAAAACAACAGATGGTGGAAATACGTGGACATCAATCACTGGTTTGAATACGTGTTATAATCAAGGAATGTACTTTTTTGATGAAAACAATGGATTCATTGGTGGAGCTGGATGTTTTCAAGGCGAACTTATAGATCAAATGAATGCAGGTAGTTGGTCACCTTCAACTGTCAATACTTCCACTTGGGATGCACAAAATAGTATTGTCGACATTGATTTTTTAGATGCTAATAATGGCTTAGCAGCAAGTAGAAGTGGATATGTACTGCGAACAACAGATGGTGGGCAAAACTGGGATACAATCCCTTCATCTCTTGAAATGAATCCTTTGACTTCAATAATAATAAATTCGAATCTTGCTTATGCAGGTTATGAATCATTAAATACTGGTTTTGGTTTATATATCTCAACAAATGGAGGACTTACTTGGCAAGAAGATATAAATTCTGCAACTTTCCTATATCCAGATTTCTTAACACTTCATGAATCAGGTGATGGAACATTATATTCTGGAGGTAATTCATCTTCAATGACAAGTGGGGTCATTTTCGATAGCCCAGGTGACGGTGTTTCTTGGAATTATGCAATAGTAGATTTTCAAATAAATGACATTTCATCGCATAGTGATACGATTGCCTTCGGTATTGGAGATAACGGATACATTGTTGTAAACCAAGATTGGACATCTTTAGGAATCTCAACAAATGAATTGAGTTCGACTAAAATTGAATTGTTCCCAAATCCAGTATCGAACGAATTGAATTTCATTAACTCGGAAGAATTAATGGTTGATAATGCTCAAATCAAAATCTTTTCAATGACCGGAGAATTGGTTCATACAGAAAAAATTGCCTCTCAAATCAATTTGGAAAAATTGAAAAGTGGGATATATTTGGTAAAGATTGAAAGTGAAAATGGCACTTTAACAAGAAAGATTATTAAGGAATAGATTTAAAAAAAAAACGACTGTATCTAAGGGTTCGGTCCTTTTTTTATTTACAAAGCCATGCTGATTGCGGATTTAGCATCTTGAAAACAATGTTAATAAGTAATAAAAAGCCTTCAGAAACCACAAATCATATTCATTACTTTTAACTGTTAATTCAAGACAGCTAAAATGAACAATGATACTATGACAATTGATTTTGAGCCATTAGTAGAAGATCCCATTCTGGATCCTAGAATAAAAAAAGCCGAATTATTATCAGATTCTGAATCACGTTTAGATTCTCAAATCATGAAGTACACTCCAATGAGTGATTCCAGTATTCCATTTAGAGATATGACGAATCTTGCTTCAAAAAAGGCAAGTATCACAAAGCTGATTGAAAAGTTAAATGTTGAAGGAAATCTCAGATACAAAAGAACAATTGAAGATACGTATTGCAATGTTTACAGTTTTGACTATTGTTATTTTTCGAGAGTCTATTTACCAACTGTTTGGTGGACAGATGAAGCACTTGAAAAGGTTTTAGATGGTGAAGAAGTTGAAGCGATTTTTGGCGAAACCGTAGATCATATTTATTCAAGCGCCATCCACGATTGGTTTTTAAAATGGGGTGCTAGTTTCGGTTGGAAAAGACTGTTTACAATTGAAGAAATCCAAAACCAAGTTAACAACAATGGTGGAATTGGAATAATTTGTGCCAAAAGAAAAGAAAAAGGACTGTCAGGACATATTGTTCCAGTTATTCCAGAATGTGATAAAAACAAAGCCCACAGGATAAATGGTGAAACAGTTTACCCGCTACAATCTCAAGCAGGAAAAATGAATCATAATTATTTTTCAGATATTCGTAAAGATTGGTGGAATGATGAGCTTTATTCTTCGTATGTTCTTTATTATCATGATTAAATAGTATCTGTTTTACTGTCCGATTTCATCGTTGTTCTTGTTTTAAAAAATCAGTCATTTACAACTGTAAACTCCTGATTTTCAAAATTACGAACGCCTCGAACTCAAACATTAGAATACAGACACTTTCTTTATCAAACACCTTGTAAATATTATAAAAACTACGTACTTTTGTGCTTTAGAAAAACAATCAAAAGTTTGTAATTCCTTATAAATTCTATTTATTGTCTTCTTTCTGTTTGATAGGTGAGAAATTTCTGAAACAAAACTATAATTCCAAGATTTTAAATTATTGAATCCAATTTTTTGGATCTTACCTACGTATAACTTTAATAAGAAAAACATAAATGAAAGAAAACCAGACAAACAACTATTATTGGGGAATTGGGTTAGAAAATGAAACCTACCTGCAATTCGAGGAATCCTTGATAGTTACTGGTGCATTTATACATGAAAAAATTGGTTGTGATCGATACAGTATCGATTATCGAAAGTGCTATAAAACAGGAAGCCTTGCTCCTATTCTGATTTCAGCTTTTGAAAAGAATGAAAATTATAAAGTGAGTAGAATGATTAATAGTCATTCACTTGACAAATTGGACATAAAGTACAATCATAAAACGTTACCAGCTATAGAAGCTGCAGATGAAGCAGGAGCCAATACAACACCATTGGACAATCCTGAATATCTAGGTGAATCAATTTTGGAGCTTTTCTTAAAAGACCAACCCTACAATATTCGAAGCATATTAACACGAAAGAATAACCCGATGGGTTCTGTCAATTTTGATGGTGATTCTATCGAGTTTGTTACTATGTATTTTCAAAACAGAACGATCAAAGAATCCTGTGATGAACTAAAAACGACAAAAAAAATATTTCTTGATAAATTAAATGAATCGTCCGTTTTTACAGAAAAACTGAAATTTCCAGATTACAATATTGGCATCAATAAATTCATGTCAAATCAGGAAAATCTTGTTTTGTTCAACAATGGAACGTACCATTTTCACATCACTTTACCTACGTTAACAGAAAATAGTCGGATTGTAGATTACACGCAATTCGATGCAACCCATTCCAATGCCATTTATTTATTGCAATGGTTTGAGCCGTTTTTTATTGCAACGCTAGGAAATCCTGATATCATGGGAGTGATTAGCTCCAAGTGCAACTTAGACAAAAACTTCACTTTGGGTTCTATGCGAAGTGCCATGTCGCGATACATTGGAGTTGGAACTTACAACAAATCAATGCCAAATGGTAAAATTCTTACTTATAAAGTGGAGGATTTTAGAAAATTGCTCAAGTTTGAAAAAGAGGAAAACATTTGGTGGCGCGATCAGATTGAAAAAGAAACAGAATATGAATTTCTTTCAGATCTTGGACTTGATTTCAACCAGGAAAAAATGTACCAAAGTGGATTTGAAATAAGAAGCTTCGATGAATTTCCAGCAGAATATTTAAATGATGTACTTACTTCAATTCTTCTGATTTGTGAACATTCATTGAACCTTCCAAATATAACTTGGGGACACGACAGTATTGTTTGGAACAATTTGGTTTATAAAACCTTAAAAAACGGTTATTTAACTGAAATAAATGAGGTTGAAAAGAAGGAAGTATTAGAATTATTGCAATTATCAAGCTATAGTAAAGACTTTGAAAATAGTTTAATGCTAGATGAGTTTTTCTTTAAAATTCTAGCAGTATTAACTGAAAAGTACAAGGACGAAAATGTTTGTTTGGATTTAATGATTGGACACAAAATTAAGAATTCTCCAAAATGGGATAACTTTAATAAATACCAGACAGAGCAACATTTAAAGCAAATTCTACCAGTAACTCAGAAAGAAATAATTTAAAAATTATTTTTCTTTTTTGATATTATACTATTCTTCAAAAAACAATTTTTTCAATTCAGAAGCATCACTTGGTTTCATTTTACCTGCAAGAATCAAACTCAATTGCTTTCTTCTCAAAGCCCCGTCAAAACGGTCTTTTTCTTCATCAGTTTCCGGTATCAGTTCTGGAACTTGAATTGGTCCACCATTTTGGTCAACAGCAACAAATGTATAGATTGCCTCGTTGCATTTTTCACGTTTCCCAGTAACATGATCTTCTACAAAAACATCTACAAAAACTTCCATTGACGAACTAAACGCCCTTGATACTTTAGCTTCTAAAGTAACTATTGAAGCATGATTAATCGGTTTTTGAAAAGAAACATTATTCACTGCAGCTGTAACAACAACGCGTTTAGAATGTCTGTGAGCGGATACACTCGCAATAACATCCATCCAGGCTAATAATTGCCCTCCAAAAAGATTACCAAGAGTATTCGTGTCATTAGGCAACACAACTTTTGTTGAAATGGATAAGGTTTCCGACGCTTTTACTGATTTCATGTGATTTTTTTGCCAAAATTACAATTAATGAAAACAATTACGTCAAAGAATATTCGTTATTTATCAGAAAACAAAAAAGTTGTGCTTTGAATAAAAAAACTTGACTTTAAAAGCCTAATGACTATATTTACAACGATTTTAAGAGTACTATGGAGAAACTAATTACCGCATTTCCGCAAAATATTATAGAAGCTTTGGCAATTGCCGAAAGTAAAACGTTTAAACAACCGTTGAATACTATTCATAATATTGTCATTTGTGGTATGGGCGGATCTGGAATTGGAGGAACAATCGTTGCTCAATGGATTCAGGATGAAATAAAGG
>JBEAUV010000187.1:0-5828 GCA_041161265.1 Bacteroidota bacterium | reverse complement strand
ATCATCTCCCAAGAAAGAAGATAAGAAGGGATTGGAACCCCAGATCTACTCAATAAAATTAATGTTCCAGCAGCTATAACTAATAAGCCGCCTAACATTTTAGACTTACGTTGATTCTTTTCCCAGTTTGCGTCCATTACTAAATTTTTTTTACACTTTCTCATATCGTTTTTTTTGTCAAACATAGATTCAAAATCCAGAGACGAAAAGAACGAATAGGTGAAATGTAGCTATTTTTCGGTGAAATGTAGATTAGTTGACATAAAAAAAGCACGATGATTAACTCACCGTGCTTTTTTAATTATTTGATTTTTTAAAGAGTTCCTCTTTTTTCTTGCTCTCTTTCAATAGATTCGAAAAGTGCTTTAAAGTTTCCAGCTCCAAAACCTCTGGCTCCCATACGTTGAATAATTTCAAAAAACAGGGTAGGACGGTCTTCCACGGGCTTGGTGAAAATTTGCAATAAATATCCTTCTTCGTCTGCATCAATCATAATCGCAAGACTTTGCAAGACTTTCAAATCTTCCTTCATCATATCCATGTGAACACCCAAACGCGCTGGAATTTCATCATAGTATGCTTGTGGTGGAGCAGATAAAAATTCGATTCCTCTCGCTCTTAATTGTCTTACAGTTTCAATAATATCATCTGTGGCAACAGCAATGTGTTGCGCTCCCGGACCTTCATAAAAATCTAAATATTCTTCAATTTGAGAACGTTTTTTTCCTTCAGCTGGTTCATTAATTGGAAATTTAATTCGTCCATTTCCATTAGACATAACCTTCGACATTAAGGCAGAATATTCAGTATGAATTTGTTTGTCATCGAATGATAAGAAATTTACAAATCCCATCACATCTTCGTACCATTTTACCCAAGTATTCATTTCACCCCATCCAACATTGCCAACCATGTGGTCAATAAATTTTAAACCAATTGGAGTTGGATTGTAATCTGATTCCCATTTTACAAATCCAGGCAAAAATTCACCTTTGTAATTTTTACGTTCAACAAACATGTGGACAGTTTCTCCATAGGTGTAGATTCCTGCTGTTACTACTTCACCGTGTTCATCACTTGTTGTTGTTGGTTCTTGATATGATTTTGCACCACGTTTTGTTGTCTCTTCCCACGATTTTTTCGCGTCTTCAACCCATAATGCAATGACTTTAACTCCATCACCATGTTTTTTTACATGTTCACCAATTGGTGATGAACTGTTCAATGCTGTTGTTAAAACCAAACGAATTTTATCTTGTTTTAAAACATATGACACGCGATCTTTCATTCCTGTTTCTAATCCAGCATATGCATGTGATTGAAATCCAAAAGCTGTCTTATAAAAATGTGCTGCTTGTTTTGCATTTCCAACATAAAACTCTACATAATCAGTCCCTAACAATGGAAGGAAATCTTGCGCCCCTTCAAATATTTTTTCTAAACCGTATTCTACGTTTTTTACTTCTTTACTCATATTTTTATTTTTAGTATCGACAATCACGTCGAACGTCTATAAATTTAATTACTTTTTTTAAAAACGAAATTAATGTTCGCTTTCTAACCAACTTTTATAATAGTCTTGGAATTCAATTCCTAAAGCTGCTTTTGTCATTTTCAATGGTTTAAATGTATCAACCATTACTGCTAACTCCTGTGTTTCCTTCTTCCCAATGCTTCTTTCATAAGCTCCAGGGTGAGGACCATGAACTAATCCAGCAGGATGAAGCGTTATTTGCCCGTGTTCGATATTGTTACGACTCATAAAATCTCCGTCAACATAATACAAAACCTCATCTGAATCAATATTGCTATGATTGTAAGGTGCTGGAATTGCATCTGGATGATAGTCATACATTCTTGGAACAAATGAACAAACAACAAAACCTGCCGTCTCAAAAGTTTGGTGAATTGGAGGTGGTAAATGCACACGACCAGTTATTGGCTCGAAATTATGAATCGAAAAAGCATACGGATAGTTATATCCATCCCAGCCAGCTATGTCAAATGGATGCGTTGCATATACATAGTCATATAAAACATCTTGTTTTTTAATACGAACTAAAAAATCACCTATTTCCGTATGTGTTTCTAATTCATGTGGAGGACGAATATCTCTTTCGCAATAAGGTGAATGTTCTAACAATTGTCCAAACCAGTTTCTGTAACGTTTTGGAGTGAAAACAGGGCTAAATGATTGTACAATGAATAAGCGATTGTCTTCACCATTAAATTGAAATTGGTAAGTCATTCCTCTAGGAATAACAAGATAATCACCATAACTGAAATCAATGTTTCCCAATTGAGTTCTCAACTTTCCTTCGCCTTTGTGAATGAAGATTATTTCATCCGCATCAGCATTTTTATAGAAATATTCAGTCATTGATTTCTTTGGTGCTGCTAATTCTATATAACAATCCGAATTGACCAACATCGGTACACGACTCTCTAAATAGTCATCTTTGGGTTCAACTTTGAAACCCATCAAACTGCGCATAGTAAGGTTTGTATCAGATGCAATTTCTGGCGCTATGTTTTTTTGACCTTTAAAATCCTTGACAATTGTTGGCGGATTCAAATGATACATTAAAGCCGACATTCCGTCGAAGCCAGCTGTTCCAAACAATTGTTCGTGGTATAATTTTCCATTTGGCTGTCTGAAAACGGTATGACGTTTATGTGGGATTGACCCTAATTTATGATAAAATGGCATAATATTTTGTTTTGATATTTATAAAATTAATTTCAATAGTCTTTAATTCACTCGGGATTCCGTTTGATCATGAATTTCAATAAAATGGTCAATTCTATCCACATATTAATTTGGTAAGGAAGCAAAAATAGGTTTGTTGATGAAACAAAAACATGATAATTATCAGGATTTTTAAAAAGGCAATTATTTTTATAAAAATAGATTGTTCAACTAAAGCTATTTTTAACTTTGTTTTTCTAAAACATCAAACAATGGCAAAAACTATCATTATCGGAGCTTGTGGACAAATTGGAACTGAACTGGTCCTTGAATTAAGGAAAAAGTTTGGGAACGAAAATGTAATTGCCGCCGATTTGAAAGATGATTGCCCAACTGTTCTAGAAAATGGTCCTTATCAAAAAATGGATATTCTGGACAGAGAATTTGTTAGAAACTATATTATTAAAAACGAAATAAAGGTTGTTTATCTTTTAGCAGCATTATTATCTGCAACGGCAGAAAAAAATCCCGACTTCGCATGGAAGTTAAATATGGAAGGATTATTTACAATACTTAATTTAGCGAAAGAAAAGTACATCGATAAAATATTTTGGCCAAGTTCAATAGCTGTTTTCGGACCTACAACACCAAGAAAAGATACTCCTCAATTTACTGTAATGGAACCTTCAACTGTTTATGGAATATCTAAACAAGCAGGAGAAAGATGGTGTGAATATTATTTCAATAAATTTGACGTGGATGTGCGAAGTATAAGATATCCAGGATTAATCTCCTATACTAGTCTTCCAGGAGGAGGTACAACAGATTATGCTGTGGATATTTTTTACCAAGCAAAACTGAATAAGCCTTTTTCCTGCTTTTTGAAGGAAGACACGGCGTTGCCAATGATGTTTATGGAAGATGCAATCCGAGGAACTATCGAATTAATGGATGCTCCGAAGGAAAATATTAAAATACGTTCTGCTTATAATTTGTCAGGTTGCAGTTTTACACCAAAAGAACTTTCCGAGGAGATTAAACAACTTATTCCTTCCTTTGAAATTTCTTACAATCCAGATTTTAGACAAGCAATTGCAGATAGTTGGCCAATGTCGATAGATGATTCAAATGCACGAAAAGACTGGGGTTGGAAGGAGAATTATACTACTAAAAAAGTAGTTGGTACAATGATTGAACATGTTGATGTGACATTACTTAAAAATTAATGTGATAATTTGTTTATTTAGTCGTTATTATATTTTGATTTGACGAATTATTGAAAATAAAGACATCTTGATTAAAGTAATTTACTATATTGCATAAGAATACACTTGCTACTACTAAAAACAAAGATTATGGTCGGAAAATTATTTCTTAGCTTAATTTTCATAGGATTCTTGATGAGTCCTGTTGTTCGTGCTGAATTTAATCAGGATGAGAAGCTCAATCAAAAAGATACTCAAGGCAAAAAACAAGGTAAATGGATCTACTTTGGTAAAGATCGTCCAGCGGAAGGTTTTCCTGCAGAAGGAAAAATTGAAGAAGGTGCTTACAAAGATGACCGTAAAGAAGGTATTTGGATAAAATATCACAATGATGGTGTTACACCAAAATTAAAAGGTTCTTATGTAAACAATAGACCACAAGGTGTTTATACAAAACTTTACCCTAATGGGAAAGTGATGGAACAGGGTACTTTTGAGCGTAATTTATATCAGGATTCTTTAAAAAGATTCCATGAAAACGGAAAAGTTAAATACGAAGCAAAATATAATGAAACTGGTAACGAGCAAGGAACAGTAAAGTATTTTTATCCTAATGGACAATTAGAATTTGAATACACCTCTCAAGATGGAAAAGCTACTGGAAAAGCTACGCGTTATTACGAAAATGGTGACATCAAAGAAACGCTAGTATATGGAGCTGATGGTTCTGTTGAAAAGAGCGAGCAAAAAGAAATGGTCAGCCCAGCAGTAAAAGTTGCAAACCCAAGTGCTTCTAAAGAAACCGCACCAAAAATTGCTACACCTAGAACCAAAGGTGTTAAGTTTATGGCTAATGGTTATAATAAAGTGTACAATGCAAATGATGAAATTTGGCAAGATGGAACATTTAAAAATGGTCAATTGTCTGATGGAAAGGTATACGAATATGATCATGATGGAATTCTACTTAAAGTGAAAGTATTTAAGAATGGTGTTTATCACTCAGATGGGCAATTGTAAAAAAGATTTAATAAAAAAACCGCAAATTATTATTTGCGGTTTTTTTATGCCTTTTAATCTATATTCGTTTCAATTGAATATTTTTCTTGAAAATTCTCTTTTTATCAAAACTTTAAAAGAGTAAATTTGTTATCTATAAGAACCATCTAAATAAACAAAAAATAATATGAGTGTATTAGTAGGAAAAAAAGCACCATCTTTTAGTGCTGCAGCCGTTGTTAACGGAATAGAAATAGTGAATGACTTTTCATTGGATCAATATTTAGGAAAGAATCATGTTTTGTTCTTCTTTTACCCAAAAGATTTCACGTTTGTTTGTCCATCTGAATTGCATGCTTTTCAAGCACAATTAGGTGAGTTTGAATCAAGAGGCGTGAAAGTTGTCGCTTGTTCAACAGACACTGAAGAATCACACTGGGGTTGGTTACAAGTTCCAAAAAACAAAGGTGGAATTGAAGGTGTTAAATACCCAATCGTTGCAGATACTTCCAAAATAATTTCTGAAGCATTCGGTGTCTTAGCTGGTGAATATGAATATGATATGGAAGGTAATTTGGCTGCAACAGGTCCAATGATTGCTTATCGTGGATTGTTCTTAATCGATAAAACTGGAACAGTTATGCATCAATTGGTAAATATGTTCCCTTTAGGAAGAAATGTTGACGAGGCATTAAGAATGGTTGATGCATTGCAATTCTTCGAAGAAAATGGTGAAGTTTGTCCTGCAAACTGGCACAAAGGAGATGCTGGAATGACAGCAAGTTTTGATGGTGTTGCAGATTATTTAGGAAAACACTAAAATTAAAATTCAAGAGTAGTATCTTAACCGTTCAGTTATAAACTGAACGGTTTTTTTATTTATGAAGAAGAGGCACTTAATTCATATTTATTTCATCTTATACTCACTTACGGAG
>JBEAUV010000186.1:0-5931 GCA_041161265.1 Bacteroidota bacterium | reverse complement strand
TACAATCTCTACATTTATTTACAACCTTATTGAAGTGGGTAAGTTGATGTAAAAAGTGAAGTAAAAGCAGCTAAAAACCCTTTAACACCTTTCATTGATTTGTAGTTAGAAATAACATTCTGAGAATTACAATTCGGACATATTGCAAATGTCGTAGATGGATGCACAATAATTCTTGCCCGTTCTAAATCAGTTTTTAAAATTTTCACTTTCACGCCTCCAACTGCATTTGAATAGAGCGGAAATACGGTTACTGTATGCTCATCATAAATGTAACATTCAATTCCTTCGTTTTCCAATTCAATTCTTAACAGATGTGCATCTATGGAATTATCAAAAGTTTTAATTGTAATTAATTCCATACAAATTCAAATTTTTAGAGTAAACTATCGATAATTTTATCCATTGAATATCCTTCAGCTTCAGCACGGTAATTGCGCACTAGACGGTGACGTAGAATTGGTTTGGCAACTGCTTTAACATCTTCAATATCTGGCGAAAAACGACCGTTTAATGCAGCATGACATTTAGCACCAACAATTAAATATTGAGAAGCACGTGGTCCAGCTCCCCAAGTAATATAATCTTTTGTGATTTGTGGTGCGAATTCAGACCCAAAACGTGTTTTGCCAACCAACTTCACTGCATATTCCATTACATTGTCAGCAACAGGAATACGACGAATTAACGCTTGATAATTCATTATTTGTTCGGCAGTAAGAATGTGTTTTAGTGTCACATTAATATCATTTGTAGTTGCTTTGACAATTGCAAGTTCTTCAATATAGCTAGGGTAATCAACCCATATATTAAACATGAAACGATCTAATTGCGCTTCCGGAAGGGGATATGTCCCTTCTTGTTCAATCGGATTTTGAGTTGCTAAAACAAAAAATGGTGCAGGTAAAACATAATTTACCCCACCAGTTGTGACAGAACGTTCTTGCATAGCTTCAAGCAAAGCAGATTGAGTTTTTGGAGGTGTTCTATTAATCTCATCAGCCAAAATAATATTAGAGAATAATGGTCCTTTGATGAATTTAAAATTTCTATTCTCATCCAATATCTCAGACCCAATAATGTCAGAGGGCATTAAATCTGGCGTAAATTGAATTCTATTAAAACTTAATCCCAACGTCTGCGCAATTGTATTCACTAATAACGTTTTAGCTAACCCTGGTACGCCAACTAAAAGACAATGTCCTCTGGAAAATACTGAAATAAGTACTTGATCTACAACTTCATCCTGTCCAACAATAACTTTATGGATTTCGTTTTTTAATTCTTTATAATGTTCAACTAGCTGATTAATGGCTGCTGTATCTGACATGTTTCTAATTTTTGCTTTGATAAATATAATCTATTTTCTTAACCAGTTATTTTTGAAAGCACAATTTTGATAAGATAAATCTATGCGAATATATGCGTTCCCAATTTTTGATTTTACCCAATTATTTATTAATCGTTGTTTCTTGTCGTTTTCAGCGGCACGTTTAATCAGTGCATAATCATCCTTTAGATTTGCTTTGTGTGGTTCTGTTCTATTCATTAGGCGAACGATTCTAATTCCTTGTTTGCGATCGTAAATATTGACATACATGTTTGGTGAAGAAAAATCTCCTTTTTCCAATGCATCTGTTAAAAGAAATATTTGTTGATCTACTTGATTTAAATCCTCCATATCCCAAGTTTGTTCACCTGTGATTGGATTCGTAATGATTCCTTTGTTTTGTTTAGTCATTTCATCATTTGAGAAACGAACAACTGCTTCGTCCCAAGTGATTTTCTTCGCATTTAATAAAGCGTAACATGAATCCATGGCAATTATCGATTTCTCAAGCTCATTGCCATTAAATTCAGGTACAATTAAAATGTGTTGACAGATATAATCATCACCTTTTCTGTCCAATAGTTTTACTATATGGTAACCATAACTTGTTTCAAAAACATCTGAAATTTGCCCAATTGTTAATGAAAAAACAGCAGCTTCAAAAGGAGGAACCATCATTCCTCTTGACCCTTCTATTTTACCTCCTTGAGGTGCACTTCCAGGGTCCATAGAATGAATACGCGCTTGTGTATCAAAACTTTTACCACTCAATATATTTTCCCTAATACCTCCTAATTTTTCAAATGCAGCACTTTTGTCTGCTTTCGTAATTTCAGGATAATTAACAATTTGTTGGAAACTTAATTGAGCATTAATGAAAGGAATAGAGTCTGTTGGAATAGTCGTGTAAAAATCTTGTACTTCTTTTGGAGTTACTGATAAATCAGCAGAAATCATTCTTTCCATTTCTTCTGCTAATAATCTTTCTTTGATTATCGGTCTAAATTCCTCTTTGATTTGACCAACTGTTTTTCCGTAAAATGCTTCCATTTTTTCACGACTACCGATTTGTTCTTCTAAGACACGTAAACGATTTTCCATTTCCGAATCAACCTGTTCATCTGTTACTACTAATGAATCTAACTTCGCTTGATTTATTAATAATTCCTGATACATTAATTCTTCTAAAACTTCACAATCCATTCCCAAAGTAGTTATTCCAGCTACTATAGCTTGCTGTTTTTGAGCTTCAATGTCGGATAAAAGAATAATATTATCTCCTACTTGAGCTACGATTTTATCAACAATCTCACCATTACTTTGTCCAAACAAAGAAGTGCAAACGAAGAGTGAAATACTACAAATTAATTTTAATGTCATGTTTTTTCTTTGTGTTAAATATCAATTTTGATTCAATTTCTTCTTTAATTTTATTTACTCTCTTAGAAAGAATAATTTCTCTAATTTGAGGCTTCAAAAAATCAAATGGTGGCGCTGAATTTTTCAATTTATAATCTAAAATATTTATAAAATAGGTAAATTCTTCATCTGAAAAATATGTTTTAGTCCTATTTAAAACGATGTTATCCCGGTTATAATTTTTCAATGGAACATCTTTTGTTAAATCATTAAAGTATATCCACTGCTCATCATCGAAATAAAAATTTTCCGCATAAAGTTTAGCATAAGAATTCATTTTAGAAAGATCTTTATCATTTTTTAACAGGTAATGTTCACTTATGTCTTTTTCTATTGGAATATCTTTTGGAACCTTTAAATACAATGCTTTTACTAAATAGTCTTGCAGTTCAAATTCGTTTTTATGCTTATTATAATAGTTGTTAAGTTCTTTTTCCGTTATTACCGTATCAACTTGACGAGAAATCGCAACTTCCTCTAGATAATATTTTGACAATTCTCCAGCAAAAGCTTGTGCGCGCATTTCTATTAATTTTGCTTGAGCTTCATTTGTTTTAATTAATTCAAGTCGCAAGGATTCTTGTTCTACCCATTGATTGACAAACTGCTCCTTCGCTTTTTTATTTTTTACATCATATCCTAAATGTTCCATTAGAATAAGTGCTTCACTTTCTAATAATTCAACGTCATCAACTTGAGCTATAGTTCTGTCGCTAGAATTGCAAGAACAAATTAATGTAAAACAAAACAGGCTGACGACGATGCCAGCCTGTTTTAAAAGATATTTAAACTTATTTACCAACAGAATATAAAACTGTATCGTAAATTTTCACTGAATGTTTCTTATTCAATTCTTCCAGCCACGTTTTCTCAAGATAATTTTGATAATCTGAGGTTGTAGCACCCTTCGCTTCGCTGAATTCTTTATTTTTTGGTGCTAATTTTTCATTTACCTTAACAACATACACTTTTCCATCAAAAAGGTACGATTTATTAATCCCAACATTCAAATTTTGATCTTTTAGGAACCCAGTTTGTTCCGTGTCAAATTTGTTTGTACGAACACGCAAGTTTAATTCACTTTCTTTGTTAATCAAATCCAAAACATGTTTTGAATTTATTGTATCATTTTTAATCATTTTAGATACTTGATCAGCAATTTGTTGATTGCTACATTCGTAAACAATTGCATCAACACGATTCCCCCACATGTATTTAGAACGATTTTGCTCAAAATACTCTTTTAATCCTACAGTATCCTTCATCGCTTTGTTCCAAACTTTATCGGACATTATTTCATAAAGCAAAATTCCATCATGATATTCTGTTATTAAAGCTTTGAATTCTGGGTATTTGCCTTCCAACTTTGTCTCTTCATAACCAAGAATTGCTTCTTTTTCCCAACTTTTAAATTGAGCTTTCACCGTAACACTATTTTCGTCTTTGCGCATAGAACGGTAATTTTTCTCTAAATAATCAGCAAAAGCTTGTTGACCAAATTTTACACCATTAAGAATGAAAAGCGGCTTATCTGTTTTCAAATTATCAGCATTCCATTTACCGATATAGTAATTGGTATCTAAATTTTGAACAAACCATTTTATAGTTTTCTTGGATTTATCTTGGTATTTATATTCTTTTTTCAGTTTGCTAACAAAAGAATCTTGCGTTTTCTTAGATCTTTCGTCACGATTAACCTTATTCAATAATTCCTTTTTCATTTCATCAAATGATTTCACATCGTTCCATTCCAACTTTTTAATGATATGATATCCATAATCAGTTCTTACTGGAGTACTATAATCACCATTATTTTTAAGATTAAAGGCTGCATCTTCAAAAGAAGGAACCATTCTAGTTGTAGAACCTGTCCCGAAAGGAGGAAGTTCACCACCTTTTTGATTTGAACTTGGATCATCCGAAAACTCCTTTGCCATGTCTTCAAACTTAGATCCAGATTGTAGTTTAGCATAAATTTCGTTGATCTTTTTTTCAGCAGCTGTATATTCTTCTTCCGTAGCTGTTTTTGGTACTGCAACCATAATATGAGCAGCTTTAATTGTACCTCTTGCTGGACGCTTATCTGTAACTTTTACAATATGGTATCCAAATCGCGTTCTAAATGGGTCAGAAACACCGCCGATTGCAGTATTATATGCTTTGTCTTCGAATGGATAAACCATTTGAAAAGCATTGAAATATCCTAAGTCACCACCGTTATTAACTGCCGATGGATCTTCAGAACCGTTTTTTCCTTTTGCTACTAATGCAAATTCTTCGCCTTTTTCAATGCGTTTTTTTAAACCCATTATTTTGTTGTAAGCGACTAATGTATCAGCTGGAGATGCATTAGATTCAATGCGAATAAGAATATGAGACGCTCTTACTTCAGTTTTTGTTCTGTCATATGCTTCTTTCACTAATTCTTCATTTTTAGCTGCATCAACTAAATAAGGAAGAGCTAATTGCTTTCGATAACCATCCAATTCTTTACTTAATTTTGGAATTGTATCATATCCTAGTGCTTCAGCCTCTGAAACTTTCAATTTGAATTTAACAAATAATTGCATGTACTCATCAAGAGCTGCTTTATCATATTTAGGATCGGTATTGTTTTTTAAATAGATTTGTAAAAACTCTGATTTTGTGACAGGCTTTCCATCTATTTCCATCAAAACAGGGTCTTGTTGTGCTCTTACTCCTAGGCTCAATAATATTCCAAATGCAATTATTAAATTTTTTTTCATTTGAGTTTTTAATTTAAATTATGACGTTAAAAATAATTTTAACGTTTGATTTACAATTTTATTTAACGTTTATTTAATACTATAGTTGGGTGCTTCTCGTGTTATCGTCACATCATGTGGATGAGATTCTCTAACTCCTGCTGAAGTTATACGTACAAATTTGGAACCTTTCAATTTATCTATAGTTGGCGCACCACAGTATCCCATTCCGGCTCTTAGTCCACCAATGATCTGATACATTACTTCCATTAAATTCCCTTTATAAGGAACACGACCTGATATTCCTTCAGGAACTAATTTCTTGATATCATCTTCAGCATCTTGGAAATAACGATCTTTCGAACCTTTTTGCATTGCTTCCAATGATCCCATCCCGCGATACGATTTAAATTTTCTTCCTTCGTAAATAATTGTTTCTCCAGGTGACTCTTCAAC
>JBEAUV010000185.1:0-5959 GCA_041161265.1 Bacteroidota bacterium | reverse complement strand
TCTAATCCAAATTCTTCGTGTTCACTTTGGTACATGATTAAATTTGGGTCACGACTAGCTTGGTTGATGCCATTTTTTACATCGTCATTAGCGAAATAGATAGAACTTTCAATATCGCCATCTAAATAGTCGATATAATCATCTCTTCTATAATTCAAACGTCCAATGTTTTCTTCTTCAGTAACATTTCTGTATTTCAATTTACCAGGAGTATCTTGAATAAAATCGTTGAACCCTTCACGTAACATTGAAATAATTTCAAATGCATATTCTTCTCCATCTGGACCAGTTCTAATTTCATCAGCAAATATTTCACCGAATAATCGATCTTGAATCAAAGCAGAAGCTTCAGTTTCATACTTATCGTTTTTATAATTAATCGCTAGATCCAAAACTTTATTAATCTCGTTTAAAAGACGCAATTCAATTGAATCTTTAACACTTTTATGTGAGATAAAGAATGGGTCTGGAGCATAACCTCTTCGAGAAGGGTTACGTGAAGATACATTTGCCGCTAATCCAACAGGAATAATGGTGTCATTTGGATCATGTTTATCAGCAGAAATACGTTGGTAACGAATTCTTTCAAATTCATTCAAGTATTCTTTCATCCCATGAACATCATATGAAACTTGTTGGTTCTTAATATCAATAACACCTTCATTATTCAATAATTTAGTTTTGAAAACATTTCCTCTGAAAGGACGGAATTCATCAAAATCTTCAGATGAAAGTGGACGATAAACATCTAATACCCATTCTGAAACGTTACCAGCCATATGGTATAAACCATAATCATTTGGCCAATAAGACTCTACTGGTGCAGTAACATCAGCACCGTCATTAAGATTTCCAGCAACACCCATGTAATCTCCACGACCTCTAACAAAGTTCGCACGAATTGCACCTTGGAATTGCTCATCATCGTTACGAACCCAGTGTCCGTTCCAAGGATAAATTCTTCTGTCAGACATATTTTCTGTACCTTCTTGTAAGTTTCCAATCAATCCAGATGAAGCAAATTCCCATTCAGCTTCAGTTGGTAAGCGGTAACGAGGCAAAAGGATTCCATCTTCCATACGCACGATACGTGTTCCTAATTTTTTACCTTGAACATTTGAAGGATTTAAATCTTGCACATTTCTTACAACAGCTTCTTCATATTGACCCGCATAATAAGATTCAGTATTAAATGTGTTTTCATCTCTTTGGTCTACGTTCCATGCTAAAACTCCTTCTCGAACTAAAATATATTCATTAACACGGTCAGATCTCCATTTACAGAAGTCATTTGCTTGCAACCAAGAAACCCCAACTACAGGGTAATCTCTGTATGCAGGATGTCTTAAATAATAATCAACATATTTTTCATTAAATCCTAGAGGAGATCTCCAACATAGAGTGTCAGGCATTGCGTTTTTCTGAACCATTGGGTATGTTTCATACGCTCTAGAAATCCAGTAAAGATATTCTAACCATTGAAAGTTAGTCACTTCTGTTTGATCCAAATAGAATGAAGACACAGTGACTTTAGTAGCACGGTTGTTCCAGTCATACATTACATCTTGTTCCGATCTACCCATGGTAAATGTTCCACCTTCAACAAGTAATAATCCAGGACCAGTTTCCTGATCTAAGAATGGTACTTTCTGAAAACCACCTACTTTAGGATTGTTATAATCCCAACCTGTAGTATTTGAAGCTTCACGAGCACAAGAAGAAATAACGACTCCTCCTAGTACAACTGCAAACAATTTTATCAACTTCATATTTTTGATTTTTATTTTCATTATTTCAATTCTCAAAATTAGTCCTTAAACGTAAAGAACAAAAAAAGTTACATTTTTTTTAGAAAGAAGGACACGAAATCGTTTTAAATGAAATCGGTTTCTTTTTACAATTCAAATTAATTCCCATTGAGATTTCATGTGACCCACCTGAAACGCCGTTATTCAATTTTGATACAGTTACATCATAACTATATCCTAATTTAAATTTCCCAGTGTTAATTCCGATAGTCAAGATAAACGCATCTCTATTTCTATACCAAGCACCAACGTTGAAAGAACCATATTTTATATATGTTCCAATACTTAATTCTTGAAAACCATTTTGATATTGATAAATCACGTTTGGCATAATAGAAGTGGAGTTCGAATATTTTGATTTTGCACCCAATTGTATTTCAGCTCCCATGTGGCCAGTAAAACGCATTGGCATAGGAGAATTTCCTATTATCATCGATTCATTGGGTGTGTTTAAATGGTGGGCAGCAAATCCAGCGAAAAAGTGTTTATTAAAAATCACTGTTCCAGCAGATGCATCAAAGAATCCTCTTGAACCTCCTCTTGGCACGTCACCTGTAGCATAAATAAAACCTCTTCGAGGATCAATCATATCCCCAAAAGTCAATTTATCCCAATCCAATGATTTTTGATACCAAGATGCTCTGACTCCAAATAACATCTTCCATTTTCTGCCTAGATTCAAGTGATAAGAATAAACCAAACCAAGCATTGTAGTTTTAATTGTTCCTTGCCCTTGTTGGTCATGCGTAGCTAAAACACCAAATCCTCCAGAAATATTTTTAAAATATTGGTCGTAAGAGGCACTATAAGTAACATAGTTTCCTGATAACTGAGGCCATTCATTACGATAGTTTAAAGCAAATCGTGGACAACCATAAGAACCTGCAAAAGCGGGATTCAAATAGAGTGGATTTGAGTAAAACTGAGTAAACGTAGGGTCTTGCGCATTTACCCCTGCGAATAAGCATAAGAATGAACAAGTAGTTATTAAACGTTTAAATCCTTTCATTAGTATGTGTTAATAGAACAACGAAATCTGACCAAAGATAACGCAAATTTTAAATTAAGGTTACAAATATTATAAATCAAACAAAATAATCAAAGTTTTATTACGTTTTTTGTTGAGTTATTTTAATCATAAAGTTACCTTGTAGAATGAGATTTTTAAAATTTTCTAAGTTGTTTTCTTTTTTTTTAATTCTTTTTGTTTTTTCATTTTGTTCAAATACGTTCTTTTTTGGACAAGAAATTATGAAGCAAGAAATTAAATGGACAAAACCTGTAACCTTGAAAAACGAAGGTAAAACGGCCGTTGCACCGTCAATCGTTGATCAAGAACTTGATAATGGCAAACCAAATTATTATTGGACGAAAGAATTGAAATCTAAAAATTTTGCAATTGAAATTTCTGGGGTCAATACTGTAATTGCTCCAAATGTCGATATTGAATATTTAAAAGAGTTTTTATTTAATGTAACAGATTCTCTTCAAATTGAATATAAAATAACAGAATCTGGCATTCAAAATTATGCTGTTGTATCACTTTTTCCTTATATTTTAAAGAATGGTGTTATTAATAGAATTACTTCTTTTGATGTGAATTTGCAAAGTCGTAAAAAACCAAATTTAAAAGAAAAGAGTTTTGTAACAAATTCCGTTCTTCAATCAGGATCTGGAACATGGTATAAAATAAGTGTTAAAAAAGATGGTGTTTATAAATTGGATAAAGCATTTTTAGAAAGTTGTGGTATTGAAATTACAGGGCTAAACCCACAGCATTTAAATATTTTCGGAAATGGTGACGGTAAATTGCCAGAATTGAATTCAGTGTCTAGAACTGATGACTTAGCAAAAAATGCAATTACTGTTATTGGCGAAACAGATGGAGTTTTTGATGATACAGATTATATTTTATTTTATGGATGGGGACCAAGTAGATGGTATTCAAATGGGGCAATTGGATTTGATCAAGACAAAAATATATATTCTGATTACTCATATTATTATATAAATATTAATTCCAGTGAAACTCCTTTAAGGATTCAATCAATCTCAGATTCACCGAGTCCTATAACTAATACTGTAACCAATTATTCCTTTTATGATATTTATGAGAATGATTTGACTAATTTGGTAAAAGGAGGTCAGCGCTGGTATGGTGAATTATTTGATACTGAATTAGAGAGGACTTTTACATTTTCAGTACCTAATATCGTTTCTACTGAATCTGCTTATTTTAAAACAGCAATTGCTACGAATTCAGCAAGCTCTGCAGGAACCAATCAAGAATACTCTGTAAATGGAACGGTTCTGTCTGCTTCAACGCTGCCAGCTGTTTCTGCGGATTATGTTCAATCAACGAAATCACTGAGCTTAGCAAGTCCACCAACTTCTATTCCATTTAAAATAGCTATAACTCGAAATTCACCAAATACAATGGTCTATTTAGATCGAATTTTATTGAATGCGAGAAGATCACTTGTTTTTACAGGCAACCAATTTAATTTCAGGGATTTGAATTCAATAGGGATAGGCAATGTAAGTGAGTTTCAACTATCAAGTTTTCCATCAAATGGATCAATTTGGGAAATTACTGACAGACATATTCCGAAATTGATAAACGGAACATTGAACTCTGGAATGTTTAAATTTATTCAAGAGACTGATACACTCAGACAATTTGTTGGTACAGATGGTAGCGTGTTTTTTATACCTGAATTTGTCGGAAATGTAGAGTCACAAAATTTACATGGCTTGACACAAGCAGAATATTTAATTGTTACGCATAAAAATTTCGTGACATATGCAAATAGATTGGCTGATTTGCATAGAAATGAAGGATTGTCAGTGAATGTTGTTACAACGGAGCAAATATATAATGAGTATAGTTCTGGTATGCTTGATCCAACAGCAATTAAAATGTTTGCGAAAATGTTCTTCGATAGAGGAGTCCTGAATTCAACAGTTTTGCCAAAGTATCTTTTATTATTTGGAGATGGAACTTATGATCCAAAAAATAGAATTGCCGGCAACAACAATTATATTCCAACTTATCAAATGATAAATTCTGAAAATCATATTTCTGCAATGGTAACAGATGATTATTATGGTATGATGGGAGATGCAGAATCCATTGCTGCAACCGATATGATGGATGTTGGAGTTGGTCGTCTATTGATTTCTGATTTACAAATCGCAAAACAACAAGTTGATAAAATTGAACATTATATAAAAAATGGTTCTAATTTATTTACTGAAACGGCGACAAATGGAAGCTGTTCATCTAATGGCATAAACTCGACATTTGGCGATTGGCGTTTGAATTGTATTCAAATTGCGGATGATGAGGAGGGTGGTTATTTCATCAATCAAGACACTGAACCTCAGTCTATTTATGTAACCGCGAATCATCCAGAAATCAATTGTGACAAATTATATTCGGATGCTTTTACCCAAGTTTCAACTGCTGGAGGACAGAGATATCCGGATGTATTTGACGCTATAACCAATAGAACAGAAAGAGGTGCATTAGTTATGAATTATGTTGGTCATGGAGGGGAAGTTGGTGTTGCCGAAGAAAGAATAATAACTGTCCCTCAAATTCAGAGCTGGAAGAATATTGATAAGTTAAATTTATTTGTTTCTGCGACATGTGAATATACCAAATATGATGATCCTTCACGAGTTTCTGCAGGGGAATGGGCATCGTTAAATCCTTATGGTGCTTCAATTGCTTTAATGACAACGACCCGTTCTGTTTTCTTTGGTGTCAATACAATTACAGGAAAACGCTTTTATGAAAATGTGTTTACGAGAGATGCTAATATGGAGCCTTTAGCTTTTGGTGAAATTATAAGGTTGACAAAAAATGCTTCTGGTTCTTCAGATAATAAGAGAAGTTTTACATTGATAGGTGATCCGGCTTTAAAAATTGCCTTACCAAGATTACAGATTGTTACCGACAGTGTAAATGGAATAAGTCCAACAATTGAAATAGATACAATTCGAGCTTTGAGTAAAATGACTATTAAAGGGCATGTTGAAGATATTAGTGGAACCATTTTAACAACTTTTAATGGTGTTTTAGCTCCTTCTATTTTCGATAAAATAAAAACCCAGTACACACTAGGTCAAGATCCTGATTCTCCAAT
>JBEAUV010000184.1:0-6024 GCA_041161265.1 Bacteroidota bacterium | reverse complement strand
ACTTTCTGATCCTAATAACGTAATGATTTTGTCAATGGTAATTCCCGTATCGACTATGTCCTCTAAAATAATTACGTGCTTATTTTCCAATTTAGTGTTCAACCCGATTAATTCATCAACTCTACCTGTTGAAGAAGTTCCATGATACGAACTTACTTTCACAAAAGAAATCTCACATGGAATTGTGATATCTTTTAGTAAATCAGCAGCGAACATGAAGGCACCATTCAAAATTGCAATGAAAATTACTTCTTGCCCATTATAATCAGTATTTATTCGATTTGCTAAATCAGAAATTTCTTTCAAAATTTCCTTTTCCTGAATAAACACATCGAATGACTTATCGTTTAATTGAATCACCTATTCGTGGTTTTTGAGAAGCAAAGGTACTATTTAATTGAAAAAAATACTTCACTTTTTATTCTAAAACTTATCAACCACTCAAAAAAACCCTGCTATCTTTGTCACATGCAAAAATTCTGGTATGGTAATACTGCCCGTTTAGGGATGGTTGGTGGAGGTCAATTAGGCCGAATGTTTATTCAAGAAGCAATTAATTTTAACGTGCACGTTCATGTTTTGGATCCAGATATTAATGCTCCATGCAAAGATATTTCACATTCGTATACACAAGGTTCATTGACAGATTTTGATGCATTGTATCAATTTGGTTTAGATAAAGATACATTGACTGTTGAGATAGAAAATGTAAATATTGAAGCATTAGAAGCTTTGGAGAAACTTGGTAAAAAAGTATTTCCACAACCACATGTCTTAAAAATCATCAAAGACAAAGGACTTCAAAAACAATTTTATTGTGACAATAATATACCTACGGCCGATTTTTGTTTAATTGAATCTTCATCAGAATTGACAAAACATTTGGATTTTCTTCCATGTATGCAGAAATTAACTACTGGAGGATATGATGGTAAAGGAGTTCAAGCTATTCGAACTCTCGATGATTTTTCGAAAGCATTTGCTGGCCCTTCAATTTTGGAAAAAATGATTCCTTTCTCAAAAGAATTGTCAATCATAGTTGCAAGAAATGAAAATGGAGAAATAAAATCATATCCAGCTGTTGAGTGCGAATTTAGCGAAGAGGCTAACCTCGTTGAATTTCTATTTTCCCCAGCAGATATTTCTAATGAAATCGAACAAAAAGCAACTGAACTTGCTAAGGAAGTAATAGAGAAACTAGGAATGGTAGGAATACTTGCTGTTGAATTATTTCTAACCTCTGAAGGGGAATTATTGGTCAATGAAATTGCGCCACGTCCTCATAATAGTGGTCATCATACAATTGAATGCAATGTAACTTCACAATTTGAACAACATATGCGATCTATATTGAATTTACCTTTGGGATCAACCGATATAATTCAGTCAGGAGCAATGATTAATTTGTTGGGAGAAAAAGGATTTGAAGGCCCTGTATTTTATGAAGGATTAGAAAAATTTCTAGCATATCCTGGTGTGCATCCCCATATTTATGGAAAGTCAATTACCAAACCATTTCGGAAAATGGGACATGTTACAATTGCTGGAAAATCAATGGTTGATGTAAAAGAATTAGCTCATAAAGTCAAACAAGGAATTAAAGTCATATCACTCTAAGAATATTCCTATAACGTATGAGAAATCAATAATTTTAGTTATTTTGGCATTGGTCAAATCAAATTGAAATTGAAGAATTTTCTGTTTTTATTCTTAACAATCCTCTTGAGTAATTTTTCAATTGCTCAGCTCTACACATTTAAAAACTTCAGCCATAAGGACGGCCTGCCTATTGCGAGTGTTTTAAGTCTTGCTCAAACACAAGATGGAACTATTTGGCTAGGGACAAATGGTGCTGGTTTAATTTCATACAATGGGTATAACTTTGAGGAATTTAGAATAGACTATTTAGAAAATAACCACCATGTATCATCAATCATTGAAGAGAAAAAAGGCCTGCTCTTCACCTCTCAATACAAAGGACTTTATAAACTCGTTAATAACTCATGTACACAAATTGTTGCTTCAACAATTCAAACAGGTGAATTTTTTAAAGTAATAAAAACAGATAGCTCCTTATTAATTATTGCATCAAAAGGAATATTTCGTGTTGATAAATCTAAACTCATTAAATTATATTCTTTTAAAAACATTTCTGAAACCGTTAAAATTCGAAATGTAATTAATTTAAAAAATGGAGTAATTCTGCTTACATCTAAAGGTAATTTTCATTTTTCTAACGACTATAGTAAATTAATCCCTTTGACAAAATGGTTGAATTTACCTTCATCCAAAACAGATTTTATAAAATTTGGCATTCTGCAAAACAATACAATATTGTTTTATGATAATGTTATGTCACGAGAGTTAAAAGTTATTCTTACAGAGAATGATGCTGTATTTAAATTAGATGTTAATTCACCCCTTTCACCGCTTGATCCAAACCAAGAAATAATTTCAATATATGGGAATAGGTATAATAATAAAAGTGCTTTTATAACTTCCGAGAATGATATTTTCTATTCGTCAGAAAAAGGATATATAAAAATTGCCTACAATTTTGAACATCCATTAGAAATGTGTTTTGATATTATTATTGATCGTAACGATGATTTTTGGATTAGTTCTTCTCACAAAGCACTTTATAAAGTATCATTAGAACCTTTCACTAAAGTTGTTTTAAGTCCAATTTACAGTTCATCTTACATAAATACTATTTTCAAATCCAAAGCTGGGGATATTGTTATTAGTACCATGGAGGGAAAAACGAATATTGCCAATTTATATTCATTAGATTCTCAATTTAAAGAGTACAATTTCAAAACAACTTGTATCGTTCAGGAACAACATTTATTATTTCTTGGAACAACAAATGGATTGAAAATATATGATACAAAAACAAAAGAACTAAAAAACTCATTTATTGTTGAGTTAATAAATAAAAAACTCACCTTTTTGTTTATTGAAAACGGAATGCTTTGGGTGGGTGTTGCAGGAGAAGGATTAATGAAGTTCAATTTGAAAGAAAATTTCAAAAAAGAAAAAATTGATTTTAATCAAACTTTGTATTCACACGTTTATACTGCCCAAATAACTGAAAGTGGCGAATTCATTTATTTCGGAACAAATAATGGATTAATTGTTCTCGATCGGAAAAAAAATGAATTCACTAAAATAAAAACACCAAAATCAATTGCTTCATATATAGGGAATTCAATAAAAGATGTTTTTGGGACTATCTGGTTCACCGGTGAAAAAGGATTGATTGGTTTTTTGAAAAGTGGCGAACACGTTGTAATTGACAAAAAAGAATATTTTTCTTCCACTTTATTTTACACTTTAAATTCAGACAAATTTGGAAATTTAATAATAGGTACAAACAAGGGTCTAAATATTATAAACATTAATGAATTTGGAATTGTACTTAATTACAGATGGTACCAAGGAAATTCTGGATTCCCTGGATTTGAGACGCACATGCGCTCACAATTTCAAGATAACAACAGTATTTTTGTTGGAACGATAGAAGGATTGTTCCTAATTAATACAGCAGTTTTACAAAACATTTCAACGCCAAGTAAACCAAAAATTACATTAATTGGAAGTTTAGAGTCAGCAAAAAGAAACAATTCTTTTCATTTCAATTTTTTAGTTGTTAATCCTAAAATCAAAAACATTGAATATTCCTATAGAATAATAGGTCAAAATTCTGATTGGACAGATTTCAATTCTGAGAAAGAAATTTTTATTAATGATCTTTCTAATGGAGACTATACACTCGAAGTTAAAGCAACATATGATCGAATAACTTTTAGTGAAATAGGGAAATACCCTATTACGATTAAGGTGCCAATTTGGAAATCAAGATGGTTTGTATTCTTCCTTTTATTAATGCTTGTTGTTGTAAATATTCTTCTGATCAACAGAAAGAAATCATTTAGTTCTGGTAATGTTTTTGAAACAAAAGAAACTAGTTTAACTTATACAGTAACGCCAAGTATTCTTTTCTTTGCTCTAATTGCTGACATTTCTATTCACATACTCTGCCCTTTAATCGATTCAAGTGTAAAAAGTAATCTTACTGTTACTCTTATTTCGGGATTCATAATGCTTGCCTTATATCTTTTCTCATTGACCCTCAAAAAAAACAATAAAGTTCATCTTTATCCATATGTTTTAACCACTGGTTTCATTGTCACTATTTCACATAATTTATTCGATGTTTTTGCAACTAGTTTGCATCCATTTTACATCATTGCAATTGCATTAATAAACTCATTAGCTCCCTATATATTTGAACGAGTTAAACCGGTAATTATCTATTCATTAATTTTCATATTGATTAACGTATTAATTTCAATGCAGATCGATATTGTTGTTTACAATAAGATTTTGTTTTTAATCGCTGTATTTTTTTCAGCATTCTTTGTTGTTATTGCCACATATTTAAGGTACGATTCGTTAGAAAAATTACTATTTATCTCTGGAGTTATAAATAAAGGAGATGTGCCTACTATTGCATTCAATTCAAAAGGGATAATGACCTACGTTAGTGAAAACATCTCAAATACGATTTCCATTTCCAATGCAGAATTAATTGGTGAACATATTTCATTTTTAAACACGTTTGTGCCAGAAGAAGGAAGTTTTAGACGAGTTGATTTAACAAAAGATTTTGAGGATGGCAAAAAGTACTTAGTACCCATGCTTTCTTCAACAAAGGAAATTAATTGGATAGAATGGTCGTGTAAAGTCTTTACAGAAAATGTAAAAGTAATTATTGGTCAAAATGTAACAGACCGTTTAGAAATTGAAACATCTTATGAACTATTGGTTCAAAATGCAGAGGACTTAATCTACCAATGTGATATTAATGGGAATTTCAACTTTTTAAACGATCGTTGTTTTGAAAAACTTGAATATTCAGAGGAGGAATTAATGAATCAAAATTCGTTAAGCTTCATACCAGAAGAAAATGTGGAAGACGTGAAATCTTTTTATAAAGTTCATTTTGATCAAAGAAAAGAAACTTCCTATTTAGAATTTCCATTTAAAACGAAAAATGGAACAATAATTTGGATGGGGCAACATGTAACGACACTATACAAGCCAGGTGAGAAAAAGATAGTAACTGGATTCTTAGCTTTAGCAAGAGATATTACCTTAAAAAGAGAACAACAAGAAATCATCAAACAACAACGAGATGATATTACTTCTAGTATCAAATATGCCCAAAAGATTCAAGTTAACTTGCTACCTAAAAGAGAAAACTTTAATGCTTCTTTTAAAGAAACTTGTATTTACTACAAACCAAAAGACATTGTTTCCGGTGATTTTTATTGGTTAGAAAGAATTGACGACATTACCATCGTGGCATTAGCAGATTGCACAGGTCATGGTGTGCCAGGTTCGTTTATGACTTTACTTGGAATTAATTTATTAAATAACATTGTTTTGGAACAACGAAACTTCAATCCAGGTTCCATTTTAAACCAATTGGATGAAAAATTAGTTCAAGCATTACCAAGAGAATCTGAAGATGGCAATATGACCGATGGAATGGAAATTACCATTTGTGTTTTTAACCATAAAACAAATGAACTTACTTATGCTTGTGCCGGTTCTCGATTCTTACTTTTTGAGTCAAACCTATTCACAATGTTAAAAGGCGACACTAAACATATAGGAGATGCTCCAATTCCCGAATTCATCGGTTTCACAAATCATTATTTGAAGTTTAACGATAATGCCACTCTATTTCTTATAACAGATGGTTTTCAAGACCAATTCGGTGGAGAAAAAGATAAAAAATATTCATTTAGAAGAATGTTAGAGCTGTTTGAATCAAATATTCGATTGCCTTTATCTGAACAAGAGCTCATTATTCAATCAGAATTTAAAATTTGGAAAGGAAATACAGAACAAACTGATGATGTAACAGTACTGATATTAAGATGTTTAATCAATTGACGTGTTTATTTTTATATTTATTTTTATTTTGTTTAACTTTTTTTTTGTTTTGTTAAA
>JBEAUV010000183.1:0-6095 GCA_041161265.1 Bacteroidota bacterium | reverse complement strand
TTTTTGGAAGTTTTAGATTTCGAAAGGCCTGTGTAAATTCCACCAAGAGGACCTTTATCTTCTATAATATCGGGGAAGACAGGAAACCCAAATTTTTGATATTCACTATTGTTTGAGATTATAATAATGTCTTTAATGCCAGTTTTTTTAAGTGAATTTATCACATGAACAATCATTGGGACACCATTAACAGCAAGTAATCCCTTGTCGGACCCCATTCGAGAACTTTTTCCTCCTGCTAATATTATACCTGTGATAGTCATTCCAAATTGTTCTTTTTAAATTACAATAATATCGACAAAATCATTTTCTTTCCAATGAGTTTTCCCTTCTTCCAGACAAACGATACAATTTGCTTCTATGAAAGAACTTAACATGGCTGAACTTTGAGCTGTTAATATTGTGACAGCATCATTTTCTACCTTTCCTTTTAAGAAAAAAGAAAGGTTTGGTGTTTTATCAAAACTATTGTTTAGTTTAACTTTTCTTGTTGATAGAAAATCAGTTTTACGACCAGTCAAACCACCCAATACTGGTAAGACATAAATATAAAATGATGTCAATACGGCAGCAGGATTACCTGGGAGTGCAAATATTGGAACGTCACCTTTCATCCCAAAAAATAAGGGTTTCCCGGGTTTTTGCGCAACCTTATAAAACACTTCATGGACTTTTAAATCAACCAATATCTTTCCAACAAAATCATAATCTCCAACAGAAATTCCGCCTGTTACAATTACTAAATCAGAAGAAGAAAATGCTTTGTCAATTGTTTCTTTAATTAATTCATATGAATCTTCAACAACATTGGTTTGCGTAGTAAAGCCAAAAACCGAAAGGGCAGAAATTAAGGTGTTCGTATTAGATTCAAAAATCTGACCTTGTAAAAGAGTTCCTCCTGCTTTAACCAATTCATTTCCCGTAGCTATAACTGTGATTTTAGGTTTTTGAAAAACGCTTACTTTCTCAATTCCAATCATTGATAAAAAACCAATTGCACCAGGATTTAATAACGTATATTTTGTCGCTGCTAATTCACCCTCATTAATTTGTTCTCCTTTCAATCGAATATGATCACCAAGAGCAATAGGCTTATTCACACTAATTTCATTATCGATTCTATCTACATCTTCTTGTTTAACCACTATAAGTGTGTTCAAAGGCAACATAGCACCAGTGAATATTCGACAAGCTTCACCCTTTTTTAATTCATTATTTTCAGAAGAATCACCCGCTTTAATTTCCGAAATTACTGTATAGTTCATTAAGCCTTCTTGGTAATTGATAGCATATCCATCCATTGCTGACTGGTTAAACGAAGGGAAAGAAATTTCAGAAAAACAATCTTCAGCTAAAACATATCCTGTTGCATCTGAAAGAGCAATTTCAATTACATTTTGTTTGTAGGTTATTTCCTTTATTCGTTTTAAAGCTTCAACAGCACTAATCATAATTCCTAATTAAGTTTAAAATCATTAACCTCCAATAGAAATCATGGAACGATTATTAATTTCTTTTACAGATTCATTATTAAAATCAGTAATTCCACCACGTTCTTTATACTTATTATCAATTGACTCAATAATTAATTCTTTGATTGAATCTCCATTTCTATGAGCAGTTAATAAATCAGTTTCCGATTGCGAAAAAAGGCAGTTTTTAATTTTTCCATCAGCCGTTAATCTTATTCTATTGCAGGTTGAGCAAAATGGATTAGTCACAGAACTAATAATTCCAAATGAACCTATTGCGTTTTTGATTTTATAATTTTTTGTTGTGTCATTTGCAGCTGCATCCAATTTTTCTATATTCTCGGATCCAAAATGTCCGGAAATTACATCCAAAATCTCTTTTAAAGAAACTCTTTGATCCACATTCCAATTATTCCCTTCAAAAGGCATGAATTCGATGAAACGAACTTGTATCTTCTCGGTAATTGACCATTTAATAAAATCTATTATTTCATCGTCATTAACGTTTTTAATTAAAACAACATTGATTTTAACGTCAAAATGATTTTCAATTAACAACCCAATGTTTTCCATTATTTTTTTAAAATAATTCCGTTTTGAGATGTCATTAAACCGTTCTTCAATCAATGAGTCCAAACTAACATTTATTTTCTTAACACCTGCTTTTTTTAATGCGTCAATATGTTGATCAATTCTAACAGCATTAGATGTCATGACTAATTCCACAGGTAATTTCGATAATTCCAAAATCAACTCATCAAATCCTTTTTTCACAAGTGGTTCTCCACCTGTCAATCTGATTTTTTTAACACCTAATTCAACAAATACTTTAGCAATTTCAAGCAGTTCTTCGGAACTCATGAATTCCTTTTTATCTCTTAATTGAATTCCTTCTTCGGGCATGCAATAAAAACAACGCAAATTACAGCGTTCAGTTAATGAAATACGCAAATAGTCATGTACGCGTTCAAATTTATCCACTATTTTATATTGACTATTTCCCATTAGTTATGTAATACTATGCTTCAAGAATTGAATTAGGATTATTTTTCTTCTAAAATTATACAATCTAAGTTGCACTTGCAACTTTCAGTGGCTATAAGACAACTTCACATTTTATTTGATTGATCTGAACTAAATGAATTATTAAATTTGACAAATGAAATTCATCTTTACTTCATTGTTTGTTTTTACATTTTTTCTGCAATTTTTTGGACAAAAATCAATTACAAAAAGTGAACAATTGTGGTTTCAATATTACAATCAAATTAAACTATCAAACAAACTTATAGTTTACAGTGATTTTGGAATAAGATTTAGAAGCGGAATTTACAATTGGTTTCAAATTACATCGCGTGCGGGAATTGGTTATCCAATTCAAAATAAAATTCAAGGTATATCAGGGTTCGCAGTGTTTACAACTTTCAAAGATAATTTAGCAAGTATTATAGAACTTAGGCCATATCAAGAAGTAAACACTACGCACGATTTTGGCAAATTGAAAGTTCAAAATCGTTTAAGAATAGAATTTCGAAATTTCAACATTCTAAGTTCTGAACCAAAAGTAATAACCTCAAATTTTAGGTTTAGATATAGACTATACTTTACATATCCATTATTGGATTTGTCAACGAAAAAATCAGATTCGAAATTACTATTGAATATTGGCGATGAATTGTTTATCAATGTGGGTAAAAACATTCTTTACAATACATTTGATAACAATAGACTTCTTCTAGGGCTTGGATTTCAATTCAAAAAAAAATTAACATGTTCTTTAACCTATTGTTATCAATATGGTCAACGCAGCAAAAACCTGAATGAACAATCCGATATATTTTGGATTGGAATTAACCACAAATTGGGATTTAATAAATAAGCCCTAAGAATTCAATAATTTTATTTTAGTTGAATTGTAATAGAGAATTGTTCCTAAAATTATGGAAATCAGAAAACCGTAAGGTAAACTACACGCAATTAAACCAACGAATAATGCAATGTATAAATCACTTGTTTTAGTGTGAAGATCTTTAATTAAAAAACACAATTTCAAAGCTTCAAAAAATAATATAACTCCTAATATTTGAATTGGGAAAAGTCGAATGATTTCATCAAAATTTGTGCTGAAGAAAAAACCTATAGCGAGAAAAAAAATACCATATATCACGATTGAACCACCTGTTCTTGCACCAAAAGAATGATGGCCAACCATACCCCCAGATCCATGACAAACAGGAATTCCGCTAATAAAGGCACTGAAAATATTCATAAGAGAATAGGTAATTCCTATTTTATTCACCGATATATTCTTTTCTGGAAATAAATCTTTTGTGATTTGTTCAGTTGCCAATATTGAATTTCCAATAGATAATGGGATTTGTGGTAATGCTAAAAGCAAAAATCCCGCTGTAATATCATTCCATTTAGGAATAGAAAAATTCGGTATTTCTATTTCCACTTGTGAAAACAAAGAAGTTGGCTTCTCAATTTGAAAAAACAATGCGTAAACTACTCCAATCAATATGATGAAAATGGCAGGCGGATATTTCCTGTTACCCATTAAAATAATTCCAATTGTACCAGCGATTGCAACTAATATGTAATCAAATAAGTGTGAATCTTTGACGATATAATCTTTTAATGCAATGTTCGCAAGCATTAATCCTAAACCCAATTGTACTCCGCGAATAACAGCTTTAGGAATTAGGATTTTTAATTTATTAATAACACCCGTTAAAGTGAAAACTAACATAATTATACCTATTGCTAATCCACCACCGTATATAACATCTCCTGTTAAGTGTTGAGCAATAACAATCGTAGCAACGGCTTTCAAGGGTTGAACAGCCATTGGAATTCCGTAATAAATTCCCGAAATTATTTGCAATATCCCATAGATAATCAGTGTGCTTGCACTATCGATTCCAGAAATCATGATCATCCCAATAATCAACGGTAAATCAGTCCCGATATCGCCAAAAGAACCTGATAATTCATTCTTATCGAATCTTACATTAGATTTTATAGATTTTAAGAAACTCATTTTTCAATTGTGGCATTAATATTACGCATTAAACCATCATATTTTGTTCTTTTTATTGGACTGACTTTTAATAATTCTGTAAATATTTCTTGCGTCAGATCTGTCCAATCCGTTTTTGTCATTTCAAGGATTCCAGTTAAAGGATTTAATCTATGTTCGTTGTGCTGTTTTGAAAACCTATTCCACGGACAAACATCCTGACATACATCACAACCAAACATCCAATTGTCTAATTTCCCACTAAACTCTTCAGGAATTAAAGCATCTTTCAATTCAATCGTTAAGTAAGAAATGCATTTTGATCCATCAACAACATATGGTTCAACAATTGCATCTGTGGGACAAGCCTCAATGCATCGCGTGCATGTTCCACAATAATCTTTGATTGGCCCATCATACTCTAAGTCTAGATCCAGAATCAACTCAGCAATAAAGAAAAATGAACCATTTTTAGTATTAATCAGATTCGAATTCTTACCAACCCAACCTAAACCTGCTTTTTTCGCCCACGCTTTATCCATAACTGGAGCTGAATCAACAAATACACGACCATTGACTTCGCCAATTTCATTTTGAATGAATAAGAACAATTCTGTGAGCTTATCTTTTATAATATAATGATAATCTTCTCCAAAAGCATATTTAGAAAGTTTCGGAGCTGTTATGTCTACTTGTTGTTCTTCTGTATAATAATTCATCAAAAGTGAGACAACACTTTTTGAATCCTCCACTAATAAACGTGGGTCTAATCGCTTATCAAAATGATTTTCCATATAACCCATTTTACCGTTATATGTTCGTTTTAGCCAAGTTTCAAGATTTTTTGCCTCCTCTTCTAGAAATTCAGCTTTTGATATACCACAGAAAAAGAACCCAAGTTCAGTGGCTTTTTGTTTTATTAACGCCGTATTTTTTGAATTTGAAGAATACATTTGGGTTCATCAAAATAATCCACCTTGCATCCAGCCCGCATCTTTCCCTAAATGGCGGAATGCTTTTTCTGTGGCTTTTCTTCCACGTGGTGTTCGCATTAAAAATCCTTCTTGAATTAAAAATGGCTCATACACTTCTTCTAAAGTTCCAGCATTCTCACCAATAGCAGTTGCAATTGTTGTTAAACCAACTGGTCCACCACTAAATTTTTCTATAATGACTTTAAGAATACGTATATCCATCTCATCAAGACCATTTTCATCCACATTAAGCGCTTTTAATGCAATTGTGGTAATATCTGTGTCAATGGATCCATTTCCTTTAATTTGAGCAAAATCTCGCACTCTTCTCAATAACGCATTTGCTATTCGAGGAGTTCCTCTGCTTCTACTTGCAATTTGGTAGGCAGCCGCTTCGTCAATAGCAATATTTAGTAATCCTGATGAGCGTTCAACAATATTAGTCAACGTTTTAGCATCATAATACTCTAATCTTGAATTTATACCAAACCTTGCTCGTAAAGGAGAAGTTAATAATCCGGATCTAGTTGTAGCTCCAATTAGCGTAAAAGGATTCAACGTAATTTGTACACTTCTAGCATTTGGACCACTATCTATCAAAATATCAATGCAATAATCTTCCATTGC
>JBEAUV010000182.1:0-6100 GCA_041161265.1 Bacteroidota bacterium | reverse complement strand
GTTAACGCCTGGTTCATCCAATTCTAATTCATCCAAGAACATTTGACGTTCTTCATACGTCTCCAATTCTGTAATATCTGATTCGATTTTTGCACCAATTACTAATACTTCCGCATTTTCGTCTTTAACAGCTGCTTTGACTAAATCAACGTAAGCATTTCCAGTTTTTACAGAAGCTTCGTCAACATTACAAAGGTAAAGAACTGGTTTTCCAGTAATCAATTGGAACTTTTTTACGAATTCCATTTCTTTTTCATCAAAATCTAGCGCTCGAACAGATTTTCCTTGCTCTAAACCTTCTTTGATTTTGTGTGCCAATTCATTTTCTTTCAAAATATCTTTATCACCTGTTTTTAAAACACGCGCTAGAGAAGAAATTTTCTTTTCGATGGTATCTAAATCTTTTAATTGTAACTCGATATCAATTATTTCTTTGTCGCGAATTGGATTTACATCACCGTCAACGTGGATAATATTCCCATCATCAAAACATCTGATAACGTGAATAATTGCATCTGTTTCACGGATATTCGCTAAAAACTGATTTCCCAACCCTTCTCCTTTCGATGCTCCTTTCACTAAACCAGCAATATCAACGATTTCCATTGTTGTAGGCAATACTTTTTGTGGATTCGCAATTCCTTCTAACACTTCCAATCTTGGATCAGGAACAGAGATTGTTCCGATGTTCGGTTCTATTGTACAAAAAGGAAAGTTCGCAGATTGCGCTTTCGCGTTGGATAAACAATTAAAAAGAGTTGATTTCCCAACATTCGGAAGTCCAACAATACCACATTTTAAAGCCATTTCTATTATTTTTATGCAAATATAATTATTCAAAATTTAGTGTAGCAGACAAACTTGAAGGAAATTCGCTCTTTTACGATAACCATGAAATTAAAGGAAAAAGTAAAAAGGTAAAAGTATGTTATCCAAATATTCACATGTCTTACTTTTTACTCTTTTAGTTTATACTTTTTTTTCTATTATCTTCGTTATTCAAAATCAAATGATGTCAATTTTAATTTATTTCCTTTTTGGAGCACTCACATTTTTCTTGTTTTTAATGATTTTTGGATTATTTCTTCCGAAAAATGCGCATGTCGAGCGTTCTATAATAATCAATGTAACACCTTCTGAAGTTTTTGAAGAAGTTGTAAATTATGAAAATTTCGTGACTTGGAATCCATGGTCAGAAAAAGATCCAAATATGCAACATTCGTTTCAAGGAGAAACTGGAACAATTGGTTCAAAATATTCATGGAAAGGAAACAAGAAAGTAGGAAGTGGATATATGCAAATAACAGATATTGTAGTCAATGAACATGTAGAAATGGATTTAAATTTTGGACCAAGAGGCAATGCTAAATGTGGTTTTGTCATTCAACCAAATGAAAATGGAACAAGAATTATTTGGTATTTTGATTCGCCAATGGGTAATTTCCCTTTAAAAAGAATCGTTGGCGCCATGATGGACAAATTTATTGGCACAGATTACAGTATAGGATTATCAAATCTTCAGGCTAAACTAGAAAAACAACAATGAGATTAACATTAATATTCGCACTTCTTTTCACAGGGATAAATGCGCAAAACAACGACTCTATTTTTATTCGTTCGATTTACAATTCTGCACTGACAAATGGTCACGCATATGAAGATTTAAGAAGTTTGTGTAAAGATGTAGGTGCAAGAGTTTCCGGTTCAGCAGAAGCCCAAATGGCAGTAGAATGGAGTAAAGCAACAATGGATAAATACAATTTTGACGAAGTTTATCTCCAAGAAATAAAAGTTCCACATTGGGAAAGAGGAACAGCTGAAGCAGGCTGGATTCGCAGTAAAAAACATGGTTTAATAAAAGTAAACATGCTTGCACTTGGAGGTTCCATTGGCACTGATGGAATTTTAGAAGGAGAAATTGTAGAATTTAAACATTTAGACGAATTAAAAAAAGCTAAAAAATCGGCTATCGAAGGGAAAATTGTATTCTTGAATCAACCAATGGATGAGCAGCAAATCAATACGTTCAAAGCGTATGGCGGTTGTTATGCAATTCGTGGAAATGGCGCGGTTGAAGGAAGTAAACTAGGCGCAAAAGCAGTAATAATTCGTTCACTCGGAATGCCAATCGATAAACATCCTCATACAGGTGGAATGCACTATGAAGACAGTATAGCTAAAATCCCTGCCGCAGCAATCTCAACGGAAGATGCTGAAAAGCTTTCCCTAATGTTAACAAAAGAGAAATTAGAATTTGTTATGGAAATGGACTGTCGTTCCTATCCTGACGCTACTTCTTACAATGTTATAGCAGAAATTAAAGGTTCAAAAAGTCCTAATCAAATCATCACGTTTGGCGGACATTTAGATTCATGGGACACTGGTGAAGGAGCACACGATGACGGTGCTGGAGTAATTCATTGTTTAGAAGCATTGCGCATATTAAATGAATTAAATTACAAACCAACACATACGTTGAGAGTCGTTTTCTTCATGAATGAAGAAAATGGAAATATGGGCGGAAAAACGTATGCTACTTGGTCTAAAGAAAGAGGTGAGGAACAAATTGCAGCTCTTGAAAGTGATCGTGGTGGATTTGCTCCAAAAGGTTTTCATTGTGATGGATCTGAAAAGCAAATTGAATTATTGAAATCATTCAAAGAACATTTTCTACCATACGAGATGCAGGAATTTGAAAAAGGACATGGTGGAGTTGATATTGGGCCTTTAAAAGGATCATTTCCTGAAATTCCATTATTTGGCTTTGTTCCAGATTCTCAAAGATACTTTGATTTTCACCATGCTCCAAGTGATGTATTTGAGAACGTGAACAAGAGAGAATTAGAATTAGGTTGCGGTGCAATTGGCTCTATGATTTATTTGTTGGATAAAAACTTATAACATTTTGAACATTGCTTGTTGATAAAAACAGATTTTACCTCCTGTTTTCTCGAGTAAAATCGCTAATTTTGCAATCGTAAGAACAATTTTAGGCATCCTTGATGCACCACACAAAGCAAAATTAATTGATATGGTTCAAGACATTTTTGAGAAAATCAAAAACAACAGAGGTCCAATCGGGCAACATGCAAAAGCATCTCACGGATACTTTACTTTCCCTAAACTAGAAGGTCCAATTGGTCCTCACATGATTTTTAGAGGTAAGGAACGTTTGAATTGGAGTTTAAACAACTATTTGGGATTGGCAAATCATCCTGAAGTTCGTAAAGCGGATGCTGAAGCGGCAGCTGATTTTGGTTTTGCAACACCAATGGGAGCAAGAATGATGAGTGGAAACTCAAATTATCATGAAAAATTAGAAGCAGATTTATCAACTTTTGTAGAAAAAGAAGATACGATTCTTTGCAATTTCGGTTATCAAGCAATGGTTTCTGCAATTGACTGTTTAGTTGATCGTAGAGACGTTATTGTTTATGATGCTGAATCACATGCTTGTATTCTAGATGGTGTGCGTTTACACATGGGTAAACGATATGTGTTTAAGCACAATGATATTGAGGATTGTGAAAAACAATTAGAGCGTGCTACCAAATTAGCTGAAGAAACTGGAGGAGCAATCCTTGTGATTACTGAAGGAGTTTTCGGAATGCGCGGAGATCAAGGGAAATTAAAAGAAATTGTTGATTTAAAGAAAAAATTCAATTTTAGATTATTCGTTGATGACGCTCACGGAATTGGAACTTTAGGATCAAAAGGTGGAGGAACTGGTCAAGAGCAAGGATGTCAGGATGGTATCGATATTTACTTCGGTACATTTGCAAAATCATTTGCTTTGATTGGAGGTTTTATCTCGAGTGACGAACAAGTTGTTGAATATTTAAGATACAACATGCGTTCGCAAATATTTGCGAAAGCTCTACCATTACCTTTAGTTATTGGTGCTCAAAAGCGATTAGACTTAATGAGAACACAACCTGAATTGAAAGATAATCTTTGGAAAATTACTAAAGCATTGCAGACTGGTTTGACAGAAAGAGGATTTGAAATCAGAGAAACAAATTCTTGTGTAACGCCTGTTTACATGAATGGGTCTATTCCAGAATCGACTAATTTAATTTTCGATTTACGTGAGAATTACAATATTTTCTGTTCAATGGTAGTTTATCCTGTTGTACCGAAAGGAATGATTATTTTACGTTTGATTCCAACAGCAGTGCACACATTAGAAGATGTGAATTATACACTTGATTGTTTCTCGAAAATTGTAGGAAAATTAAAAGCTGGTGAATATATGTCAGACAAGATTGCATCTATTTAAAACATTCAAATTTATAGTTAAAGTCCATTCGTCAGCTGACGAATGGACTTTTTTTTTATCGTACAATTAATTTTAGGGCTTGTGTTTGTTCCACATTTGAAAGCTTTACAAAATAAATTCCCTGCTCAATATTTGAAATCTCAAAATGCACAGCATTCGTTCCTTTTTCTAATTCAATGTTTTCTTTCACAATGACTTGACCTGCGCTATTATAAATAAAGCATTCTGAATTGATTTGCTGAGATGACTGAACTGAAACAGTTAAATTTTCTCTATTATTAATTGGATTAGGAAAAAGTGTTATTTGATCCTTTTTTACATTTAATGTTTTAATTGCTAAAATTGTATTGATTCCATTTTTATCAGTTTGTGACAATCTAAAATAAGTTTGATTGTAAATTTTCAAATTTTCAACTTCTAAATTATAAGTGTATTCGTCATTATGATCTCCAACTGAATTTACATTATCCAAGTTTATCCAATTTACATCATCTGTTGAAATATCGATTTTAAACAAATCATTTTCTCTTTCACTCGCTACAATCCATGTTAAATTCGTTGTATTTTGAGATTGATTAACTGAAAGACTGATAAATTCAACAGTTAAAGGAATAGGACTTCCAAAATGAACAAATCCAATAACTGGCCCATTCGAAGTTTTCCATTCAATAATATTACAGATTTTTAACCAGTTTGAAGAGCCTCCTCCACCACCAGGAAGCATCGATCCACCTGGCATTATATCTACTCCAGAACCACAAGCTAAACTAATTTTAAAACCTGTTACGAATTGTAGCGTTCCAAATACGGTAATAAATGTAGCTGTACTGCACGCTGGGGATGAATTTTCATCTAAATCTACCATTGTATTAACGTTAACGGTCATACCAGCAGGAATTAATATCAAATCACCACAACTAGGAACTGCTCCACAACTCCAGTTCGCTGGATTAGACCAATTCCCATTTCCCAGTGCAGTACAAATTGCTGATTGAGCTGATTGAGAATTAAATATCATTACAAAAAGTAGGACTGATAGTTTTAGTAGAGTTTTCATAACGTTAAGTTAAAGTGGTTAATAGTATGCTTGCATAGTAATAACGATTAATAAATAGATGAGTTGCCCTTGATTTTTTTATTTGAATTGAAAATGATTATTTTATCATATTCACTGAATATTTCATTAAATCGAATGAACAAAAGTTAAAATTCTTAATTTTGAATATGGAATCAGTCAATCCTTATTTAAATACGCTTTTAACATGTTTGGAACTTGAAGAACTAGAACAAACCAAGCGTTTTCAACTTGATGAACAACACAATTTAAAATCACTTAAAGCAGAAGGATTAGCTATTCATCCTATTCGAATTAATAGAAAGACATTTGGATATGCAGATTATCCAGAACTCAATTTCAGAATTCCTTTTCCTGCTGATACTGGTAATTTCAGAGATGGAATGGCGATTGAATGTTTTTGTCAAGGAGAAGAGCCTGTAAAAGGAATGCTTTTAAATTTAGATGGTAAGCAAGGAGAAATTAGACTTTTCGCTCCTGATTTCCCAGATTGGATAGAAGACGAAGGCGTTGGAATAAAATTAACCCCGGATACGCGCACTACTTCTTTGATGAAAAAAGCGTTGAATGAGCTTAATCTTCATTCCAATCAGCTCGCATTATTTAATAAAATACATTCAGATCAAACGATTGATAATCAAATTCAGAAATTCGAATCTCCAGAAATTGAATCTTTTTTTAATCTGAATCTTAATGAAAGTCAACAAAATGCTGTAAAACACATCCAGAATTTTGAAGAAATACTA
>JBEAUV010000181.1:0-6141 GCA_041161265.1 Bacteroidota bacterium | reverse complement strand
GAATTTAAATATTCTGAAAATCACATAAGCTAATACTATCAATACAAGAAGAAAAAACCACCATGTTTTATAAAATGCTTGTTTTACTATAAATTCGAATTTTATTTCTTCTGAAGGATTTCCTTTTGAATCGACACAACGCGCGTGAAGAGTGTAATTTCCAGCAGACAAACCGCTGAAGGTAATTGTCGTATTATTATTTAAAGGCGACCAATTATTATCTTGTCCTTCGAGCCAAAACTGAAATTGCATTCCAGGATAATTGGCAAGTGATATTCCATCCATTTCAAAGGTTAGATTGTTTTTAGAATAGGGTAATCTCAGATTGATTGGCAGTCCGTTTTTGTCAATCCCGTCAGAATATTTCGAGAATTCAATGCTTTGATAATTTATTAAAATATGCTTCAAAATTAAAAGTGGGGAAGATAAGCCTTTGTCATGCTTTAAAGGTAAAAAGCTGACGAGCCCAGATGCTGTTCCAAACCAAAGTCGACCATTTCTATCTACAAAACTGGAATTAATATTTGTTTCAAGATCTACAACACCATCAGCAATTCCATAGTTGACTATTGAAATAGTTTTTTTATCCAAATCTGACAGGACAAAAATTCCGTTGTTTGTACCAACATACAACTGCTGATTAGCATAATTTAAAAAATTAATAAAGTTAGAAGATGGTGTTTTTGAAAAAACAACTTGCTTTATTTGATTATTTTTAAGACAAAACAAGCCTTCTTCTGTTGCAATCCAAAGTGAATTATTTGCATCCTTTTCTATGGAATAAATCGTTTTTCTAAATTGATTAACAAGTTCTAATCGATTGGTTTTAATCAGATACAATCCTTTGTCCGTCGCACAATAGATATCCTCGCCAATCTTACTAAAATCACGAACATTGGTGATTTCATCATTATTGATCTGAGTGATTTTGCCTCTATTATAAAAAGAGATTCCATTACTTCCACCAATATAAAATGAGTTTGAGGATATTTTTAAAAGCGAAGTGATTTTATCACCAGGTAATCCATCTTCAGTGTAAAGTGTTTTCTGAATATTTGTACCTTTTATTGCGACTAATCCAGAACCAGTTCCAAACCAATTTAATCCATCAACATTTAATAATGAAGTCCAAATTGTACTGCTATTTTCAAGATTTATCGGTGTTATATTTTTATTTTGGGACATTTGCATTAGCCCACCATCAAAAGTTCCAATCCAGTAATTTCCGGAAACATCTTGATTCAAATTCAATACTAATCCTGATGTCAAATTCGTGTTTTCATTGTAATAAACGAACATTTCACCCGGAAAGCGTAAAAGGCCCTTCCCTTCACTGCCCATCCAAATATTTCCTTGTTTATCTTCAAAAATTGACCGAATGCTTCCCATTGGCATTCCATTATCTTGATTAAGATAAAGGTTGATTTCTCCGTTTTTCATGCGAAGTACACCATTATTTGAACTTACCCATAAATTTCCTTTTGAGTCAAACAAACAACCTCTCAATGTAAGCAAAGAATCAATGCCTTTAATAACTGTCAATTTTTCGGAAGTTAACCCGTACTTTAACAACCCATCTTTGAAAGTTGTAATATACAATTCATCACCTTTCTTTTCGATTCCGGAAACGTTATAATAATCCAAATTCTTGATATGCCGAAAGGTCTTTAAATCCTCCGTTTTTATCACCCCAGCTCTAGTGCCAATGTATAAATCATCCTTAAAAATCAACAAATCACGAATACTCAAATCATCTTCTTGATACAAAAGTATTTGTTCTTGTTCGACGGAATTGAATGCAACTTTTGAACCACCATTTATTTTAATTTGTATTAACTTATCATTTTTAAGTTCAAATAATCCACCACCATTAGAGGCAACAATTATTCGATTTTTAAACACAACTATTTCCGAAACGGATGTCGTTTTAAAATCTTGGCTAAATGCCCATTTACTTATTTTATTGTTTTCAATTTTCGTTACACCTCCTTCATGTCCAACCCAAATTGCATCACCTATGTTTTTTATAAGTTTTACGCGGTTATTTAAAATCCCATTTTCTGTGGAATATGATTGAAAATCCTTCCCATTAAATTTTGCAAGTCCGCCCAAAGTTCCAACCCATAAATAACCCTCGTTATCCTGTGTTATAGAATTTACTTGAGATTGGGGCAATCCTTGAGCAGTATTATATGTTAAGAACGAATAACGTTGAGCATTAGCGTTAATGCTAATTAGAAAAACAATAAATAATAAACGTAAACTCTTTATCATTTTGGCAATTTCAACATTTTCACAAATTCTGTAACCCGATTTCTTGCAACTGGAACTCTTAAACCATTTTTCAAGACAGCAAAATGACCATCTTCATTAACATAATCCGAAAGCATATCTAAATTAATGATGTGTGACTTATGAATTCTAAAAAATTTAGAGGAATCCAAAATGTTCTCATATGTTTTAAGAGTGCGAGTATCTAAATAGCGCGGTCCTTCTTTGAAATAAATTGTGGTACAATTTCCATTTGCTTCTAAATGTGTAATAGTATCATCCTCCACAATTTTCAACCCTTTTGTATGGCTAATAGCAATTCTATTGTTTGGTTTATTGCGCAATAATGTATCAGAAAGATTTTTTAAAGAGCTAAAATAGGTGTTGTAATTTTGTGGCTCATCTGTAAAGATTTTCTTAGTTTCTTTCAATTTTTCAACTGCTGTTTGCAACTCTTCAATATCAATCGGTTTAAGCAAATAATAAACCGCACTGGCATTAAACGCTTTGATTGCATAATCTTTAAACGCAGTAACAAAAACAACTTGAAAATCTTTTTCTTCTAATTCATCGAGTAACTCAAATCCTTCTGCACCCGAAGGCATTCGGATATCCAAAAACACAACATCGGGTTTAGAAGATTCGATAATTGCTTTTGCTTGACTTTTTCTAGAAGCCTCTCCTATAACCTCAATATCAGGACAATATTCCTCAAGCAACATTATAAGATTCTTTCTAGCGAATTCTTCATCATCGACAACAATTGCTCTAAGTTTCATAGTTTTAGTGTTTAACGTAAGAATTTCTTTTCCTCCTTTTCGAATATACCATTTAATACTAAAGTAGTCGCAATTTTAGTTGTATTTAAAACAACAGATTCCTCCTTTAACATAAAATTTACACCCGATTAATACATTCAAATTACACTTTACATTTTTTTTCTCTGGCAATAGGAAAGATCATTTACCTTCGAATTGTTGAACGCTTTTAATCTACTTGCTTATGCTTAAAAATGTACACTTCATCAAACAAACTTGTTGGATATTTAATGATAACGGAAACTAAAGTTTCCGTTTTTTTTTAGCCTAAAAAATCAACTATACTTTTAAAAATTTTCGTTGGATTTTCAATGTGCGACATGTGCCCAGCCTCATCAATTATTTCAAATGAAACTGGAATATCTTTTAATTCACTTTGCCATTTTTCAGTTGAAATGATTGGATCATGTTTCCCGTGAAGAATTAAAAAATCGGTAGAGTTTTCCTTAACCAAAATTGACTTATCTTCTCTATTTCTCATTGCTAGAGAAGCATAGGCAATGGATGCAACTTCCATTTTTTTGACTTCTTTTATCAATTCAATTACGGCAGAATCCTTTCGGTTATGACGGTAAAAAAGTCCAGGAATTGCTTCATTGATAAACAAATCCTTCGCTTTTAAAACGATATCTGCAATTCGAACACGGTCTTTTTTCTTTTCAATTGGATCTTCCCAAAAATTAGAATTGAGCAATACAACCTTTTTACATTTGGGGTCCAATTCTTTTATTTCTAGCGCAACATAACCTCCCATGGAATGGCCAACAATATGGTATTGTTCGATGTTTAGTTCCTTCAACAATTTTTCAACTTCCACCGCCATGTATTTCATTGATGGTGATTCATTTGTATCGTTTAAACTCGAATCTCCATGTCCTGGGAGATCTATTAAAATGGATTGAAAAGGTGCTTTTTCAAGATCAAGGTAATTCCACATGGAAATTGATTCTAGAAAGCCGTGCAGAAAAACAACAGGGTATCCGTTTCCAAATACCCTGTAATTTAATTTATTCATCCAATCCATTACTGATTCATCAGTGTCTCAATTTCCTCTGCTTCCAAAGGAATATCTTTCATCAAATTGAAAGGAGCGCCAGATTCCTGCACCACTAAATCATCTTCTAAACGAATTCCCAAACCTTCTTCTGGAATATAAATTCCTGGTTCGCAAGTGAAGACCATTCCAGCTTTAATTGGCTCATTCCACAAACCAACATCATGGGTATCAAGTCCCATGAAATGGGAAGTTCCGTGCATGAAATATTTCTTATATGCTGGCCATTCTGGATTTTGGTTGGTGATATCTAATTGGCTAATCAATCCAAGATTTAACAATTGACCTTCCATAATCCTACCCACTTCCTTGTGATATTCAGTCATTAATGTTCCTGGTATCAATAATTTTTCAGCAGATTTTTTCACGTGCAATACAGCATTATAAACTTCTTTTTGGCGCGCAGTAAACCTACCATTTACTGGGATGCAACGTGTTAAATCAGAAGCATAATTTGCATATTCAGCACCAACATCTAACAAAATTACTTCACCATCCTTACATTGCTGATTGTTTTCTATGTAATGCAACACACACGCATTTTTTCCTGATGCAATAATTGGCGTATAGGCAAATCCTTTGGAACGATTTCTTAAAAATTCGTGCGCCAATTCAGCTTCAATTTCATATTCCCAAACGCCTGGTTTGATGTAAGAAAGTAAACGGCGAACACCGGCTTCGGTAATTTTACACGCTTTTTGCAACAATTCAATTTCAATAGCATCTTTGATAGAACGAATGCGGTGCATAATTGGAGCACTTTTTCTAACTTGATGAGCAGGATAATCGCTTTTCAATTGTTTGATAAAACGATCTTCTCGTGTTTCAACTTCAGTATTTGCACGCAAATGTTCATTTGTATTGATATAAACGTTCGATGCATCCGCCATCATTTGTTTAAACATTACCGGGAATTGATTCAACCAATAAACAGTTTTAATTCCTGAAACTTCAAATGCTTGTTCTTTGTTGAGTTTTTCACCTTCCCAAACAGCAATTAAATCACTTGTTTCCTTTAAGAAAAGAACTTCTTTGTGTGCGTCATTCTTACTATCTGGAAATAGTACCAATATACTTTCTTCTTGATCAACGCCAGAAAGAAATAAAATATCTCTATGTTGCTGAAAAGGCATTGTACTATCCGCGCTTATTGGAAAAATATCATTTGAATTAAAAACTGCCAAGGAATTTGGTTCCATTAATTGTTTAAAACTGGCTCTGTTTTTAATGTATAATTGTTTATCAATTCTATCGTATTTCATGTCGTGTCTATTTGAGGTTGAAAATACAAATTTTAGAGATTACTTGTTTTTTTTTGATTAAAATATAGATCGTAAATACTTTACGTTCTACAGCCCCAAATTTGTATCATAAAACAAAATGATATGGGAATTTTTAATCAAAGAATCAACATCAAAGAAATAATTTTTCTTACAGCGAATAATGACATTACACTTTATGGAACTGCTTCAAGAGATTTATTGACATATGAAACCCAAATTTCAATAAACTCCTCTCAATTGAATATGGTAATTAATACTTTACAACGTAAAAATGAATCATTACAAGTTGCTGAAATGTTTGAAAGTCGTTCGACAGAAAATGGGCAAATACTATTTTATTTTGATGGGACAATTTTGCAAAATTCAGAAATTGAGTTAGACAATTTCTCACAAAATGAAGTATTAAAACAAATAAGAGCCTAATTAATACACTTAAAACACTATTAAAAGCAACCTAAATTGTTTTTTTTCGTATATTCGTTGTAACTAATACGTGCAGAAGTTTGTTTTAACTTCCCACATACTATGCTAAATTATATGAAAAATTTAAAAATAGCTATCACAGCGACAATAACATTAGTCTTTGGACTAAGTTCATGTATTGAACATGAAGTAATTCCAGCTCCAGTACCAATGGTTGATTTAAGCTGCCATTTCAATGGAGTAGTTAATGGTTCTAACCTTGAATTAACAGAAAATGTCTTAGGATATTATT
>JBEAUV010000180.1:0-6201 GCA_041161265.1 Bacteroidota bacterium | reverse complement strand
CAAAAATTATGGCAACTAGAATTAGATTGCAAAGACATGGTAAGAAAAGCAAGGCTTTTTACCATATCGTAGCTGCAGACAGCAGATCAAAAAGAGATGGTAAATTCATCGAGAAATTAGGAATTTACAATCCAAACACAAACCCAGCAACAATCGATATCAATTTTGATCGTACATTAAGTTGGGTACAAGTTGGTGCTGAAATGTCAGACACAGCTCGTGCTATTTTATCTTACAAAGGTGTTTTGTACAAAAACCACTTAATCAAAGGTATCGCAAAAGGTGCTTTAACTGCAGAGCAAGTTGAAGAGAAATTTGCAGTATGGTTAGCTGAGAAAGATAACAAAATCACTGGTAAAAAAGATGGTTTAGCTAAGAATGAAGCTTCTGATAAAGCAGCTCGTTTAAAAGCAGAAACTGAATCAAACGAAGCTAGAGCGAAAGCTGTAGAAGCGAAAAACAATCCTGTTGAAGTTGTTGAAGAAGCTCCAGTAGCTGAAGAAGCATCTGAAGAAGTTGTTGAAGAAACTCCAGAAGTTGAAGCAGTAGCAGTAGCTGAAGAAGCTCCAGTTGTTGAAGCAGCAGCAGAAGAAGTTGTAGAAGAGGCTCCAGTAGCTGAAGCTCCAGCTGAAGAAGCAGCTAGCGAAGAGGAAGCTCCAGCAGCAGAATAAATATTGACATTGAATGAATAAAGCAGATTGCTTTCATTTTGGATATGTAGCGAAACTTCACGGATTTAAAGGTGAAGTTTCGCTGTTTTTAGACGTTACGAATCCAGAAGATTATGTAACGCTTGATGCCGTTTTTGTTGAAATAAACGGACAATTATCTCCCTTCTTTATTAAATCCTTTAAGTTAAAGAACAACGGTTTTGCCGCTGTGAAATTTGAAGGAGTTGATACCGAAAATGCAGCAAGAGTGATGTTGCGTAATAATACATACTTGCCTGCTCAAATACTTCCAAAACTTTCAGGAAAGAACTTTTACGATCACGAAATTGTTGGTTTTAAAGTAATCGATGTCAATTATGGCGAAGTGGGAATTATGGAATCTGTTATCGATCTTAAAGTAAATCCTTTGTTGCAAATCATGAATGGCAAGAAAGAAGTTCTGATCCCATTAATCGAAGGAATTGTTGAACAGGTTGATCGCAAGAACAAAACATTAACAATCAACGCACCCGCTGGATTAATAGAATTATATTTAGCATAAAATCGCTTTATAGAATTTGAAAATCAATGCCTCCCTTTTTATTTAAACATTTTTCTATAACACAAAATCGTTCAGCTTTAAAAGTTGGAACGGATGCCATGTTGCTTGGTGCATTTATCAAATCTCAGAATGAACATCTAGGTTTGGATATTGGAACTGGAACAGGCGTTTTATCACTCATGGTTGCGCAAAAGAATCCTAAAATTCAAATTGATGCAATTGATTTAGATCGCGAAAGTATAATCGATTGTAAAGAGAACTTTACGAATTCGAACTGGTCAGAACGGTTATCAGTTATTTCAGATGATTTCTTGCTCTATTCCTTTGATAAAAAGTACGACCTCATTTTTTCTAATCCACCATTTTATCAGAATTCATTGCTCAATGAAAACAAACGAACTGCAGTAAGTAAACATGCTGTTCATCTGCCGTTTGAAGTGTTATTTGAAAAGGTATCAAAACTTCTTACCGACAATGGGAGTTTTTGGATTATTTTTCCTTTTGATGATTTTGAAAAAGTAACAAATCTTGGAGAGTCCAATGGATTTTTTATCGAAAATAAAATCACCATTGAAAGTAAATTATCAGTTCCAACACGTGTAATTCTTTCGTTTCGAAAAAGTGGAAATCCAATCAAAGAGAAAACGCTTGTGATAAGAAATTTAGATAATTCTTTTTCAGATGAATACATCGAATTAACAAAAGAGTTCCACGGTAAAAAACTCCATTAATTTAATCGTTAAAAAACACCTTTTTAACAGCTTGTTTATAAAGATTGCCTTTTTTTTAAAAGATTCTTTCGAAATTGATAGTAAAGATGAAAGTAAAGAATAAATTTGTGTGTGTTTTTTTAATTGATTAATAACTGGATTGATTAAATCTAGATAAAATACATAAAAAAACACAGTATTTAACGACCTATTTGATATAATATATGAAGTCAACAAGTATAGATTATTTACCAATATTACTGCAGATTATTGTAGTTGGCGGTTTTGTGATGTTTGTCTTATTCATCACACAGTTTTTAGGACCAAGATTACATTCTAAAAAGAAAGATTCTAACTGGGAATGCGGAATTGAATCAGTAGGTGACGCTCGTTTTCCTGTGTCTGTAAGATATTTCATGACAGCAATTCTCTTTGTTTTATTCGATGTGGAAGTTATTTTCTTCTATCCGTATGCAGTTAATTTTAAAGCATTAGAACTAGAAGGGCTTTTCGCTGTTATACTATTTGTAGCCTTTTTCTTAATAGGCTTTTTCTACGTACTTAAAAAAGGAGCTTTAGAATGGGAAAAATAGAAGACTTAGAAGTATTTAATGGTGAAGGATATCAACTTTCACGCTTAGATAAAGTTATAGCTGCTGCTAGAGCGAACTCTGTTTGGCCTTTGCCATTCGCAACATCATGTTGTGGAATTGAATACATGGGTTCAATGGGAAGTAACTACGACGTGGCACGTTTCGGAATGGAAAGAATGTCCTTTTCGCCACGACAAGCAGATCTTTTAATTGTTGCTGGTACAATTTCGAAAAAATTAGCTCCAATTCTTAAACAAGTATATGAGCAAATGTCTGAACCGAAATGGGTTTTGTCTGTTGGCGCATGTGCTTCTTCAGGAGGGATTTTCGACACATATAGTGTTTTGCAAGGGATAGATAGAGTAATTCCAGTTGACGTATATGTTCCTGGTTGTCCTCCAAGACCTGAACAAATTATCGATGGTATCATGAAAATTCATGAATTAGTAAAGCATGAAGGAATGAGAAATCGCTATTCAGATGAATATAAAGCGAAGTTGGATAAATACAATATTGAGGTAAATGGCAAGTAAATTGACAAACGAAGCGGTAATCGAACGAATCAAAGGTCAATTTGGTTCTGATATATTATCTGCTGAAACTCCGTACGATTTTTTGACAATCGAAGTTCTAACGAGCAAACAACACGAAATTATTGAATGGTTGAAAAAGGATGAAATGTTATCGATTTCGTTTTTGACAAACCTTGGTGGCGTTCATTATCCTGAACAAGCAGGAAGAGAATTTGCTGTTGTTTATCACTTACAAAGTATGGTGAACAATTTCCGATTGAGATTGAAAATATACGTTTCGAAAGAAAATCCAGAAGTAGACTCAATCGTTGATTTGTACGTAGGTGCAAACTGGATGGAAAGAGAAACATACGATTTCTTCGGAATTACTTTTAAAGGTCATCCAAATTTGGTTAGAATTCTGAATGAAGATTCAATGGATTATTTCCCAATGAGAAAGGAATACCATTTAGAGGATGCTACTAGAGAAGATAAAGACGACCGATTCTTCGGAAGATAAAACGACAGCGTTATGAGTACTTGGGAAGAAGAAAAAATACACGACGATGCAACAATGGAATCATCATTGGATACAATTGATGGTAGTATTGCAACATTAAATCTAGGACCAACACACCCTGCAACGCATGGAATATTTCAAAATATTCTTAAAGTTGATGGTGAAAAAATTCTTAGTTCAGAACAAACTGTTGGTTACATCCACAGAGCTTTTGAGAAATTAGCAGAAAGAAGACCTTACAATCAAATCACAACAATTACTGACCGATTGAATTACTGTTCATCTCCTATAAATAATATGGGATGGCACATGACAGTTGAGAAATTGATTGGAGCTGAAATTCCAAAGCGTGCGCAATACATGCGTGTGATTATCATGGAATTAGCACGTATTTCAGATCACTTGGTTTGTAATGCGGTAATTGGTGTTGATACTGGAGCATTAACAGGTTTTACCTATTTGTTCCAACAACGTGAAAAAATTTACGATTTATTCGAAGAAGTTTGTGGTGCTCGTTTGACTACCAACATGGGTAGAATAGGTGGTTTTGAAAGAGATTTCTCTCCAGCGTTTAACGAGAAATTAAAAGCATTTTTAAGAGATTTCCCAGCTGTATTCAATGAGTTTGATGCCTTGTTATCTAGAAATAGAATTTTCATGGATAGAACAAGAGGTGCTGGACCAATTTCAGCTGAACGTGCATTGGAATATTCATTTGTTGGTCCAAATTTGAGAGCAGCAGGTGTTGATTACGATGTTCGTGTCATGGAACCATACTCGTCTTATGAAGATTTTGATTTTGAAGTTCCAGTTGGAACGACAGGTGATACATACGATCGTTTTCAAGTGCGTCAAGAAGAAATTCGTCAGAGTTTAAGAATCATTGAACAAGCATTGGCAAAAATGCCTGAAGGAAGTTACAAGGCAGATCTTCCAGAATTTTATTTACCACCGAAAGAAGAGGTGTATAATAACATGGAAGCCTTAATCTATCACTTCAAAATCGTAATGGGTGAAACGCCAATTCCAGCAGGAGAAGTGTATCACAGTGTTGAAGGAGGAAATGGAGAATTAGGTTTCTATTTAATCAGTGACGGTGGAAGATCACCTTATCGCTTACAATTTAGAAGACCTTGTTTTATATATTATCAAGCATATCCTGAAATGATTACAGGATCATCAATCAGTGATGCTGTATTGACATTAAGTAGTATGAATGTAATCGCTGGTGAATTAGACGCATAATTATGAGTAGCACACACGTTGATTTAAGTAAAAGACACTCTGAAACACCATGTTTCAGTCCTGAAAAATTGGCCGAAGCGCAAAAGCTGATGAGCCTTTATCCTGAAGGAAAACATAAAAGTGCCTTGATTCGAATTTTACACATGGCCGAAGAAGAATTCGGTGGTTGGTTGAGTATCGAAACAATGGATTATGTTGCAGGAATTGTAAACATCGAACCAATTGAAGTATACGAAGTAGCAAGTTTCTACACAATGTTCAATTTGGATCCAGTTGGAAATTATGTATTTGAAGTTTGTAGAACTGGACCATGTATGTTGGTTGGAAGTGACAATCTCATTTCATACATTGAAAATAAATTAGACATCAAAGTTGGTGAAACAACGAAAGATGGAATGTTTACATTGAAAACAGCTGAATGTCTTGGAGCATGCGGTTATGCACCGATGTTGCAATGTGGTAAGAAATACCATGAGCATTTAACAAATGAAAAAGTTGACGAATTGATTGCTGCTTACCGTTCAGGTGAGTTGCCAAAATAATTATATAGCATGGCAAGAAAGTTACTTTTAGAACATGATAGTGTACCGGGAATTGAAACCTTTGAGGTCTATAAAAAACATGGTGGTTATCGTTCTGTAGAAAAAGCCTTGAAGAAAATGTCTCCTCAAGAAGTTGTTGAGGAAGTGCAAAAGTCAGGTTTAAGAGGTAGAGGTGGAGCTGGATTCCCAACAGGGATGAAATGGTCTTTCCTTGCGAAACCTGAAGGCGTTCCAAGATATTTATTGTGTAATGCTGACGAAAGTGAGCCTGGAACATTCAAAGATCGTTATTTGATGGAAAAACTTCCACACTTATTGATTGAAGGAATGATCGTTTCAAGTTATGCGTTAGGTGCAAACTTATCATACATCTATATCCGTGGTGAGTACATGTGGATTCTTGATATTCTTGAAAAAGCAATCGACGAAGCATACGCGAAAGGATACTTAGGAAAAAATATTTTAGGTTCTGGATATGATCTAGATTTACGTGTCGCTCCAGGTGGAGGTGCATATATCTGTGGTGAAGAAACAGCACTTATAGAATCACTTGAAGGAAAAAGAGGAAATCCAAGAATGAAACCACCATTCCCAGCTGTTAAAGGTTTATGGGGATGTCCAACTGTTGTAAACAACGTTGAAACATTAATGGCTGTCGTTCCAATCATCAATGAAGGTGGTGACGAATATGCTAAAATCGGTATTGGAAAAAGTACTGGAACAAAATTAATATCAGCCGGAGGAAATCTTGCTCGACCAGGAGTTTACGAACTTGAAATGGGTCTTTCAGTAGAAGAATTTATTTATGGTGACGATTGGTGTCGTGGAATAGCAAATGGAAAGAAGTTGAAAGCGTGTGTACCTGGA
>JBEAUV010000179.1:0-6207 GCA_041161265.1 Bacteroidota bacterium | reverse complement strand
TCTTCCCTCCAATATAAGCAGCTGCAGCCACAGAACTTCTCCCCTGACTCCGACTTACAACTCCTACATGTGAATGAAATATCGCCATTGGTTTAAATACAAGAGTGTGATTGTGCAGCAAGCTGCTGCACAAATCTAGAACCAAGATATTGTGTGAATAATCTTGTAACAAAATGGAGATATGTTAATTGTTCAACAAGTTGTTGACCAATTAATTTTGTATTATATCGTGTGAATGTTTTCCTTTGAGCACAATATTTAGTCATTATCATTTCTTTGTTCTAATTGATGTTTAATGACATCAAGTTCACGCTTAAGTTCAGTCTCTAGTTCTTGTTCTGTAGGAAGATGAAATTGGTATTTTGTTGTAAAAATTTGTTTTGCATTTTCACCTAAGGTATATTTAACAATTGCTTCGTTCTTTTCAGTACATAAGATTAAACCAATTGTTGGATTATCTTGCTCGTTCTTTATTTCTTTATCGAAATAATTAACATAGAATAGCATCTGTCCTAAATCTTCGTGTTTTAAAGCTTTTGTCTTAATCTCAATAATTACATAGCATTTTAATATCACATGGTAGAATACTAAATCAGCATAAAAATGATCACCTTGTAATGTGAGTCTTTTCTGTCTTGCAATAAATGAAAAGCCCGTCCCAAGTTCTAATAAGAAGCTCTGTAAATTATCTATTAAAGCTTGTTCTAACTTTGACTCAATGCTTAAATGTGTTTCTGGTAATCCTAAGAATTCTAAAATCAGGGGATCTTTAATTATATCTTCGGGTATTTTGATATCATGTCCTTTCGTAGATAAATCAATTGACTTATCATGAAGAGTCTTTTTAAGGAGTCTTTCATATAACATGGATTCAATTTGTCGAGATAATTCTCTTTTTGACCAGTTATTTTTAACTGTTTCAATTTCATAGAACTTCCTTGCTTGTGGATTCTTAATTCTGATAAGTTTTATATAATGTGTCCAAGATAAATTTGGGTTTAAATTGGGTAAAATAGATTTCCGAACCAGTGGTTCGGATTTTGTATTATCTGAGTCTGGTTGGTACAATAGAAAGAATTTTCTTGATAATTCTAAAGTATCTACACTAAATCCCGCTTTATATTTATTTAGTAATTTTGAAGATAAAGTTTTGAGAGTTTCCTTGCCATATTTAGCATTTTCTTGACCTAGTTGCTCTTCCTCTACTATTTCTTTTCCTATTAACCAGTAAGCTTTGACCATTTCGGAGTTAACAGAACGAAGAATATTAGCCTTAGCATAATCAATATGCAGCTCTATCTTGGAGTAAATCTTATCAACTTGTATGTGATTTCCTATTTCTTTATTACTTGCTTTAATTATACCCAGGTGCTTATCCATTATTTTTCCTCCTATTATATTGTTAATAAAAACAGTTCATACAGTATACAGCCTTCGGCAGGAACAAACAAGCATTTTAATGCCTCAGTGCGCACTTACAAAAAGTGACATACCAGAGTGTTCCTTATTTAGCCCGTTTTTTTCCTTATTATAGATTTGTTTTTGCTGGAGATTTTTTGTTTTTTATTGTAACTACGTATATTTTACTTTACGAGTAATCAACGTTGCTATATTCTAAAATCCAGTTAAGTAATATTATTATAATTTCGGAATTAACATGGCCTATAACAATAAAATCTCAGACCTTCAAGTTAAGATCAAAAAACTAGAAGAAACAAAAGCTCAACTTGAAGCAACTCGTAACTCCGAGATTGCTGCGATTATTACCAGGTTAGATTTGAGTTCAATTGATGATGAGGTCCTAACTGGTGGATTACTTCATCTTAAAGAGCTTTTGCAAACAAGTGATAAACAACAGGAGGAATGGCGCGCAAGCGGTCGGAAGTTTCTTCGCAGAAAACAAGTCGCTAAAAAGTAAGTTTAATTTTTTAGATCTATATAAAATGACTCAAGAAGTAAATCGTTTATATTCTGCATTACAACAACAAAACATATTAAGCAAAGTTGCAACAAAGTCTACTAGAAAAGCTAGAACTAGAACCTTAATTCAATTAGGCGGTTTGTTAGATAAATCTGGTATAACTGATAAGTTTAATATTATTCTAGGTGAAGATCTCCAATCAAATATCGTACAAATGGATAAAGCTGCGGTTATTTTTGGTTTTCTAATGGAAGCAATAAACACTATAGATGATACCGTACAAACTAGAGTTAAATGGAAAAATATCGGTATAAAATCTATTAAGTATCAATAAACTGCTTGTAAATAAGGAGGTGTTTTACGAATCTTGCATTAATATGTACCACTCAGCTCTTACAACAAATTTCTCGCAAATGGTTTTGGGAATCTGATGGAAAATATTACTGTGTTATGTTGAATCAAGATTTATTTGGTATATGGATTCTTACCAAGTATTGGGGACGTAGATTTAGTAAGCTCGGTGGTGGTAAGCAACTAACACTCTTCTGTTATACTGACCATGTTAGTGTTACCAACCTGATTAATCAAAGGCGCAGTAGTCGAGGCTACCAATTAGTATTAGGTTCTTTTTCTTAGAATATACTTGAAGTTGCAGACAAATTACTGTAGTGCTTTACATTACATTGCTCTTGTAATGTTATATAATAGCTGTTTAAAATCGTGAATAATTTTAAAGAATAGTTTGCTTCATGCTAGGCTTGAAATTATAACTTATGAAGATATTGGGAAAATCTTAGTAAGATTTCTTCAAACTGCATTTGATTTCCAAAATAAAGTGCGGATTTCTTTTTAAACTCTGTAGAATATAAATTTCTAACATGTGTTTCTGGCATAGTAAAAGCAGGATTTTTTCTGATATCTAATTCATCATTACTACGAAATCTTTGCTGTTTATGTGATAAATACTCCTTACTTCCTATAAACTCTAGCACCCTTTTATTTTCTAGTAATTTATAAATATCATAGTAGTGACGCAAGAAATTAACAGGCATTGTATCATTTTCTTGCTGCAACCTATATTTAGTAGAAATTGCTTGAAGCTTTTCTACAAAGGTATATTCAGGTTCATAACAATTAACTTGTTTTGCTCGATTATCTATAATCTTTAAACCTAACAAAAAAGCTTTGTCATAAACCCAAGAACTAACATCACATGGAATATTAGGCACTGTTTGATCAAACCCAACTTCTAGTACAATTCCTTCTTTTAAATCGGAAATACTAGTAAAAAATGACTCATACTCTGCACGTATTCCACCTCCACGCATTTTAGCTTTGTCATCAAAACTATAATCTCGACTAAACTTTAAATGCGGAACTTTAAGTTCTGCTGCTATCCGAGAGAAGAAATCTCTTCGGCTTTCGATGTGAACAGGCTTGTCTTGATTCTTCCCTATTTTTACATTACTAGCTTCGGTGGGATAAATTTGCACATCTATATCCTCGCTGAATCTTTCAATAATGCCAAACCCTTTTGATAATGAGGTTCCGCCTTTTAAATCAAAGCTAACGCCTTGCTGCTGCATACCCCACAAACAATGCATTACCCAATAATCTTTTTCTACAATTATTGGCAAAATATTCTTTTCATCTGCCACTATAGTAATCAAATCCTTAGCATCAGGTAATTCATGAAGAAAGAGTAAATTATGACTAATTTTCAAACTCCTGCAGAAAATGTTTAGTGGATATTTTACCATAAGTTAAGGCTAGTTCTTTTATTTTATATGTATCAAACCTATGTAAATTATCTTTGATTTGTAATTTAACTACATCTTTATCCTCAGCAAGTTCATCTAGAGTATTTAATAGGTCAATCACAAGAAACTCAGCAGTTATTTCGTTAGGAAATCCATTGTTTGGACGCCTAAAATCATATGTTTTATTTCCTAATCTAAATAGACCATGCCTTTTACGATTATAAACTATAGATTGATTATAAAGCTGTGTTAGCCCAAAGCCTAGCGAATTATATTGATTCCACGAGTATAGCAGGAAATTGTTATCATTTAAGAAACAAGCAATTAACTCTTGTTCATTAGGTGGTAACCTACCTAAACGTGAAATTTTAGGTTTATAATATAGGCCACCTGCTAGTTTTTCCAATACTCCTCGACGAGTTAATATACCTAGATCTCTATCTATTGCTTTAGAGAGTGTTAATAGCGTAGACCTGCGGCATATAGTACCAGGCTCTAGACTATCATAAAGTTTTTCATAGGTTTTTGTTTTCATAACTCCACTATACCATAATCTGAACTAAATGTAAGTTATTTTATTAAAATATCATGCAAATATAGTCGCAACAAACGGTCGTTTTATGAGAAGAAGAATTTTCTGACATTTTCTTCTGAAAATGACACGGGCAAAACTTTAGCCAGCATAGATAAGAACCTTAAAGAATTAGGAATTCAAGTTATAGATGATTTGACATAAAATTAAAAAAATACTTTACAGAAAATAAGAAACGCATTTTCTACTCGCAAAACTGTGTCACATAATTATATTTTAGCACCATTTGCACGACATAGAAAAAGTGACTTGTTAAGTGACTAAATATGAGGGCACACAAATGCAAATATCTGATGTCCACAAACGAACGTTTATGTGATGTGAAATTTTTATAATATTTTAGCTACATAAGTGGGCTTATATTAATATAACTATTTCCCACATTCCAATAAATGACAACCAACCTAATGCTCATATACTAATTTCCATATTGACTAACAGCCTATTATTGGTTACAATTAACCGAATAGACAACAAATAATAAAAACAGGCAAATATGCAAAGTACAATATTGAGACCAGACGCAAAAGGACGAATTAACCTAGGAGAAATAGCGCGCAATGTCAGCAGCTACAGAATTACAGTAGAGACAAATGGGCAAATTCTATTAGAGCCATATGTAGAGATTCCATTATCTGATAAATGGATATTTGAAGATAAGGAACTACTGAATAAGCTTAAACAAGAAAATCAAGAAAAACAAACTTAAGAATAAAATGCTCATTGGATATGCAAGAGTTTCAAAAGCGGATGGTAGTCAAGTCTTAGATTTACAAAGAGACGCACTTCTAAAAACTGGTATTGAAGAGAACAATATATACTGTGATTATGCAAGCGGCAAACTTGATGATCGACCAAATTTACTATCATGCTTAAAGGCTCTTAGAAAAGGCGAGGATACGTTAATAGTATGGAAATTAGATCGATTAGGAAGAAACTTAAAGCATCTCATTGAAATAATCGATGATTTGCAAACTAGAGAAATTGGTTTTAAGGTAATAGCTGGCCAAGGAGCGAATATTGATACCTCTACAGCAAATGGAAGGCTAATATTTGGAATATTTGCAAGCTTAGCTGAGTATGAAAGAGAGCTCATCAGCGAAAGGACAAAAGCTGGACTTATATCTGCTCGTGCCAGAGGACGCCTCGGTGGCCGCAAATATAAGATGACTCCCACTAAACTCTCTCTCGCTCAAGGAGCCTTAGACAAACCAGGTACTAAGATATCCGAATTATGCAAAGAGCTAGGTATTACTCGCCAGACTTTATATAGGCATGTTAGCCCTAAAGGAGAGCTAAGAGAAGATGGGCACAAATTGATTGCAAAAAAGAAAGATGGGTAAAATATTATAATTATTATCTAGTCGTTAACGCGAAATAGGCGCCTATAATATTTCTACTGACATTCACTTTTGACTTTTACTGACATCGTCTTCTGAAAATGACATACACCTTGTTTCCTTAATAGAAGATTTTAAAAAAAGAGAAATAAGCTTTAAATCATTGTGTGACGGAGTTTTTGACACTACTACTGCCTCTGGAGAATTGATATTTAATATATTCTCGTCTCTTGCTCAGTTTGAGAGAAAGTTAATACAAGAAAGAACAAATGCGGGCTTGAGTGCCGCCAGAGAAAGAGGCAAAAAGGGAGGGAGAAAAAAGACTAGTGCTGCTGACCCAAAAGTTTTAACTGCCAAAAAAATGCACCAAGATCATAAAATGAGTATTAATGATATATGTAAAACTTTGAAAATCTCAAGAGCTACTTTCTATCGATACATTGATATTTCTGCAAATAATAGCGTCATAGCATATGGTTCTATTGATGATTTTACACACACATAAAACAGCACTATATGTACAAAAGGTTAACCTGGTAATGTAGCGCCGCACTTTTGGGTGTTCCGCTAGATGACCCCAGTGTTGGTATGGTA
>JBEAUV010000178.1:0-6264 GCA_041161265.1 Bacteroidota bacterium | reverse complement strand
GTTGTAGTTGTATCTGCAATTGTTGCAGGACCAACATACGAAAATGACGCTGAAAACACTGCTAAATACCATGATTATCAATTTATCGAATTGAAAACACAATAGAATAAAATATCTTAATTGCAAAAAAGCCATTCGTCAATTGACGAATGGCTTTTTTTTTCTAAAATTTTAAACGAATAATTGATTAATTACTTAGGAATTAAGTGATCCTATTTATACAACAGAAATATCTCTACAGATAGTAACATGTGCTTTTATTTGATTTATTTACAGAAGTATTCTTAAAGCCTGACAAATCAATTGATAGAATTAACACCAATTTTTCTCTCTCATATATTAACATAGTTATATTGAAAAAACATCCGTGATTCTCAGTATTATCAGTTGGAGAAAAAGTGACAAAACCAGTTCCTGCATAAAACGAAAACTTAAATGTTTATGCTGTTAATTCATTTCAGCCCAAATTGTGGTAAATTTAAAACTAGTCAATCCCTAAATAGGAATCCTTTTAATTAAATCTAATAGCTTTAACTGGATTTATTCTAGTAATCACAACACTTGGAATAATAAGCGCGCTTAGACAAACTATTAATGTTCCAATATTTAGTGCTGCCCATGAAAAGAAAGATATTTCTACTGGTACTTGGCTCAAATAATATACTTCAGGATTAAGTGAGATAATACCAAAAAAGTATTGCAATGCACATAATGTCAAACCGATAATATTTCCCCAAAGCATTCCTCTTAAAATTAAAAATCCTGCTTGAATTAAGAATATTTTTCGAATACTCCAATTTGAAGCACCCATAGCTTTCATTATCCCAATGAAATTTGTTCTTACGAGTATTAAGACTAAAAGCGCTGAACCCATATTGATAATCCCAATAAGAATCATCAGTGTAAGAATGATTACTACATTCAAATCTAAAAATCCAAGCCAAACAAAAATATCACTTTGCGTGTCGATGATACTCTTGACACTCAGTGATTCATTATTTTTTGTTGGAATAAGTTCTAATTGCTTTTTTAAACGATTAACTGTTTCATGTAGTTTATTCCAATCCTTTACCGAAACTTCAAATCCACCCACATAATTAGAACTGCTTCCTTTTCCAATAATTTGTTCAAAAAGTAAGGTTTTATTCATTGCACTTAAAGAATATTTACTTCCATCATCATTCAAGTATGTTCGAATTAATTCTTTATCACTGTTTGTTTTGAAGTCACAAGCACTGTAAGCAGTTCCTTTTGTTTTAATACTTAAATAGGCGGTATCAGGGATGCTTGTTTGTTCATTTTTCCCACTAATTTTCATCCAATAATCTGAGGTGATTAACCGTATAAGTGTGTCTTTAATAGGGCATATGGTAAATCCAGAATAGTTTTCATACCCTTTCCCCCAATCATAACGGTAATTTCCGTTTCCACCAATTACATCTGCTTTAACAATTAATTGACCATTTGATAAAGTGTCCGCAATAATTATGGAAGCTTTTATTCCCCAATCGTTTAATTCTTGAACTATTCGAATGTCGCCGATAGCCATTTTTTTATCGAATTCTTCTAATCCTGTTTCATAGATTCCAACCAATTTAAAAATCCGTTTTACTGGTTGGTTTTTAACGAAAAAAGCCTTAACATCTTCTCCAATCTCAAGATTTAAATCTTGTGCAATTCTTTTTGATACGATGATTTCTGCACTAATTGAATCTTTTGAGAATTTTGGTAGTCGACCTAATTTTAAATGTTGCTTAAAAAATGTTAGGTCGTATGTGTAATCAATTCCTTTTAAAACTGCACCTTGAATCTCTTGTTGGATATAGGATGTGTCTTTTCCTGATTTCAATTTGAATTCCCTGTCTTTTTTATTGGATTGAAAAAGTACAGGTTTATATGCAATATATTCAATACTCGCTATTTCAGAATCTTTCTTTAATAAAGAAAAAAAGGCTTGATTTTTGAGAATGGGTTCACTCTCGTAGATACTGTTTTCGCCTGAGCTCATAATAAAAATATGAGAGCCGAATCCAGATACTTTTTCTCTGACTTCATGTTGAAAACCAGTAACTACGGCAATAGTAATTAAGTTAACAACAACTGCTAGTGTAATACTTATAATAGATATACGTACAATTGGTCTAGAAACTTTCTTACCTTGTACCTCGCTTTTTAGTACCTTTTTTGATATGAAATACTCGAATGACAATAATCTCTTTTTTGGAGCACTAAAGTACATAAAGCTTTTGGGCCTGAAAAGTATTTTATTGGTTTTGATCGCATCGTGTGGTATTCAGAACAAAAGAGATATTGGAACAAACCAAACTCAAATAATTGAGGAATGCCTTATTGATGATGAAGAATGCATCAAGGAGGAAAGTATAATTTCAAATTCAATACATCACCCAATATTAGGTATTGATAGACTTCATTTATTCATGGATTCGTTGCAAAATAAGAACATTGCAGTAGTCAGCAATCAAACTTCAATGGTAGGGAATGTACATTTAGTAGATACTTTACTTGCGTTAAATTTGAAAGTAGTAAAGGTGTTTGCACCAGAACATGGGTTTAGAGGGCAAGCCGATGCTGGTGAAAAAGTATATAGTACAATTGATGATAAAACTGGATTACCTTTAATTTCATTGTACGGTCAGAACAAGAAACCAACTTCAGATCAATTGTCTGATATTGATATTGTTATTTATGATATTCAAGATGTCGGCGTTCGCTTTTATACCTATATATCAACATTACATTATGTGATGGAAGCATGTGCTGAAAATGGCAAGCAATTAGTTGTTTTAGATAGACCTAATCCAAATGGACATTATATTGATGGACCTGTAAGGGAGCCTGCACAACGATCATTTGTTGGTATGCATCCAGTCCCAATTGTTTATGGGATGACGATTGGTGAATATGCTATGATGATCAATGGTCAACGATGGTTGAGAGATAGTTTGGAATGTAAATTATGGGTAATCCCATGTCGGAATTATACACATAAAACTAAATATGTAATTCCGGTTGCACCATCGCCTAATTTAAAATCAGAAGCTGCTATCGCACTTTACCCGAGTTTGTGTTTGTTCGAAGCAACAACAGTTAGTGTTGGAAGAGGAACAGAACGACCATTTGAAATGTTTGGTCATCCAAGATTTCCAAATGATGATTTTCAATTCACGCCAGTTTCAACGATTGGTGCAAAAAGTCCTTTGTACGAAAACAAGTTATGCAATGGAATAGACTTGCATTCAAGTATCTCTAAACGCAAATATGAGATAAATTTGAATTATTTGATTCAAGCAAAAGAGTTATTAGGAGACTCCATGATATTTGTTGATCAAATGGGATTTTTTAACCGATTAGCTGGTACGTCAAAACTTCGTGAACAAATTTATGCTGGTTGGACAGCAAAAGAAATCAGAGCTACTTGGCAACCTGGTCTGCAGGAGTTCAAAAAAATCCGACAAAAATATTTGTTGTACGAATGAGTTATTTCAGTTTTTCAGCACTTTCTAAAACCTTCGACTTCATCTCTTCCATGTAATCCATTAACTTGTTTAACACTTCGGGATTTGATGATCCAATAATTTTAGCAGCTAGAATTCCAGCATTTTTAGCAGCGTTTAATGCAACTGTAGCTACTGGAATACCATTTGGCATTTGAAGAATAGAAAGAATACTGTCCCAACCATCAATAGAATTTGAAGATTTAACTGGAACACCAATTACGGGAAGGGGAGTTAACGAAGCGGTCATTCCTGGTAAATGAGCAGCTCCACCAGCTCCAGCAATAATCACTTTTAACCCTCTTGAATGAGCATTTTTTGCATAGTCAAACATTAATTCAGGCGTTCTATGAGCAGAAACGATATTCATCTCATAGGAGATTCCAAATTCTTTTAAAATGTCTGCCGCATCCTGCATAATCGGAAGATCCGAAATGCTACCCATTATGATTCCAACTTCTGCCATGGTTATTAATTTTTGTCAAAGATACAGAAACAAATTGTTCGTTAAATCAAATACCAAGTGATTCTTTTAGAGGTGTGTATGCTGTTCTGCTAATTGGGATTCTCTTTCCCGAACGTAAAATAGCCAAGTAACTGTTTTTTTCAAACGATTCAATCCGTGTTAACTCATTAATATTTAAGATAAATGAGCGATGTACGCGTACAAATTGTTTTGGATTTAACGTTTGTTCAAAATAGTTCATCGTCTTCTTTTTAAGATGTGTTTTATTATGGTGATGAATTTTTACGTAATCATCATATGCTTCTAAAAATTCAATTTCACTTGTTGGAATAATTTTTATTTCAGCTCCATCTTTAATTACAATACGTAATTGCTCATCGGGTTGTTTTAAGCTGAATTCAGTTAGATTTTCAAATGTTTTTGTAGAATTTTCTGAATTTTCTTTCCATTTTGATATTGCTTGGTCAAAACGTTCTTTTGAAAATGGTTTTAATAAATAATCCAGAGCGTTTGTATCAAAAGCTTTCAAAGCGAATTCATCGAATGCAGTTGTGAAAATAACAGCGGGTTTTTCAGTGATAATTTCAAGCATTTCAAAGCCATTTATTTTTGGCATTTGTACATCTAAAAAAATTAAATCTGGTTGATGATTGGATATTGCTTTTGCTCCCTCAAATCCATCATTACATTCACCAACAATTTCTATTTCAATATGATTTTCCAAATATTCTCGAATAATCAATCGAGCCAATGGTTCATCATCGATAATTAAAACCTTTTTCATTTTTGTGGAATTAAAAGTTGTGCTGAAAATTGATTTTCGTTTTTTATGATTTTCAGAAGGTCATTTCTTTTATAAAGGAAAGAAAGTTTTCGATTAATAGATTCAAGTCCATAACCCGTACCTTTTGATGAGGAAACAGAAATTTCATCATAAGGATTGCTGACGATTATCTGCAAGTTGTTATTATCACACGTAATGATAATTGAAATAATCAAATCACCAACATTGCCATATAGCCCATATTTGATTGCGTTTTCGACAATTGGTTGCAGTAATAAGGATGGCAATAACATTTCTTTACATTCATCTTGAACTTCAATGTGAATAGAAAGTCGGTGGCCAAATCTTATTTTTTCTATTGAAAGATATAAATTCAAATAATCCAGTTCATCTTTGATTGAAATGAAATCATCTTTGCTTTTTTGAATTGTTAAACGAAGATAATCGGATAAATTATGAATCATATTCCGTGCATTTTCAGGTTGAGATTTAATCAATGCACTGATTGAATTCAAACTATTAAAAAGAAAATGAGGTTGAAATTGCTGATGAAGGTTAGTGATCTCCGATTTTGCTAATTGCCGCTCTTTTTCTATTAATCGGTTGAAAGCATTTGTTTGTTCAGTTAAGTGTTTATCAATCCATAATTGATTTACAACCGTTAAGAAAACCAAAAACAGTATAAACCAACGTATATAAAAAGAGCTATTTAAAAATGTTAAATAAATTGGAGTGTCAGTACCAATCCAGTTTCCATATTTTTGCAGAAAGAGTGTACTCATTAAACTGAATATGAAAATAATACTTATGTGTACTATGTTTATTGCAGATCTTGAATGGTAATAAGTATGAATTCGTTGAAGGATGAATGAGAAAAATGAAATGAGAATTAGACTTGTTACAGCTTCATATGTTGCTTGTTTTTCTTCAATATTAAAGGAAATTAGTAAAAAATAATAGCCTATATCCAACAAAGAAAACAGAAGTGCAATTAATGCAAATCTGTTTTCACCGAAGAGTTTTTTTATTCTTCCAAACATTAATTGTAGCTATGAATTTCTATTCCTCCAAAAACACAATTGCCTTTTAGAATTAACAATTTTTCATCTGTATTTGATTCATTCATCATACTTGGTCGCTCATCTTCAATTCCTCCAAAAACAGAAGTTAAATCAGATTTAATTTTCCAATTGGAAGGAACAATTAATGTAACTCCACCAAAAACACAGGTAATATCAATTACTGCTTCTCCAGTAAAATCTGCCTGTGCAAGATTTATTTCATTTCCTCCAAAAACACTTGTAATATTGGCGCCTTTAAAATTTTTGGTTACAACTCTTTTGGTGATACCACTAAAAAAGGCTGATGAATTTGTAAAATCATCTGATGGAATATCTTTGAATTCAACAGGTTCTACCACACATTTTTTTTTACCAAATAAAGCTGTGTTTTTTAGAATCATGGAAAGACCTACAGCTATTATTACAATTGGCCAAATA
>JBEAUV010000177.1:0-6270 GCA_041161265.1 Bacteroidota bacterium | reverse complement strand
AAAAAAATCAGCAATGTTTTAGGAGGTGATATTGATGCTCAGGTTTTAATGAGAACTGATTTAGTTAAATTCTCTGCAGATTTAAACGTCCGTTACTTTTGGAGAAATATTGCATATGGAGGTTTAACATATAGAACTGTTGATGCTGTTGGTCTTATGATAGGATGGATGCCTATCAGTGGAATGACTGTTGGTTATTCTTATGATGTCACAACAAACAAACTAGCTAGCGTTTCAAGAGGCTCGCATGAGATCCTTTTAAAATACTGTTTTTACTTACCGCCAATTCCGGTAACTAAATCAAATCATCCTAGATGGTTGTAATTTGAAAATTAATTTGAATATTTGTAACCATATTTAGGTAAGTTCCGTTATATCAAAAATTATAGATCCTGTAGATTGTTAAATTGAATATCCGGAAGTAGATAAAAAAGAGGTAGAATGAAAAAACTTTTGTTAATTGGTTTTGTAGGTTTAGTCTTAGCATCTTGTAGCACAAGAACTGGACATCTTACTGGAGCATTGGGGAGACCAGTGTTTCACCCGGAAATCCCGTTGGGGATGGTTTATATCCCTGCTGGTTCATACCAAATGGGTGAGAATGACATGGATGTTCCATTCTTGCACCAAACACGTGCAAAGACGGTTTCTGTTCAGGCATTTTATATGGACCAAACAGAAATTTCGAACAATGAGTACCGTCAATTCGTTGAGTGGGTGCGCGATTCAATTGCTCGTGATAAATTGTATTACGGTTTAGAAGACGATGAGGCAGCTCAGCGTTACATCAACTATGAAGAAAGATACTTCGATGAAGGAGCTTTGGAATACGCTGATTATGATCCTTCTGATCGCGAGCTAAGCCGTTCTATTTTTAATTTAAATTGGGATCGTAGATTAGACTATTCTGATCCAGAAGTAGTTCCAATTCTTGCTGACATGTACTATCCTCAACCAGAGAGATACTACAAAAGAAGAGAAATTGATGTTCGTAAATTAATGTTCCGTTACTATTGGATTGATTATAGAGAGGCTGCCAAAAGAGGTCGTATCAACATTACTCCAAATGGTTATGATAAGGAAGGGAATAAATTAGTTGATGAGCACCGTGAATTGCAAACTCCTCCACATCCTTTCACTGAAGAACCTCAAGGTCAAGATAAAGACATGGGTTATTTCAATAAGAAAGGTCAAAATAATGCTATCCGAGGACATGAGAATCGTCAACGTTTTATTATTGATGAGATAATAAATGTTTATCCTGATACATTATGTTGGGTGAGAGATTTTACATACTCTTTCCATGACCCCATGACTAATATGTATTTTTGGCATCCAGCCTATGATAATTATCCTATAGTTGGAGTGACATGGGTTCAAGCAAAAGCATTTTCTGTATGGCGAACACAATTATTGAATAATTGGTTAATTTCAATGGGAGATTTATTTGTGAATGATTTCCGTTTGCCAACTGAAGCTGAATGGGAAAGAGCATCTCGTGGTGACTTGAATTTATCTCAATATCCTTGGGGAGGTCCTTATATTAGAAATGAAGCAGGTTGTTTCTTAGGGAATTTCAAGCCAATGAGAGGTAGATATTTTGAAGATGGTGGTTTCCATACAGTTAAAATATTTTCATACAATCCAAATGGCTGGGGATTATATTGTATGGCAGGAAACGTTTCTGAGTGGTGCGAAACTGCTTACGATGAATCAATGTACGACTTTTCTCACGATTTGAATACAGATTACCGTTATGATGCAATGGATTGGGATCCACCTTCAATGAAACGTAAAGTTTTACGCGGTGGTTCATGGAAGGATGTAGGATATTATTTGATGAACGCTACTCGTACATACGAGTATCAAGATACTGCCAAGTCATACGTGGGTTACCGCGATGTTATGACACACCTGGGAAGAGGTGGAAGAGACTTCACTAGAGAAGGTGGCGAAGAAGTTCGAAGTGATATTCAATTGAAGTAATTGAATATAATTAGAATATAACAAACAAAAAAAGTAGTAATTTTTTAAAAACCTAAAAACAAGTAAAACTATGAAACCAGGAAGTAAAGGATGGAAAGTATTTATGTCAAAACTGTACGGATTTGGTGCAGCAATTGTTATCGTCGGAGCGATGTTTAAAATTATGCACTGGCCGTTTGCCGGACCAATGCTAGTAATTGGTTTAACGACTGAGGCATTTATCTTCTTTTTCTCAGCATTTGAACCTCTACACGAGGATCCAAATTGGGAGTTAGTATACCCAGAATTAGCTATGGGTCATTCTGATGAGTTAGACCACAATCAATTACCTGCTGGTGGAAGAGGCGGTAAAGGAAATGGAATAACAGACCAGTTAGACAAAATGTTAGAAGAAGCTAAAATCGACAGCGCTTTACTTGAGCGCCTAGGTGAAGGAATGAAAGCTTTAGGTGACAATGCTGCACAATTGAAAGGTGTAACATCTGCGGCAGCAGCAACTGATTCTTATGTTTCTAGCTTACAAGCTGCATCTGATAAAGTTTCTACTTTGTCAGAAGCGTATGAGCGAGCGTCTGTTTCAATCTCAGGAATGACATCTACTGCTAAAGAAGGTGAATCTTTTGGAGAGCAAATGCAAAAAGTGTCTAAGAACTTATCAGCTTTGAACAATGTATATGAACTTCAATTAAAAGGTTCTTCTGCACATTTAGAAGCTACTGAGAAATTCCAATCACAAGTTACAGATATGATGTCAAATCTTTCTGCTTCTGTTGAAGATACAAGATTGTACAAGGAGAATATGGCAATGTTGTCTAAAAACTTGACTGACTTGAATAACGTGTATGGAAATATGTTAAAAGCCATGACAATAACTAGAGGTTAATTTTTAATTAATCTGTTACTTTAATGTTATTGAACATTAATTTATTGATAACCAATAAAATTTAATTAATCATGGCTGGAGGAAAAGAAACCCCAAGACAGAAGATGATTGGTATGATGTACTTAGTACTTACCGCACTTCTGGCACTTAACGTATCAAAACAAATTCTTGACGCATTCGTTGCGATTGAGGAAAATACACAAAAATCTAATATTGTTCACTTCGATAGAGGTACAGGTGCAATGGCAGATTTATCATCTGAATTAGCAGGTACAAAAGGAGCAGATCAAGCTGAAAAGCGTAAAAAGATTGAGTTCTATTTGAAGCAAATGAAGGATATTGATAAAACAACGGCTGTTGTCATCAAATTCATTGATGAAATTAAAGTTGATATTATCAAAGAATCTGGAGAGGATGTTTCTCAAGGTACAATGAATGATAAATTGAAAATCATTTGGAGTAAAGAGGACCCATCTAAGCCTTGTTTGCCGATTCGTATGAATTTAGATGCAATTCAAGCAAAGGATCAATATGATATTCCAATGCACCATTTAGTAGGCGATGATATCGTTGCAATTAAAGGTGAAGGAGTTAAATTATGGGACATGTTGAATGGCTATAGAAATGATTTAGTGAAAAAGGTAGGTTCTTATAGCGTACCTGGTGGTAAAAGTTGGAGTATTGCTCCAAAACCGATTAACACCTTCAAAGACAATAACGATTTAACTGCTCAAGTTACTAAAATGGTAAAAGGGTCTAAATGTAATTGGAATGATGACGGTGAAAAGTTGATTGAGCTTTATATGTCTTTAACTAAACCAGAAAGAGTTAGTTCAGGTGAAACTGAAAATGTTCACTGGATGGGTAAAACTTTTGACCACTCACCATTAGTTGCTGCATTGGCGTCTTTATCATCTTTGCAACAAGATGTTTTGGCAGCTAGAGCAGTTGCGATGATGCATATCAAAGGAAAAGTAACGACAGGTGAATATAGCTTTAACAAAGTTATGGCTTTAGCTTATGCTCCAGCAGTTGCAAACAATGGTGACGATATTGAAATTAAAGTCATGATGGCTGCTTTTGATTCAGATAACCAACCGGTAGTTACATATAATGGTGCTAACGTTCCTGATGTAAAAGATGGTTTTGGTATTGTTAAAACAAAAGCAAATGGTAATGGTGAAATGATTTTGAAAGGAACTGTTGCTATTAAAAAGAAAAGCGGTGATACTAAAACAGAGCCTTGGGAAACTAAAGTTCTTATTATGAAACCAGCTGGAACAGTTTCTTTACCTGAATTGAATGTATTGTATATTGGTTATGATAACAAAGTAGATGCAGTTGCATCTGGTTATGACCAAACTACATTGTCATCTAGTGGTAATTTGAGATTGACTAAAAATGCTAAAGGTTGGATAGGTAAACCATCAGGAGGTAAGACATGTACGATTAGTGTTAGTGGAAAAAGTTCTATCACGAACAAGTCTGTTAACCTAGGAACATTTACTTTCCGTGTTAGTCGTCTTCCAGATCCAGAATTGTATTGGGGTGGAACAAAAAATGGTGAAAAAGCAAATAAAAGTGAAACTAAATTATTCGCAAAATATCCACCAGAAATTCCATTGAATGCACAATTTAGAATTGTTAGTTGGGAATGTTCAGTTCCTGGTGCTTTAGGTAAAGCACCAACTGGTACAGGTGGAGATATTAGTTCAGCTGGAAATTTGATTCGAGCTGCAAAACCTGGTATGAATGTCAGTTTTATGTGTAACGTTGTTGGACCAGATGGTGTACAACGTAAAAAAGGTGGTGTTTTTAAATTGTAAAAATTTAAATAAAGGATTATGAAAAGTCTAGTTATTAGTGCAGGATTGGTGTTCTTTTCGTTGAATGTTACTGCTCAGTTGGAAGAAATCAACGGAGGTCCAGTAAACGTTCCGGCAGAAGGAATTGTGGATGGAGTCTATATTCAAGAGCATATCCCAACGAAACGTATGATTCCTTACGAATATGTGCGTGAAGCGGATGTGATTTGGAGCAGACGAGTATGGGAATATATAGATTTGCGTGAGAAAATTAATCTTCCGTTATATTATCCTTTAGATGAAATCACAACAAGTGGAGAGTGGGTTAGAAATGGGACAAGATGGAGTTTATGGACTGTACTTAGGTATCATGTCATGAATGGAAATTTGAGATTATTTTCTCCTTATAATCCATTATCGTTTGGTTTCGGACTTGGTGGTAAGGATGGTGATCAATTGAAATATCCAATAGATCCAAGCCAACCTGGTTTAACTTATTACACAGATTCACTTTTCAGAAATGAGCTTTCTATTTATTTAGGAACGTTAGGTGTTCAAAGTGATATTCCATTAACAGATGAAAATGGAGATCAAATTGTTGTTACTTTGCCTGATGGAACTCAAACCTTTACATATTCTCCACGAGACACAATTTGGTATACATCTCAAGACATTGTTCAATATCGTATTAAGGAAGATTGGTTCTTTGATAAAGAAAGATCAGTCTTGGATGTGAGAATTATTGCAATTGCACCAGTTGTTTATACGGTAGAAGAAGATCCTAATGGGAAGAAAAATATTTCTGGAATGCGTGAGTTATTTTGGTTGTATTTCCCTCATTGTAGATTTGTATTAAACAACTACTTTGTTTACAATGATGCAAATGACGCACAATGGATGAGTTTTGATGATTTATTCTGGAAAAGAAGATTCAGCAGTATGATGTATAAAGAAAGTAATACTTACGATCGTAACATAGAATCCTATAGAACAGGAACTGATGCTCTGAGAGAATCTGAAAAGATAAAAGAAGAAATTAGAACTTTAGAACATGATGTTTGGAGTTTCTAAAATAATTGAAAGCCTCGATATTTTATCGAGGCTTTTTTTTGCAATATATTTTCTCGACTCCAATTGAACTGTCGTAATTTGTTAGATTTCCTCAGTGTCTAATATTAATTCGAAACTCTCCGTCGATAATCAATATTAATTTATAGGATAAATTCCTAACTCACCGTATCTTTGAATCATGATTAGTTTAGAACAGCTTGGTGTCCATTTGCCGCAGGGTTATTTATTTGAAAATATTGGTCTTCAAATTAATAAAGGAGACAAAATTGGCTTAGTTGGTAAAAATGGTGCTGGGAAGTCAACACTAATGCGATTAATTGCTGGTTGGGACACACCAACTGATGGGAAAGTTCATAAACCCAAGGATTGTACTATAGGTTTTCTAACTCAAGATATTAAGTTTGATACAACTCAGAGTGTATTTCAATATTTAGACACTTCAAATGAAGTATTAACTACAATCAGAAAAGAAATTGAACATGTCAACGAAGAATTAGTCAAACGAAATGATTATGAATCGGCTAG
>JBEAUV010000176.1:0-6271 GCA_041161265.1 Bacteroidota bacterium | reverse complement strand
GCGGTAGATGGCGAAACATTTACTGTAACAGGAACTGATGCTAATGGATGTGTGAATACAGTGCAAACTACAATAACTATTAATCCTCTTCCAGTTGTAACGGCTACGAATAGTGGATCTTATTGTCAAGGAGATGTGGTAGCTGATATCATGGTGGATGTTACTGGAACAGCAAACTGGACAGTTAATTATACATTAAATGGGACAGCTCAAACAGCAGTTTTGGGATCTACATCTCCTATTTCACTTGGTAATACGGCTGGTATTTATATCTTAACAGGAATCTCTGATGCGAATTGTACAAATACAGCTTCAGGCACACAAACGATAATCATAAATCCTATACCATCAGCTCCAACAGCAGGAATGGATACAGTATATTGCTCAAATTGGACAGTTGTTCCAATGACCGCTAATGGCGGAAATGGAACATTTACATGGTATGAAGATGTTAATTTGACAAACGTTTATGGAACAGGTGCAGCGATTAATCCTAACGATGCAATTATTGGTACAACTACATATTATGTAACAGAAACAGAATTTGGATGTGAAGGACCAGCAAGCACTATTGCTATCACGATCAATGATTGTGAGATCATCGTACCAACTGCTTTCACTCCAAATGGTGACCTGTCAAACGATGTATGGAATATTGTTGATATTGATAATGTATATCCAAACAATATTGTATTTGTTTACAATCGTTGGGGTAACTTGTTATTCGAGTCTGAAAAAGGTAATTATTTATCACGTCCTTGGGATGGAAAAGTGAACGGGGAACAATTGCCAGTAGCGTCATATTATTATGTAATCTATACTGAAGGAGATAAGTCAGGTGAGATTTTAAATGGTATAGTATCAATTATTAAAAATTAAAAGAATATGAAAAAAATACTTTTAATCTTAAGTTTAGTTAGTATGAGCAATGCTTTTGCTCAACAAAACCCTCAATACAGCCAATATTTGAGGAATCAGTATATGGTAAATCCTGCTGCGGCTGGGGTTTATGATTTTACAGATATTACAATGTCTGGCAGATGGCAATGGGTAGGTTTTGGTGATGAACCAAGAACTGCATATCTTTCTGGGAGCACATTGCTTAAGAAAAAAACCAAAATCCCTTATAATCCTGCATTTCGTGTTAGTAATGGGCCTGTTCGAAATCCAGAGATAAAAACAGGTAAATTGAAACATGCTGTTGGTGGTCAGTTAATTGCAGATCAATATGGTGCTTTTCGTAAAATGCAATTATCAGGAACGTATGCTATTCATTTACCAATAAGCTCCAATTACAATTTATCGTTTGGAACGAAATTAGGTTTATCGAATAATACTTTTCTACAAGAAAAAGCAATTGTTTTAAATCAAATGGATCCATCTGCTCCTTATAGTGGGGGAGATGCTGAATACGATTTGTTCGTTCAAAATCAATCTAGCAAGTATATCATGGATTTAAGTGCAGGACTTTATTTATATTCGAAAAAAATGTTTTTTGGAATTGCTGCTGATAATTTGACAAAAGATTTTGCTGAATTTGGATCTGGTTCTGCTAATTTCAATACACAAATGCATTTCAATTTGACAGGAGGAGTTAAGATAGACTTAAATGATAATTTAATGCTTATGCCTGCTATTTTAATAAAGTTTATGCAACCAGCACCAATGTCAATTGAGGGTTCTTTGCAACTCGAATATAAGGAATGGTTATGGACTGCATTTTCATATCGTCACAAAGATGCAATTGTTGGAATGATTGGAATGAATATTAGCGAACGATTTAAATTAGGATATTCTTACGATTTTTCATTGTCTCGATTTAACGACTTTAGTTCTGGAGGACACGAATTAGTATTAGGTTTAATGTTAGGTAGAAAATAAAATAAATAAAAATGAGAAATACATTAATTGCAATAATTATTACATTTTTAACGATTCAATCAAATGCCCAAATATGGGATTTTGATGGAGTTATGAGACTTCCAGGAACGGTTAATTCTGATGCAGAAGAGACCTTGCCAGTATTTTCAAAAGACAGTTCTGAATTATTTTTTATTCGCTCCTTTGATAAACAAAATAAAGGCGGTGAATACGATCAGGATATTTGGACAAGTTACAGACAATCAGATGGAAGTTATACAGATTGTAAACAATTAAGTTCTTTGAATTCTAAATATAATAATGGAGTCATTGGGATAAATACAACAGGTGATGTATTATACTTGCTTCATTCTTATGAAGGAAAAAAAGATTTAGAAAAAGGAATAGCTGTTTCAACTTCGAAAGGCTCAGGATGGTCGACTCCAGAAAAAATTGAAGTTCCAGGTTTAGACATCGAAGGAGATTATTATGGCTATCATATTTCGAATGACGAAAATGTAATGTTTATTTCTTATAAGGGTATAGAAACATTTGGTGAAGAAGATATATATATAAGTTTGAAATCAGAAAATGGTTGGTCGTCTCCTTTAAATTTAGGGAGTTCAATCAATACGTCAGGATTTGAAATGTCACCTTTTTTATCTCCAAATCAGGATACGTTATTTTTTGCAAGTAATGGTCATGGTGGACTTGGAGATGCCGATATTTTTTATTCAGTAAAAAAAGGATCTTGGACTGATTGGGGTAAACCAGTGAATTTAGGACCAAAAATTAATTCGTCAAAGTTCGACGCTTGTTTTAGTTATTCAAAAAATCAAGTTTATTGGTCAAGTAATAAAGAAACAGAAAGAAGTGACATTTATACGGCTTATTTTATTTATCCTCCGCCAGTTACAATAAGCTGTATTGCAACAAATTCAACGTTGAAAGATGGTGCTAACGGAAGTGTAGATGCCACTGTAGAAGGTGGTTTACCTCCATTCAGTTTTGTTTGGTCTAATGGATCTAATGAAGAGGATATCTCTGGATTATCAAAAGGTGATTATTCCATTGAAGTAACTGATTCATACGGACAAAAAGCTTCGGCATCATGTTTTGTTGATGAAGTCATTTACATACCTGAAGTAATTGCAACGGCATACAAAAACATCGAGTTTATTCACTATTTTGAATACAACAAAAATAAACTTGATATCGATAAGGGGAAATTAAAACGTTTTATGAAAGATGTTGAGGACCAATTAAAAGAAGGTAGACCTAATATAACCATAAACATCTATTCTTCTGCATCACATGTTCCAACAAAAACTTATGAAACGAATGAGAAATTAACTCAAATTCGTGCTGAAAACATGAAATATGATATTATTGCATATTTTGCCAAGAAAGAGGAATATAAAAACCGTGTCAACGTTGCTATAGTAACAGCAATTGTTGATGGTCCTGATTACAATGAAGATGCAAACAATGACAAGAAATATATTCCATATCAATTTGTTGGGTTGAAAACGGAATAAGAATCCTTTTAGTAAGGATAGGAAACAAAAAAGAGGCTGTTCAATTGAACAGCCTCTTTTAATTTCAAATATTTCTAATTTACATTATTTCGTTAGACGAAAAATGAAATTTACCTTCAATTTCTGCATTTTCATCTGAATCAGAACCATGACAAGCATTTCTTCCTTTTGATTCAGCATAATACTTGCGAATAGTACCTTCAGCAGCTTCCGCAGGATCTGTAGCCCCAATTAAAGTTCTAAAATCAGCAACAGCGTTTTCTTTTTCAAGAATAGCAGCGATGATTGGTCCAGATGTCATATATTCAACTAGTTCTCCATAAAAAGGTCTTTCTGAATGAACTTCATAAAATTCTTTAGCTTGTTCCGTTGTCAAACGTGTTAATTTCATTGCTTTAATTTCAAATCCTGCAGCGATAATCATATCTAGGATTTTTCCTGTGTAACCATTTTCGATTGCATCAGGCTTCAACATCGTGAAAGTTCTGTTTGTTGCCATTTTTGTGTATTTATTTTCTAAAATTTGGGTGCAAAGATACTACATTAATTAACAATTGACAATTGTCAAATATCAATTTTGAATAGCGAATTTTGAATTCAAGGAGTTTGTTATCTTTGATTCTTAAAATAATAAAACAAAATGGAAACTTTAGAGCACTTTTTCACGGGGATGGATCCAGTTTTAGCTGCTTTAATTGCAACAACCTTTACTTGGTTAGTAACTGCAGCTGGCGCATCATTTGTATTTTTCTTTAAATCAATGCACCGAGGCTGGTTAGATGGTATGTTGGGCTTTACAGGTGGCGTAATGGTTGCAGCAAGTTTTTGGTCTTTGCTGAATCCAGCAATTGAAATGTCTGAAAAAATGTATCCTTCTATGCCTTGGATGCCCGCAGCAGTAGGCTTCTTCTTAGGAGCTATTTTCTTGTTTTTTCTAGATAAAAAGCTACCACATTTACATATCAATTTTAAAGAGGAAGAAAAGGAAGGAGTTAAAACTCAAATGCATAGATCAATATTATTGGTTCTTGCAATTACACTTCATAATATCCCTGAAGGTTTGGCTGTTGGTGTATTGTTCGGTGCAGCAGCTTCAGGAATGGATGGGGCAACTATTGGTGGGGCTATAGCATTAGCAATCGGTATCGGCATTCAAAATTTCCCAGAAGGATTTGCTGTTGCAATGCCTTTAAGAAGGGTTGGAATTAGTCGTAGAAAAAGTTTCTTTTACGGACAGCTATCTGCTGTTGTTGAACCAATAGCAGGAGTTATTGGAGCCTTGGCTGTTGTTTATATGCAACCTATTTTACCTTTTGCTTTATCTTTTGCTGCTGGTGCGATGATTTTTGTGGTTGTGGAAGAAGTAATTCCAGAAACACAACGTGATAAATATACCGATGTTGCTGTGTTGGGATTTATAGGCGGATTTTTAGTAATGATGATTCTAGATGTTGCACTTGGATAAAACTCAGTTTTTAAATATTTAACATTTTTTTTATTTTAAAAACTTGTTTATCTAGAAAATCAATGTAATTTTACCCTACCAAAACATGATTTCATAGTTGGTGTTTTGGGTTTTATAGTTTTAGCAAGGTTTAGGTGAAAGAGGAACAAATTCCATATAGAATTTGTTCCTCTTTTTGATTTTAGAAACTTTTTTATATCTTCACCAAAGACAACCAAAAACAACTTTATGAAACTTTTAACACTTCTTCTTTCAATTTTTATTTTTTCAGTTAACGTTATTTCGCAAACACAAAGTGTTGCTTATCCAGCTGTAGGAAAGGGAGTAGCTACAACTTTCGTGACTGATTATCATTGTTTAGGAATTAATTCTTCTGCCTTAGGATGGGGAACGGGTTACCAAGGTAAGAGGTTTACAATGGGGGCAACTGAATTCGGGTTTGGTATCTATTCTGATTCTTTATCATCTGATAAATTAAAAAAGTTTTACAAAGCAGTTAAAGGTGAAGTTACAAATAGTTCAACTGACTCTGTAGATTGGCAAGCTCAAGCAGATGCGTCAGCTGATTATGCGGAATCAGGGATCTCTATGTTTGTAAATTACAATTGGGGAGGATTTGCTTTTCAAAGTGAACAATTTGGAGGAATAGCGTTTAATGTTCGTGAAAATTATCAGTGGTATTCAAAATTGAATAATCAACTAACAGACATTATTTTTAGAGGTAAATTATCTAGTTATTTTGATTCATTAACGATTGTTGTGGCCGGAGATACTTCTGTTATTCCCAATTCAAGCAATTTATCGGCGGATACCATGAACAGTGTTATTTTAGGTACAATGTCCGTTCCATTAAATTTATCATCCATTACAAATGGGTCGGAAATTAGATCTGTTTGGAATAGGTATTATAATTTTGGTTATGGCCGGAAGATTCTTGGTAAAGATTCAGTTTTTGTATTATATGGTGGTGTTGGTGGTCGTTTTATACAATCTATGGCAATGTTTAACATGGAATCAAATGCTGATGGTTTATATATGTATTCCTCAATTACTCCAAATTTCAATATAGATTATGGAAGTATTGCTAGTTTAAATCCATCCAATTTTACGGAAAGAGGAAAGTTATTACCCAAAGTAGTTGGTACAGGATATGGTATTGATTTGTCTGCAAGTATGATTTTATTTAATAAATTGAAGATCGCTGCAGCAGTCAATAATATTGGAAGTGTAACCTATACACGAAATGTTTATAAAGTAAACGATACGCTTCTTACAAGTGTATCAATCAATGGATTGTCAGATTACAATGTTTCACAGTCGGTAAATCAACTTTTAAATTCAGGAGGTTTATTTTCTTTAGTTGGACAAGAAAAATATGTATTAAAAAATGCTTCAGATTTTAGATTAG
>JBEAUV010000175.1:0-6323 GCA_041161265.1 Bacteroidota bacterium | reverse complement strand
TGAATTGCACTCATCTCCCAATAGTAATTCATGTTTTTTGAATAACAAAATACATTCTTGTTTTTCACAGCATCGAAAAAATTCATTTTTGGATTCATTTCCAAGATTTCGTGGATGCTTGGATGTTCTGGATTAAGCCAATAAGTTGTTTTCGTATTTTCTGATAAAATTTTCTCAAAACTTAAAGCCAAACTTCCTGTGCCTTTGGTAGATTTATAAACATAATTAAGGTTCGCATCTTTATAAAGTTGTGCTGTAAAACTCTCTCCAGCTGGGGTGTACCAAATGTCTCCCGTAATATTCCCACTAAATACCGTTGGAGAAACGTTCGATTTCTGTGCAATTTTCTTCAATGAATCATATTCTGCAACAAGTTCTTGAAAATAGTTTTCTGATTCCTTTAATTGACCTGTCAAAGCTCCCAAAACCTTAACCCATTCTGCTTTGCCAAGCGGATTCATTTCTTTCCAATCGTAATTAACTATACATTGAATTCCAATTTGTTCTAACTGTTTTTGATGTGGGAATTCTTTCCCAAAACCACTGTACATAACAATTGATGGTTTGATTTTAATCAATTTTTCAAGTGCTATCATTCCCTCATTTCCAACTTCAACGATTTTACCGTTTTCAACTCCTGTTTGAACTTTTGAATTCCAAACATAGTTTTTGTCAGAAATTCCATTGATTTTTTCCTCTTGGTTCAACACAGAAAGCATTCCGATTTGTGTACTTGATAAAGCTGTGATGGATTTAATCGGAATCATGATGCGTGAATATCCTATTGGAATTGTCGTTTCCAATTTTCGCGTTAAGGCATATTTTTTTTCAATTGTATTTTTTTCTGGATCTAGTATGTGTAACAAAATTGTACTATCTGATTTCTCTAATTGAAAGTGTTTTGCAAATTGAATTTCACTCTTTTGATCAAGTTCCATTCGTTTTTTAGTGTTATTACAACTCACAATAATTAATGAAAAAACTACAATTTTAAAGGAAAAAAAAATACGCATAGTGCAAAGATGCATAATCCAACTAAAAAAAAAGAATTTGAATTAAAATACTCAATTTCATTTACCTTTTATCTTAACTTTAGATTAAAATATCATCATGACAAAAACAATTATCCTCCTTCTTCTCCTTCTTCTAAGTATTTCCGCTAATTCTCAGTCGAAAAAGTATTATAGAAATGTTTATCAGACAATTTTTGGGGAATATGTTGGTGTTTACCCAATTGATTCTATACAAGCCCATAAAACAACTCATTATGTATTTAGTTTTGATGATGAAAAAAAATTGGTTTCAATAGAAAATTTTGAAGCAATTTCAGGATATTACTTGTATTCAAGCATTTTATCCTCACCAATGTTGGAGTTTGAATATAAAGACGATTCTAAATTCATATATAATAGGATTTTTGATTGGAACAATGAAACGATTCGTTCATCTACCTTTTATGAAGTACAATATTCCCAGAATAGAGTCTCTCGGATAATCACTAAAACTTCTGATTTAGAGGATGAATATTTTGAAGAGTCGTCATTGGATTTTATTTATAACGAACAAAATCAATTGAATCAGTTAAATATGGTTGGTCAATCACCTTTTAATTTTGCATACCAAAGTCTTTCAGCGGTTGAAGTCGAATTAAATAAAAACAACCAAATTGTAATGCAAATTATTCAAGAAAATTTATCAGATCCAGAATATAATATTGAATATTCGAAAACTCAATTTAGTTATGATGACAATGGAAATTTCCTAACACTTAAAACCTATAATAAGTATGGTTCACTTAAAAACTCGGGTTATAATGTTGCTTATACAGTATATTCTTATGATAAAAACGGGTATGAAATCGGGAAAATAATGTATGGTTTTGACAATGAGCGCGTAGATTATATAAGTACCGAATATATTGCTGAAACGGATGAGACCCAAACCTATTTGACTCCATGTGAAGTCCGTTCAACTTATGATGAGAATGGAAATTTAATTTCTACCAAATCATTCGATAAAAATAAAGATGCCTATGAAGATGAATATGGCATTCACGAAACAATTTGGGAGTCAGACTTAAATTCAGGCATTTATACAGAGTATTATTTCAACTCGAAACATCAAAAAGTAAACGGTGTATTTGGATTCGCTGGAAAAGAGATACATAAAGATGGAAGGGGAAGTATTACTTATGAAAAGTATATTGATACTGAAGGGAATCTTATTCCAGAGGATTATGGAGTTTATATTGTAAAAAGAGATTACGATTATGAAAATGCAAGTTTCATGGAATCCTATTTCGATTTTGATAATAAACCAATGACGGATAATTCGGGTGCTTTTCAATATGAAAAGTTAATTGACGCTGAGTCGAGTATTTATGAACGAGCTTTTGGAATTGATGGTGAGTTTTTAGGTGAAGATGATGTTTATGATATGCGAATCCGTAATTTATATGATGAAGATAATGGACTTTTAATTTCAACAAGTCATTTTGATTTGAATAAAGAGCCTATGATGTCAGATCAAAATTTCTTTCAAGAATTGAATACTTATAGTTCTGAGTCCTATTTGGTTTCGACTGAATATTTTGATACAGAGTTGAATCCAGTAAATGCATATTTTGGTGACTTATCGTATTCAAAAATTGAATATAAGCATGATGAACTTGGGAATGAAACTGAAAAAGCATATTTTGACATGGAGGGCAATCGTGCCTTTGACGAAAATATGATTTCAGTTTATAAGACAATGTATAATTCGAATGGCTCAATAATCCAAGTAGATCGTTTTAGTGCTGAAATGGAATTATTGAATCCTACAATAAGTTTTGCTACTATAAAGTATCAATATGACCTAAATAATTTAGTTTCTGAAGAAGCCTATTATAATAATAAAGGACAATTATGGCAAGATTTGAATGGCATTGCTAGATATACATTCGTTAATGAAAATGATCACATAGTAAAAAAAGCGTTTTTTAATTCGCAGAATAAAGCAACGTGTGAACCTCAAGGAGTTTATCAAATAGCGACTTCTTATTTTGTTGGTGGAAATATTAACGAAATCAAATTCTTGAATAAAAAAGGTAAAAAGATGAATAACTTAGAGGGTTGTCATCGAATAAAATATTCTTACAATGAATCTGGTAATCCTAGTAAAATTGAATTATTCAACAAAAAAGGAAAACCAGTTATGGCTGATCCTGCTTTGGAGGGAGTAAAGTTCGCTTACATTGAATTTGTGTATGACGAAGAAGGTTTTCTTATAGAATTAAAATATTTTAACGACAAAGGAATATTAGTTTACACTCAAACGTCTTAACGATATTATTAAAAAAAAACCGATTCATTTCTGAATCGGTTTTTTAATATTGTTTGAATTGGATTATTCTCCAATAACTTCAAATTTGAAAACTGGCTTAACTCCTTTGTGAAGATTAGCTTCAGCTTCGAATGTTCCAACTTCTTTAATTGGCTCATCTTTAATTTTAAGTGATTTACGATCGATGTCGAAACCTGCTTTTTTCAATGCTTCAGACAATTGAACTGTATTAACAGATCCAAAAATCTTTCCGTTTTCACCTGCTTTAGTCGCAATTGTAACAGTAAGAACTTCTAGTTTTGCAGCAATTTCTTCTGCTTCAGCCAATAACTTAGTCTCTTTGTGAGCTTTTTGTTTCATAACTTCTGTATGCGCTTTTTTAGCAGATGCAGTAGCTAATATTCCGTATCCTTGAGGAATAAGGAAGTTACGACCATAACCATTCTTTACCGTAACTACTTCATTCGCGTATCCAAGTTTGTCAACGTTTTTCTTTAGAATTACTTCCATGATTTAATATTTTATCCTGTTTAACAATCGTCTTATTTCAACATATCTGCTACGTAAGGAAGTACAGCGATGTGACGTGCACGCTTAATCGCTTTGTTTACTTTCTTTTGGTATTTTGCAGTAGTTCCTGTGATACGACGAGGCAATATTTTTCCTTGCTCGTTAATCAATTTCAATAAGAAATTAGGATCTTTATAGTCGATGAATCTTATTCCGCTTTTTGAAAAACGGCAATATTTATCTTTTCTGATTTCGATGTTAATCGGAGTCAAATAGCGAATATCGTTTTGTGCCATGATTTTACGTTTTTAAATGTTAATGATTAAGCCTCTGCTGGTGCAGCAGTTTTCTTGTCTCCCATTCTAGCTCTGCGCTTTGCAGCCCATGCTAAATGGTCTTTTTCCATTTTCACAGTTAAAAAACGCATCAAACGCTCATCACGCTTCATTGCTAATTCTAAACCTGCAACAACGCTTCCTTCAGCGTCGAATTCAACTAGGAAATAAAATCCAGTTGATTTTTTTTGGATTGGGTACGCTAATTTGCGTAATCCCCAGCTCTCAGAGTGCTTGACCTTTCCACCCAATGACGTAATTTCGCCTTCGAATTTCTGCACTGCTTCCTTTGCCTGATCATCAGACAAAACGGGAGTTAAAATGAAAACAGTTTCGTAAGAATTCATAAATAAACTTATTTGTTATTAATACTAATTTCCGACTAAGTCATACTTAGCGGGGGGCAAAGGTAGGAATAAAATCTTTATGTAGATAAAAAAGTGCTGTTAAGATTCACAATTTATACATTTTACAAACTGAATTTTGCACCAACGTTCGATTTATTGCCTTAAAAGTACTCAAAAATCAAGCTGTTCAAGACGTTAAGCTGTTTCGAAGTAATAAAATAATTTGATTCTTATTTTGCTCAATGACGATTACATGCTTTTTAAGCATTTTCAGAATTTGAAACCATTTTCGAGATATTTTCAACTCTTCTATGCATTATCTTACTTGATACTTTGCATTTTTCCATTGATTTTAACTAAATTTGTGCATCGAACTTTTAGTAGAATTATTACCTGGAAATATGCCACTTTAGCGCTTTTTCAGACAGTCATTAATCGTTCACTTGCACAAATTAGTAAACTACCCGATTATAGTAAAATAGCTATTTATGAATCATTATCAAGAATACATCAAAGAAATCGAAGAAAGAAAAGCACAAGGACTTCACCCGAAGCCAATTGATACTGCTGAAATTGTGAACGACCTTATTGCACAGATCAAAGATACAAACAATGCTTATCGTGCCGATTCATTGAAGTTCTTTATCTACAATACGTTGCCTGGAACAACGCCTGCAGCAGTTTCTAAAGCGCTTTTCTTGAAACAAATTATTCTTGGTGAAGAAATCGTAAACGAAATTACGCCAACTTTTGCATTGGAATTGTTATCACATATGAAAGGGGGACCTTCAATCGGTGTGTTGCTTGATTTAGCATTGGGAAGTGATGCAACAATTGCAAAAAGTGCTTCGGATGTCTTGAAAACACAAGTGTATTTGTACGATGCAGATGCTGACCGTTTAAAGGTGGCGTATGAAGCTGGAAATACAATGGCAAAGGAAATTTTAGAAAGCTATGCGAAAGCGGAATTCTTTACAAAACTTCCTGAAGTTCCTGAAGAAATTAAGATCGTAACATTCATTGCTGGAGAAGGTGATATCTCAACTGATTTATTATCTCCAGGAAATCAAGCACACTCACGTTCTGACCGTGAATTACACGGAAAATGTATGATTACGCCTGAAGCACAAGCTGAAATTACAGCGCTTCGTGCACAACATCCAGATAAGAGCGTGATGTTGATTGCTGAAAAAGGTACGATGGGTGTTGGATCTTCTCGTATGTCGGGTGTGAATAACGTCGCACTTTGGACAGGAAAACAAGCGAGTCCATACGTTCCTTTCGTGAACATTGCACCAATTGTTGGTGGAACAAACGGTATTTCTCCAATCTTCTTAACAACCGTTGATGTTACAGGTGGTATCGGTTTGGATTTAAAAAACTGGGTTAAGAAAACAGATGCTGATGGAAATCTTGTTCGCGATGAAAATGGTGATGCTGTTTTAGAGCATACATATTCAGTTGCAACAGGAACAGTTTTAACAATCAATACAAAAACGAAAAAATTATACAACGGCGATAAAGAACTAATCGATATCTCGAAAGCATTGACCCCGCAAAAAATGGAATTCATTAAAGCGGGTGGATCGTATGCAATCGTTTTCGGTAAGAAAATTCAAACATTCGCATGCAAAACATTAGGAATCAATATTCCAACCGTATTTGCTCCTTCAAAAGAAATTTCGAACGACGGACAAGGATTAACTGCAGTGGAGAAAATCTTCAACAGAAATGCAGTTGGCAATACACCAGGAAAAGTTTTACATGCTGGATCAGACGTTCGTGTTGAAGTAAATATTATTGGTTC
>JBEAUV010000174.1:0-6335 GCA_041161265.1 Bacteroidota bacterium | reverse complement strand
CTGTTGCACCGCTGCTCACATCTTCGTCAACAATCAACAAACGATTTGTTTTTGCAATTGAATCCTTAATCATATGGTTAATATCAAAAGGCAATAATGTTTGAACATCAATTAATTCAACATCGATTCCTAATTCTGCTAATTGCTTTAGTGCTGCTTCACACAAATTAAACGTAGAACCGTATGACACTAGCGTCAAATCAGCACCCGTTTTTACAATTTCTGGAATTCCAATAGGCTCTTTGAACTCACCAATATTGTTCGGCATCGGTTCTTTTGTTCGGTAACCATTTAAAGGCTCGATAACCAAAGCTGGCTCATCTGCTTCCATGAATAAGTTGTAAAAACCAGCCGCTTTTGTCATGTTTCGTGGAACACATACATGAATTCCTCTCAACGAATTGATAATCATTCCCATCGGAGAACCGCTGTGCCAAACACCTTCTAAACGGTGTCCACGTGTACTTATAATTAAAGGTGCTTTTTGACCACCTTTTGTTCTATATTGAACAGTTGCTAAATCATCCGAAAGAACTTGAACAGCATAAAGTAAATAGTCCAAATATTGAATTTCAGCAATTGGACGTAAACCACGCATGGCCATTCCAATTCCTTGACCAATAATCGTACATTCACGAATTCCAGTATCAGTTACTCGGATTTCACCAAATTGCTCTTGCATTCCTTCAAGAGATTGATTTACACCACCAATTTTACCAGCATCTTCACCGAAAACTAAGGCTTCAGGATATTTTTCAAATATTTTTCTGTAATTCTCTCTTAAAATTATTCTCCCGTCTTCTTGTGCATTTGAACCATCGTATGTTGGTGCAACAGCGTTGATTTTAAGCGCTGAATATTTTGATTGAGAATGTAAATGTGAACTGTATCGATTAAAATTTTCGTCTATTTGACGCTTGATCCATGATGAAAGTGCTTGTTTTGAAGCTGATTTTTCTTCGCGAACCATTCTTAAAACTTTGCGCGTTGTCGACAAAATATCTTTTCGAATTGGTTCAAATGCTTTTTCTAATGATTCAATTTCCTTGTTGATAAATACAGCGTTTGGACTTTCATTACTCACAGATTTCATTAAAGAAATTGCATTAGAGATATCACTTTTAAAGTCATCTGTAAAAGCCTTCCAAGCATCATTTTTTTGTGTTCTAACGCTCGCTTTCGCTTCTTTGTGAATTGTTTCTAACTCTTCTTCAGTTGCTATTGTTTGATCATCTGCATTGAATGCCAAGATCCAAGACTTGAATTTATTAATACAATCAAAATCTGTTTCCCATTGTAATCGTTCTTCTGATTTATACCGTTCATGTGAACCTGAAGTTGAATGTCCTTGCGGTTGATTCACTTCTTTTACATGCACTAAAACTGGAATATGTTCTTCACGTGCCAAAGCAACGGCTTTCTCATACGTTTCACATAAATGCGCGTAATCCCAGCCTTTCGTAATGAGAATCTCGTAACCCGGCTTGTCTTTAGTTCGTTGCATTCCAGCTAAAGCTTCAGAAATGCTTCCTTTAGTTGTTTGCAATTCTCTTGGAACAGAAATCCCAAAACCATCGTCCCAAACAGACATCACCATCGGTATTTGCAAAACACCGGCAGCATTTATTGTTTCCCAAAATGGTCCTTCAGAAGTGGAAGCATCACCGATTGTTCCAAATGCCACTTCATTTCCACCGTTCGTGAACTTCTTGAATTTTTCTAAATCTTTTAAAGTTGGGTGATTTCTATAAATTTTTGATGCTTGAGCAAGGCCTAACAAACGTGGCATTTGACCCGCAGTTGGAGAAATATCAGCAGAACTATTTTTTTGTTCCATTAAATTTTTCCATTCACCATTTTGATCCAAATTACGCGTTGCAAAATGCCCACCCATTTGTCGTCCTGCAGATTGTGGCTCAACAACTTCATCTGTGTGAGCATATAATCCTGCGAAATATTGTTGAACCGTCAATTGGCCAATTGCCATCATCAACGTTTGATCTCTATAATATCCTGAACGAAAATCTCCGTTTTGAAATTGCTTCGAAAGTGCTATTTGTGCAAGTTCTTTTCCGTCACCAAAAATACCAAACTTGGCTTTCCCAGTTAAAACTTCTTTTCTTCCCAATAGCGAAGCCTCACGTGATAGGCACGCTAAACGGTAATCGTTTAATACTTCAGTCTTGAAAGTTTGGAAATCCAATGATGTTGTTTTTTCGACGGTAGATTCTTTTGTCATAGCTTACTTTTACTCACACAAAGATAATAAAATATGAGATTGAAAATAGTTCGGTTATAAGAATGTATTTTCTTAGATTTACAGCATGAATTTAAAGGAGATTTATAAAAAGTATTCGCCTTATTTTGTGGATGTTTGGCAGTATTTAGTCATTGTGTTAATTTTCATTTTAGCCCTCATATTTTTTCTTTAAGCATGGGCTAAATTTTGTATCTTCGTTGAAAATCATTTTAAATGAAGATTCTTTACCTACTGATATTGTTGTATTTCTCCTTCTCAATATCTGGTCAAAACAACATCGATTCTTTGTCTCATATTGATTACCAAGCATTGCACAATGCTGATTTAAACGATGTTTGGGGTTATGTTGATGAATTGGGAAATGAATATGCTATAGTTGGTACCAGTAAAGGTACATCCATAGTAGATGTAACTGATCCGAGTAACCCGTTGGAAGTCTTTTGGATCGCCGGTTCTGAATCAATTTGGAGAGACCCTTGTGTTCATGGGGATTATGCATATGTTACAACAGAAGCATCAGACGGACTTTTAATCATTGATTTAAGTCCTTTGCCTTTGTCTACAGTTTTACCTATTAATACATATACGGGAACGTTGGGCTCACCATGGCAATCTGCTCACACGTGTTTTGTTGACGAAAATGGTTTTGCCTATATTTTTGGGGCGAATAGAGGAAATGGTGGTGCAATTATTTTGGATGTTCAAACAAGTCCAATGAATCCAATTGAAGTTGGTGATTTTGATACTTGGTATGTCCACGATGGTTTTGTAAGAAATGACACGATGTTTTTAGCACATATTTCAGATGGATTTTTAAGTCTTGTAGATGTTACAGTTAAAGCATCTCCAATTTTACTCGGAACAAAAACAACTCCCAATAATTTTACACATAATATTTGGCCGAGTGATAATGGTCAATTTGTATTTACCACAGATGAAATATCAGGAGCCTTTATTGCCTCATATGACATTTCAGATCCTTTGAATATTTTTGAAGTTGATCGTATTCAAAACTCACCTGGTCAAGGAATCCTGCCGCACAATACCCATGTTTTGAATAATTATTTGATTACTAGTTACTATTCTGATGGTATAATTATTCATGACATTACACATCCGAACAATATTATCAAAGTTGGTTCTTATGATACTTATCCAACCCAAACAACTGGCTTTGAAGGTTGTTGGGGCGTATATCCATTTTTACCTTCGGGAACAATTCTAGCAACGGACATTACTGAAGGATTATTTATTTTAGGACCAACTTACGTTCAAGCTTCTTATTTAGAAGGTATTGTTACAGATGCTTCAACTTTATCACTTTTAAATAATGTTGATGTACAAATTATCAGTAACGATCAAATAGATCACTCCAATTCATTAGGAGAATATGCAACTGGAATTTTAGGAGTTGGAACATATTCAGTAACTTATTCGAAAGTTGGTTATTTCCCACAAACTGTTTCTGTCGTTTTGACGCAAGCAGCAATTGTATTTCAAGATATTCAACTTGTTCCAATTCCACCGTTTAATTTGACTGTGAATATCATTGAAGCAGGGACAGGGAATCCAATTCCAAATGCACAGATATCCTTGCAAGCTAGTTTGATTGAACATTTAGGTTTGACTAATGGAATAGGTCAAGAGAATTTCGTTCTTTTTTATCAGGAATCCTATATGATTACTGCAGGTGTTTGGGGGTATTTTACAACATGTTATTCCCAAATTATTGATCAAAATACTTTAACGATAACTATTACTCTTCAGAAAGGATATAACGATGAATTTACGTTTGATTTCGGGTGGATTGTTCTAGGTGATGCAACTACTGGTGTTTGGGAAAGAGGAAATCCTTATGGAAATAGTGCAGGTTCGGCTCCCTTAGTTGATGCTGATTTTGATTGTGGCGATAATGCATTTGTTACAGGAAATGATGATGTACTCAATTCAGATTTGGATGATGTTGATGGTGGATTAACACTTTTAATATCACCCTCCATGGACCTAACATCATATAGTGACCCATATTTGAACTATGCTCGTTGGTTTTTTTGTATGCATGGTGCGCCTCCAGATGACACATTGAAAGTGTCTGTTTCAAATGGTATTACTTCTGTAATTGTGGATAAAATTGGAGCAGATCAAAACTATTTTTACCAATGGGTGCCAAAAAGTATTCGAATACAAGATTATATCGCTATAACTAATTCAATGCAAGTTTCATTTTTTGTTTCAGATCTCGACCCAACCGTAAATATTACAGAAGCTGGAGTCGATTATTTATATATTTCGAATTCTTCTGTTTTAGCATTAAATGAAGATGTTAATGCCGAAATAACTATCGCACCAAATCCATTTCAAGACTTTTTGGAAATTCATGGAATAAAAAATGAAAGTAGCTTTGAGCTTTCTAATTTACAAGGTCAATTGCTTTTGTCAGGTAAAATCAATGCTATAGAAAATAAGGTTTTTACCGAAAATTTACCTTCAGGAATTCTATTTTTGAAATTCAACAATGAAGTCTATAAGGTTATGAAAGAATAACTGTTAACTAAAATTGGAAGGTCTAATTCTGTAAGAAAGGTCTTTGCGTATATTTGTGAAATACATTTAAAAGTAAGTCTTGGAAAGTAATATCGATATATCTATAGTTGTTCCACTATACAACGAAGTTGAATCACTTCCTGAATTACATGCTTGGATTCAACGTGTAATGAAAGAAAACAGTTTTTCATATGAAGTATTATTCATTGATGATGGAAGTAAAGACGGTTCTTGGAAAGTAGTTGAAGAATTGAGAAATTCAGATGCGAATGTCAAAGGAATTAAATTTCAACGGAATTATGGTAAATCTGCTGCATTACAAGTTGGATTTGAAGCAGCAAAAGGAAATGTTGTCATCACAATGGATGCTGATTTACAAGATTCTCCTGATGAAATTCCAGGACTTTATAAAATGATTACAGAAGATGATTTTGATGTTGTTTCTGGTTGGAAAAAGAAACGATACGACCCATTAACGAAAACAATTCCAACGAAATTATACAATTGGGCTGCAAGGAGATTGACAGGCATTTATTTGCACGATTTCAATTGTGGATTAAAAGCGTATAAAAATGAAGTTGTAAAAAGTATTGAGCTTTACGGCGATATGCATCGTTATATTCCCCCGCTAGCAAAGTACGCAGGTTTTACTAAAATTGGGGAAAAGGTTGTGCAACATCAATCACGAAAATACGGAACAACAAAGTTTGGGATGAGTAGATTTTTAAATGGTCCACTTGATTTGTTGTCTGTCGTTTTTATGGGTAAATTTGGTAAGAAACCAATGCATTTATTCGGAGCGTTAGGTGTTTTAATGTTCATCATTGGATTTGGATTCGCTTTTTATTTAGGTATCGAAAAATTATTTTTCCATAAAACAGCTAGATTATTGGCTGATAGAACAGAATTTTTTATCGCATTGACTGCAATGATTGTTGGAGTTCAATTTTTCCTTGCTGGATTTGTTGCCGAATTAATTGGTAGAAATTCATCTACCCGAAATATTTATTTGATTGAAAAAAGATTGACAGATGAACAAGTGGGGCATTGATTCAACTTGGACGTTGTTTTTGGATCGGGATGGTGTAATCAATGAACGTATCATGAGTGGCTATGTCACAACAATTGAAGAATTCATTTTTCTACCAGAAGTTCCACAATCAATTGCAAAATTATCCCATCTTTTTGGAAAAGTATTCGTTGTGACAAATCAACAAGGAATTGCAAAAGGGTTAATGACAGAAAGTAACCTTTTAGAAGTACACGCTTATATGCATGAAGAAGTAGAAAAAAAAGGGGGTAAAATCACAAAAAGTTATTATGCTCCTGGAGCTTCTTCCTTAAAAAATGAATTAAGAAAACCAAAACCTGGCATGGCCTTGCTAGCGCAAAGACAATTTGAAGGAGTTGATTTTAATAAGGCAGTAATGGTGGGTGATACAGATTCTGACATCCTATTTGGACAGAATCTTGGCATGAAAACTGTGAGAGTGCAAACGATTGAAATGATAAAAGTTCAAGCCGATATTAC
>JBEAUV010000173.1:0-6337 GCA_041161265.1 Bacteroidota bacterium | reverse complement strand
GTGCTCAAAACTATGAGCTTGCGAACGAAAAATACAAGGAAGCACAAACAATTGACCCAACATATGCTCCAGCTTATCGCTTGAATGCTGAATTGAACATGTTTTTTGGACAATCATCAAAAGCAATAGAAAACTGGAAAAAATATTTGGCACTAAATAACAGTGTAGAATCTCGCTATCGATATGCAACTGCAATGTTTAATGGGAAACAATTCTGTGAAGTGATTCCTGAAATTGAAGAATTGCAAAATGGAGGATTCAATAATTTTTACATGGAACGTATGTTGACTTTCTCTTATACTGATTGTTCTACAGATCCAGAAAGTGCTAAAAAAGGACTGTCTGCAAGTGACCGTTTCTTCGGGATTGCACCAAAAGATAAAGTCCTTCCAGTAGATTATAAATACAAAGGATTATTACTTTCTAAAGCGGGAAATGATTCTTTAGCAATAATAGAATTAGAAAAAGCTTCAAGTTTAGATGCAGAAACTGCAAAAGATTTAGCTGGAGATATTGGTCGTATGTATATGAAAATGAAGAAATACGATAAAGTAATTGCTATTTACACGTTTAAAATGAGCGTTTCTAAGTTGACCCCTGAAGAACATTTTAACATGGGTAGAGCTTATTATTTCGGACCGAAAAACTTTGTTTTAGCAGATAGTTCATTTGCTCGAGTAATTGCAATCTCTCCAACTTATACTCCAGCCTATCTTTGGAGAGGAAGAGCAAGTTACCAACAAGATTTGAAAAATGAGAAATGGCTAGCAAAACCTTATTATGAAAAGGTGTTAGAATATGTAAAAGTTGAAGAAAGAGCTGTGGGGCCAAACAAAGCAATGGTTATGGAATCAGCTAAATACATGGGAGATTATTATGTGAGTTCATCAGCAAAAGATTTAACGAAAGCGAAAGAAGCTTGGACAATTGTTAGAGATTTAGATCCTGCAGATAAACAAGCAAAAGCATTCTTTGATACGAATAGATAAGTTACAAAGTATAAATCAAAAAAGCCGCATTCGAGAAATTCGAGTACGGCTTTTTTGATTTAATTATTTCGAACTTATGGCTAAAATATCAACTTTTACTTATCGGTAGATTCATTAATTATTACTTAATTAGCATAAAAAAAATATGTCACACGAAGAACAATTATTAGATAGTAATTTCACAAAAAAAGCTGATTTTAAAGAATTTGAATTTCCAATGACTTTCGAATTTAAAATTGGAAGTTTGGCGAATGATTTCACCTCAAAAGATGCATCAGGAAATACAATCGCGTATGTCCGTCAAAAGATGTTCAAGCTGAAAGAAGCAATAAAAGTGTATTCCGATGATACAAAAACAAACCTTCAATATGAAATTAATGCGGATAGAATCATTGATTTCAATGCGAGTTATGAATTTACTGATGCGAAAGGATCTGTTCTAGGAAGTGTTGGACGTAAAGGAATGAAATCAATTTGGAAGGCAAATTACCAGATTTTTGATATAAACAAAACACCTGATTTTTCAATTATAGAAGAGAACCCATGGGCTAAAGTTGGTGATGTTCTTTTATGTGAGATTCCGTTGTTAGGGTTATTGAGTGGATATTTATTCAATCCTAAATATGGTATTTTATCGACTGATGGAACAACCGTGGCAAGAATATCAAAATTACCTTCGTTTTTTGGCCGCAAATTCAAATTGGAGAAATTAGAGAATTTTAAAGATGGTGATAGCGAACGTCTAATGCTTGGACTCATGATGATGATGTTGTTGGAAAGAAGAAGAGGATGATTAAAATAAGAATATTCATTTTTATTAGTTTTATCTTTTGTGGTTTTTCAGTTCTTTCCCAAATCACCAACAATCAGCTATCAATAATTGACATTAAACATTATGCAATTGAATTAAAAGTCAATGATTCAACCAATCGAATTGAAGTAAAAGAGTTGATTTTATTGGAAAGGTTGGATGATACAAAAAATATTAGTTTGGATCTAACCTCTTTGAATTCCGAAGGAAAAGGAATGGTTGTAGAAAGTGTATTTGAAGGAAATTCCCCAATTAAATTTAAACACGAAAGCGATAAGTTGGTCATTGAAAATGTAAGACCTAATGCTCAGAAGGAGATAGAATTGAAAATTATTTTCAGTGGAATTCCATTAGATGGATTGGTGATTGGAGAAAACAAATATGGAAACCGAACTTTTTTTGGTGATAATTGGCCGAACAGGGCTCATAATTGGTTTGTATGTATCGATCATCCTTCTGATAAAGCAACAGTGCAATTTTCTGTTCAAGCACCAAATCATTATCAAGTCATTGCAAATGGCGAATTTATCGGTAAAAGAACCGAAAATACATCTGATAATATTTATGAATACAGCTCTACTGTCCCGTTACCAACAAAAGTTATGGTGGTTGGAATTGCTAATTTTAAAACACAAGAATTACCATCTTCTGCAGGAGTAAATTTGAGTTCATGGGTTTATCCAGAAAATGAACAAAAAGGATTTTATGATTTTGAAATGGCATCTTCAATCATGCCTTTTTTTGTGTTCTATCTGGGTCAATATGAATATGAGAAGTTAGCCAACGTCCAATCAACCACTCGTTTTGGAGGGATGGAAAATGCCGGTTGTATTTTTTACGATGAAAATGCTATCAATGGGAAAAGAACTTGTGAGACTTTACTTGTTCATGAAATAGCGCATCAATGGTTTGGTAATTCAGCATCTGAAAAAGAGTGGAAAGACATTTGGCTGAGTGAAGGTTTTGCCACTTATTTTACTAATTTATACCTTGAAGAATTTAAGGGAATAGATGCATTTAGAAAACAATTGGAACAAGACCGATCAAAAGTTTTACAGTTTAAAAAGAACTATAATCACCCAATAGTTGATACGAGTTATACGGATTTAATGAATTTATTGAACCCTAATTCCTATCAGAAAGGTGCTTGGGTCTTGCACATGCTTCGTCGAAAATTAGGAGATGATGTATTTAAAAAAGGTGTAATAGCCTATTATAGAAAATATCGATTATCCAATGCCTCAACTGATGATTTTAAAAATGTAATGGAAGAGGTGAGTGGTGTTGATTTGAATCAGTTCTTTAAACAATGGTTGTACTCTTCTGGTCACCCAGTTCTTGCTGTTCAAGGAAAAGCGACGAAAAAAAATATACGTTTGGAAATTCAGCAAACACAATTAGTAACTGATTTCATTTTTCCTTTAAATGTAGAGTTTACGATGAAAAATGGTGATAAGTTTACCAAGGAAATTCAAATGAATGGAAAAAATGTAAGTGTGAATTTTGATTCACTTAAAAAAGTAAAGTCTTGGAAATTAGACCCTAATGTTGATTTATTATTTGAACTTAAATAGCGGGTTAAAAAGTCAAAATTATCTCTGTTCCTTCGCTTGATGTAGAAACCCCAAAATCACCATCAATTTGTTCAACTAAACCGTCTATTAGGTCAAATCCTGTTCCAAGGGTCTTGTAATTTTCCTTGAGTCCTGGTCCATTGTCTTTAATGTTAATTTGAATCTTGTCTACATCATTTATTGATAAATTTACGGACAAACTATTTTCTCTACCTTCTTTGAATGCATATTTATAGGCGTTTGTAAAGATTTCATTTAAAATTAGAGAACAAGGAATGGCACTTGAAATATCAATATTTACTTCAGACAATTCCAAGTTTAATCTAACATTTAAATTATACCCATAGGTATCGTTCATATTGCCAATTAAGGTCTTTATGAATTCATTGAAATTAACCTCTTTGTAATTCTGAGATTGATACATCGCACTTTGTAAGGTGGACAATGAGAAAGATTTTGACAATAAATTTTCAAATAATTCTTTGTGGTAGGAATCCTTCGCACGACTAGATTCAGAACGTATTAATGCAGTCATTACCGCTAAATTATTTTTTACACGATGATTAATCTCTGCAATTAAAATGGTTTTTTCTTTAACCATCTTTTCTAATTCATCACGATAGATATTTTTTTCTTTTGTTTCAAGAGTTAATGTAAGCAGCTGGGTTAATGCTAACGCAAAATGCTGTTCATCATTAGTCCATTCTCTTATATTATCTGTACTTTCAAAACAAACGATGCCTTTTAGTTTACCACCAGAAAGTATAGGAACCTCCATCATTGAAAAAATCTTTAATGGAATTAAATAAGAGTCTAATAATTCTTTGTTGAAAGGTTCAATTCGTGCATCAGGACTTATTATAATGTCATTTCTATTGATATGATTAAACCAAAAAGGTAAATCCGTTGCATTCAATTCCCCAACACTGTTGTAAATGTCAGTCTTTAAGTCATAAGCTAACAAACAATTAAGACCTGTTGAATCTGATTTCATTATCCAAGCGTTGGCTCTAGAAATTTTCAGGAAATTCGTAGCATTATAAAGTATCTCTTTAGCCATACCAACTTCATCACCTTCGTTGATGTGTGAACATTTGGACAAGCTTTCAATAACTTCCAGAAATACGGATGATCTATTGATAGTCATTTTCAGTGAATGGTTAGATTCAAAGGTTAAATTACAAAAAGTTTTTTGTAATCCAAATATAAAATCAAAATTCTTGGTAAACCTTTTTGAATTAAATTTTATTATATGTTGTTAACTGTTTATTTTGCTTGGTCCCAACCATAATAGATAAAAGGATAACTATCATCAACTCTGGGTAAAACAGATCTCAATTCTAAAGGAATTAATAAATAAGTTCCTTTAACATACCATTGTGTATTGTGGTAAAAAAACTTCGATGGTAAAGTTAAAATTCGACGAGACATTTTTTCTTTTTTGACTCTTGAAAACTCTTGATTCTCTTTGTTTGTAAAGGTTCGAGTTCTGAATTCAAATAGCTTACGAAAAAAATAACGTTCGCCACAATTAGGATAAAAAGTGTAATTTGACTTTGTAGCATTATCAATCCAATTTCTCTGACCAAAAGTAGCATATCCAGGAGCCCAAAGAATAGAAACTGGGTCTAAATAATATTCAAAACGTTGAATTCGATCAGTCAAAACTGTTCTTCCTAATTCGGCGAAATTTTTGTCTCCAATTGCAATAGGAGCAGCATAAGTATATATATTGGTAATTGAGTAATTGCTTTGTTGTAAGTAAACACCAGTCAAAATTGCCATTGCACCTCCAAGACTGTGACCCGAAATCCAAATTTTCTTATTTTTAGCATCTAATGAATCTAAAAGATTGATTAATTCTTCCTTTACTATATCAAAACTTTTCCAAAATCCTTTATGAATTTTTGAATTATTTAAAACAGAATCAGACGGGACTTTCGATATACTAAAATCTGAGCCTTTCCATTCAGCATAGCGATTATCATTTACATCATCCGTTCCTCTATATAATATCAATATCAAATCATTCTGATTGATTACAATTATCTCAGGGTCGTAACCTTTAATAGATTTGATACCAAGAAAATTAAAAGTATCTAAAACTGGTTTTTCTATAAAATAGAATTGAGCTTTATTTGAACTGGAATCGCTTGAGAAATAGTGACTCAGCCGGTTTTCAAATGCGGTTTTAAAATTTGAATTATTAATAAATGGATGTGCTTTTAAATGATTAGTTGAAGGTAATGTTTCTAAAACCTTTGAATTGTTTTGAAGATATCGAAGTTGATAATCCAATCGCTCTGGATACATTAATTCATTCATTTTGGCAAGAATAAATGCATTTACGGGATCTATTCCAACAGCATTTGACTTGAAATACTGCATGCAATTTATTTCATAAGCTGGGATATTAAAAGTGAATTTTGGAATTGAATCACTTTGAGAATATGTATTATACCAACTAATAAATGATAGAAAAATTACAAACAGTTTCAATTTATTCTTTAATAAAGGTTGATTTTTTTATTGATTTATCAGTATAAAAATAAATATAATAAATTCCAATTGTTCACATTGAAATTGGCTAATCTTTTATACAATTGTAAAAATTACGTCGACTCTTCGGTTTTTTTGTCGGTCTTCATCAGTTAATTCTGGAGTAATAACGGGAATTGTATTGCTAAATCCATCGTATCTCAATCGGGATGATTCAATTCCTTTTTGCACTAACTTAAGGAATACTGCATGAGCCCTTGCTGATGAAAGTGCGAAATCGTCAGCACAGCATACGTGGCCGCGAAGGAAAGCATATACTTTAGGATTTTCATTTAGAAAAATATATAGTTTGTTTATTTCTTCAAATGAGTTTCCTATCAAGATATCTTCTCCAGGCACGAATTCAATATTTAATACAATTGAACTTTTATTTGAAGATGCTATTTTCTCTAAATTGAAATCCG
>JBEAUV010000172.1:0-6385 GCA_041161265.1 Bacteroidota bacterium | reverse complement strand
AATCGAAAAAGAACTCCTTTCTGGTGGCCGCTTTATACTGGAAAAATGCTTAAAAAAATCAGTCAAAGAAGCATCCGAAAAAACGAACAGAAACCAACATTGGAGAGGTGAAGAGGAAGTGGAATTATGGATTTTGATAGCTCGACACCCGTTAGAGGTAAAAAGTTGACACAATTTTTGAGTTTCAAGTATTATACATAGAATTCTTATATTTGAATTACTTGTTTAAGAAACAAACCATTAATAACAAAGCCACACGTGAAAAAAACCTTTCTCACCTTCCTTTTTCTAACAATTTGCATCCATTTTTTTGCGCAAGTAATGGATCATTATGAAAACGGACAAAAGTTCAGTTCTGGAAATCAAATCAAGGGCAAATACATCGTGTACTACGAAAACGGGCAAATCATGCTCAAAGAATATTATGCAAAAGGAGTGCGCAATGGAAAACACACAGAGTATTTTGAAAATGGTGAAATTTGGAAAAAATCGACCTATTCTAAAGGTGTTCGGTATGGTGTTGAAACGATTTATTATGAAAATGGTCAATTGGCTTCAACCGACCCTTATAAAGAAGGAGTAAGAAATGGTACATGCTTTTATTATTTTGAATCTGGAGCATTAGAATATAAACTTGAACACATTTTAGGCAAGCCAGAAGGTGATTTTATCCAATACTTTGAAGATGGAACAATTGAAAGTAAATCTACTTTTATAAATGGGGAACATGTTGGTGAGTATACCTATTATTGGAGTAATGGAACCTTGATGCAAAAGTTGAATTATGTTGACGGAATTAAGCAAGGAGAATATTTTGAATACTACGAAAACGGCCAAAGGAAATTCTTCTATTTCTACATCAACGGCGAAGAACACGGCGAAAAAATCATGTATTACGAAAATGGCCAAATACGCTACAAAGGATCTAATGTCAATGGAAAATTTGACGGTACATGGACATATTATAACGAGGATGGGACGTTGAGAAACACACAATATTATGAGAATGGGGAATTGACTAATGAGGAGTGAAATGGAACTGATAATATTTCAATCTTATTTTCAAATTAAATTCCCCTGTAACTTTTCTCCCTTCTCCCCGTCTCACATTTGTATTACAAAAACTTCAATATGAAAAAAATATTATTCTTCCTGCTTTTTGCTTTTCCAATTATTGCCTTTTCACAAAGTTATTACTACAAAACAAGTCTGAGTACCTGCAAAAAAGACAAACTACAAGTAAGTTTGGATTGTCCTGTTTTGGAGCAAGATACGGTCAATTTTAATTTTCCAATGACCATTCCAGGTACATATGACATCCTCAATTATGGAACATATATTTCCAATTTCAAAGCGTTTGACGAAAATCAAAAAGCATTGACGGTCGTAAAATCGGGTGTCAACACCTACAAAATATATCCTGCCAAGAACCTTAAAACAATCACTTATACAGTTGCTGATTCGTGGGATTCAAAAGAAAAAAAGTTCAAGATCTTTGAGCCAGCAGGAACAGGATTTGAAAAGGACGAATATTTCTACATTAACAGTGGTGGGCTTTTTGGGTTCTTTGATAATTTAATATTATTGCCTTTTACATTAAGATTCGAAAAACCAGCTGACATGATTGGCTATTCTTCATTGAGTTGTCCTTCAAATGAAAACACTATTCAAGTATTCAATGCAACAGATTACCATCAATTGATTGATAACCCAATTTTGTTTACCACCCAAAAATCAGAAAAATTGAAAGTTGCCAATACTGATATCGTTGTTGCTTCCTATTACGAAGGAAATGATTCGTCAGCATATTACATTCAACAAGAATTGGATTCAAGCATGCACGCCATCGAAAAATTCATTGGTGGCACTTTGCCTATTTCCGACTACAATTTCTTGAATTACGTTGCTGATTTTCGAGATGTTGGAAAGATCTTAATGAGTGGGAAAATTAAATTCTACCAATATCCAAAACTTATGCGCAGAATGAATGGACAAGGTTTCGGTGCTTTAGAACATGGAAATTCTTCGTCTTATTTCTTGCCTGATTTTGGTAAAAACTCCTACTGCGGAATGGTTTCTGGAACAGCAATTCATGAATTCATGCACATCTATGCACCTTTGAGTGTGCACAGTGTTTTAATCGGAAACTTTGATTATGTCAACCCACAAATGTCGCAACATTTGTGGTTATACGAAGGTGTAACGGAATATTTTGCTACAATTATCGCCATGCAAGGAAACTTGGAAACGGTTGAAAGTACCTTACAACACAACCTGAAAGATAAGATTGTTAGTAGTTATTCTTATCCAGATTCAATTCCGTTTACAGTGATGAGTGCGGGTGTTTTCAATGATCCTTACAAAGATCTTTACGGTCAAGTTTACGAGCGTGGCGCTGTCATGGCAATGCTGTTGGATTTCGAAATCATGCGTTTAACAAATGGAAACAAAACCTTGAAAAGCATTATTTTTGAATTGACAAAAACGTATGGTAAAGACAAATCATTCGAAGAGAATGAAATCATTCCTGTCATCGTGAAATTGGTACACCCAGATTTACAAGCCTTTTTTGATAATTATGTGACAGGCACAAAACCACTCGCTATTCAAGAAGGATTCGCTGCAATTGGTGTGAATTATCAAAAAGAAAAAACTGGAATCGTTCCTACAGATTTATTGGCTCCAGAAAATGGTGTTACAGCAAATATGGGCATTGTGATTAACAACCGTGTCACTATCAAGAAAGCTGATAGCGGCAACCTTGCAGGATTAATGGCTGGTGACAAAGTGGACAGGGACGAAGTTGTAAATTGTTTCAAAACAGCAACTGGCGAATACTTAAAAGAAGGAGAGATAGCTCATTTAACAGTTGATCGAAAAGGAAAAAATGTGGAGCTTAGTTTCCCAGCGAAATTCAAAGAAGGCATTATTCGTAATTCAATGGAAATGTATACGGATATGACAATTGAGCAAGTAAAGTATTTTAAATTATGGAGTGAAGGAAAGTGACATCTCGACTATCGCTCGATGTCCTTCGTTTTTACTAAACGGACGCCGAGCGACAGTCGAGGTGGGAGTTTATTTTTTCAATATATCATTCGCCATCATCTGGTGCATTGTTTTTTGCATTCCATCAACGGAACCATCTAAGAAGATTACGTTTCCTTGTCCTTTTTCTGCAAACTCTTTTACAGCTTCTGTCCACATTGAGAAAAGAATTAAAGAAGTATCTAATTTTGCTTCGCGCATTTTTTCAGCTGCTTCACTCATACCACGTGCTACTTCTTCGCGGAACAACGCGATTCCTTGTCCTTTCAATTGTGCTGCTTCTTTTTCTGCATGTGCTGCAATTTTAATTGCGTTTCCTTCAGCTTCAGCTGCTTTTGTTTTGGTAATTAACAATGCTTGACCTTCATTTTCAGCCGCAGCTTTCAAGTTATTTGAAGCCACAACTTTCGCCATCGAAGCAGTAATTTCTGTATCAAAAGTGATGTCGTTTAATTGCAAATCAATCAAATGGAATCCCCACGTTTCAAGGGTAACGTCCATGCTGTTTTTCACATCGTCAACGATTTCTCTTCTTAATAATAATATTTCTGCTTGCTTTTTTGTTGCAACAAATCCTCTGACAGAACCTTCGATTGTACGAATCAATGCTTGAGAAAAACTACGTTGATCCATGAATTTAAAAGCTACATTTTTCACCGTGTCTTCATCTGCATTCAAAACAGCATAAACCAGCATCGCTTTGCAATAAACATTCGCTTGATCTTGCGTAATAGCTTGAAATTCCATTTCTATTGCTCTATTCTGAATAGAAACTCTGCTAAAAATTTTCTCTAACAAAGGAATTCTGAAATTCAATCCTGGAGTTAATATTCTTCGGTATTTACCAAACATGGTAACAACAGCAATCGTTCCTTGTTGAACGGAAATAAAAGAGGCAATTAATATTACGACAATAATGCCCACTGGAATCAACGATAAATTCATTTTGATAGGTTTTAAGTTATTCAAAGCTATCAAAAAAATCAGTTCATAAAACATCCATCTATTTTTATTGATTTGATACTTTATCACAAGAATATTTATGACCTTTACCTTCGAACAAATAAGAATTATTCTCATTCAAAAAATGACGCACGAAGAAACGGCCATCAAAACAACGTATTTCAGCATTATTGGAAATACGAGCCTTGCCTTGATCAAAGGTATTGCAGGTTATTTCGGGAATTCTTATGCGTTGATTGCCGATGCGATTGAATCCACAACAGATATTTTCTCATCGTTTTTGGTGTTGTTTGGTTTAAAATATTCGAATAAACCTGCTGATGAAAATCATCCTTATGGTCATGGTCGGGCCGAACCGTTGATTACTTTTTTGGTTGTTGGATTCCTGATTACTTCCGCAACGATTATTGGTTATGAAAGCATCATCAATATTCAAACGCCACACGGTTTACCAAAGGCATGGACATTAATTGTTTTAGGCGCAATAATTCTTTGGAAAGAAGCTTCTTATCGCATCGTTATTAAGAAAAGTAGGGAAACGAATAGTTCCTCTTTAAAAGCAGATGCATGGCACCATAGAAGTGACGCAATTACTTCTATTGCAGCATTTATTGGTATTTCAATCGCTTTATTTTTTGGAAAAGGGTATGAAACAGCGGATGATTGGGCAGCGCTTTTTGCTGCTGGGTTTATTCTTTACAACAGTTATTTGATTTTCCGTCCTGCGCTCGCAGAAATAATGGACGAGCATGTTTACGACGAATTAATTGCATCCATTCGTCAGGTTTCACATATGGTTGAAGGAATAGAAGACACTGAAAAATGTTTTATTCGCAAGGCAGGAATGAAATACCATGTGGATTTACATGCCACTGTTGACGCAACAATTTCTGTAAAAAAAGGTCATGATTTAGCGCACAAATTGAAAGATACTTTGCGACAAGAAATTCCAGAATTGGGTCATGTCTTGATTCATATTGAGCCGAATAATTAAATAAGGCTTATCTTGCACCCAATTAATTAAAACAATCAAATGCCTTTTTCATCTTTAGGAATCTCTTCATCATTAATTGAGGCTTTAGGCCGTCAAGATTTCACAGAACCAACTCCAATTCAAAAAGAAGCAATCCCAGCTATCTTAAAGAAAAAGGATGTGCTTGGAATAGCAAAAACGGGTTCTGGAAAAACGGCTAGTTATGTATTGCCAATATTAATGAATCTGGAGGGAAATAACCTTTCAAGAAACAGACACATCAATGTTTTGGTAGTTGTTCCAACGAGAGAATTGGCAGTTCAAGTGCGTGAAGTTTTTCAATTGTTCAATTCTGCACTAACAACACCTTTGAAAACAATGGCTGTTTATGGCGGTGTTGCAATCAACCCACAAATGAAAGCGATGATGGGGGTCAACATATTAGTTGCAACTCCTGGACGTTTATTAGAATTAATTGATTCAAATGCCGTTTCTCTTTCGGCAATCGATACGTTGGTTTTAGACGAAGCGGATAAGATGTTGAATCTCGGATTCAAGGATGAAATGAATCGCATCTTTTCTTTGCTTCCAAAAAAACGTCAAAACTTACTTTTCTCTGCCACTTTAAGTGACGATGTTGATTCAATTAATCGCATTTTATTGAATGATCCTTTGGTGATTAAAATCGAAGAAGAGGAAAACAACATTGATTTGATTTCACAACTTGGATACTTTGTTTCAGAAGAAAAAAAAGGTCCACTTTTAAGGTATTTAATCAAAACTAACGATCTCAGACAAGTATTGGTTTTTGCGTCTTCAACATTCAATTGCGATAAAATAACGGATAAATTGCAGAAAAATGGAATCAATGCCATGGCAATTCACAGTAAGAAAAGTCAGCAAGCAAGAACAAAAGCTTTGGAGAATTTTAAAGAAGGAAAATTGCGTGTATTGGTTGCTACAGATTTGATTTCTCGTGGAATTGATATTACTTTCTTGCCCTGCGTAATCAATTACGAGCTTCCTCGTTCACCTAAAGATTACATTCATAGAATTGGTAGAACTGGTCGAGCAGAAAATCCAGGAGAAGCGATTTCATTTGTGAGTCCAGAGGAAGTTCACCATTTTAAAATCATTCAGAAAAAAATGGGGAAATGGGTGACGATGATTGATAGTGAGACGCTTAGTTTGTGATTTTTTTTAATTCTAAAATTGGAATTTAAAGACCCAAATTAATTTCTTTTACTCTAAATAACTTGGTTTAAATCTAATTATAAGTATTCACTTCCTCCCTCAAGGGAGGAGATTTATAAAATCAACAGCCCAGCATCTCTGAGTGTATACATTGATTTCCCATAAAAGAACGGTTCGAAATCTTCGGTATTCGATTTCTCATAATGC
>JBEAUV010000171.1:0-6389 GCA_041161265.1 Bacteroidota bacterium | reverse complement strand
TTCCCCAAGATATGTTAGAAACATTAACATCAAAAGGTGTTGATTTAGAGGGACTTCAAATCAAACAAGGTGAAAAAACATTCTTTTGGTCAGGACGTTATCACAATGACATGAATTCACGTGACACTCTTGTAACTGAATTAAATGTCTTAGAACATTTTGACCCAATTATTCCTGAAAGCTATCAGGGTGTTGATTATTTGATGCTTGGGAACTTAAGCCCACAAGTGCAAAGAAGCGTTATTGAACGCTTAACTGTTCGACCAAAATTGGTGGCAATGGACACGATGAATTTCTGGATGGATATTGCTTTAGATGAATTAAAGAAAACAATGGCTTTAGTTGATATATTAATCATCAACGATGAAGAAGCAAGACAATTATCTCATGAATATTCATTGATAAAAGCATCGAAAGTAATTCGTGCAATGGGTCCTAAATATTTAATTATCAAGAAAGGTGAACATGGGGCGTTATTGTTTCATGGTGACAATGTGTTTTTTGCACCAGCATTGCCATTAGAAGAAGTATTCGATCCAACTGGAGCAGGCGATACTTTTGCAGGAGGATTTATGGGATACTTAGCAGCGACTGATGACATTTCGTTTGAGAATATGAAACGTGCAATTATTACTGGGTCTGCTTTAGCTTCTTTTTGTGTAGAAAAATTTGGAACACAACGCTTACTTGAAATAACAAAAAATGATGTTGACCAACGTATCGAGCAATTCGTTGCCTTGGCTAACTTTGAAATGGTACAAACTGTATAGGATTCAATCCTAAATCTCTGCAAAATGGAAAATAATGCTTTAATTGAAGAATTAAAAACCTTGGTTCAAAACGAGGATGTATTGGCTGTTAGCCGTGAAATAAATGAATTAAAAACACGCTTTGATGATTTTATTTTAGAGGAAGAACGCAAGGATCAAGTTGCTTTTTTGGAAGCTCAAGAAAAAGAAGAAGTTCATGAAATAACAGACTTCAAACCTTTGAAAGATGAATTCTATGGTGTTTATAACGAATATAAGGATCGAAGAAAAGCAGTTGTTGAAGCAAAAAATGCCGTTGAAGCAGAAAATTTAAAGCATAAAAAGGGTTTAATTTCTCGCTTGAAAGAAGTCATCGAGAAAGAAGAAAATATTGGTCTTGCATATAACGCTTACAAAGAAATTCATGAAGCTTGGAAAAATGTTGGTGATATCGCTCGCGAAAAAAGAGATGAAATTCAACATGAATACTCGCGTTTGTTAGAAGACTTCTTCTACAACATGAAGATTTACAGAGAATTAAAAGACCATGATTTAAAACGGAATTCTCAATTAAAGCTGGAAGTAATTGCACAATTGAATGCAATAAAAAATAACGAATCCATTCGTGAAGTTGAAGCGGCTCTAAAAACATTACAAAATGAATGGGAAGGAATTGGTCCTGTTGCTAATGATGATTGGGAAAATTTAAAAACAAAATATTGGGAAAACGTTCGTGTTATTTATGACCGAATAAACACTTTTTACGATGAACGCCGTGTTTCATTGAATGAAAATTTAAAGAAGAAAAAAGAGCTTTTAGCTGAAGCTACAGATTTACTTGCAAATTATGCAAGTTATGAAACGACAAAAATGTGGGAAGAAGCAACAGTTAAATTATTGGCGCTTCAGGAAACATGGAAAACAATTGGTTTTGGTCCAAGAAAAGAAAATGAAGAAATATGGCAAAAATTCCGAGCACTTTGTGATGAGTTTTTCTCTAATAAAAAAGCCTTTTTTGGAACTATTCAAGATAAATTTGTCAAAATAGCAGAAGAAAAACAAAAAGTAATTGATCAAGCAAAAGCATTGAAAGATTCAACTGATTGGAAAGAAACTGCTGATAAATTAGTTCAATTGCAAAAAGCTTGGAAAAACTCTGGACATGCTGGACAAAAATTAGAGCAAAAACTATGGACTGAATTTCGTGGAGCGTGTGATTCGTTTTTTAATGCCCGCACGAAGCATTTTGAAGCACAAGATAAATTATTAGAGACAAATTTGTTGGCAAAACAAACGATAATTCAAAACATTGAATCATACAAACCAACTGCTGATAAAAAACAAACTTTGACTGATTTGCGCGAATTCACCAACGCTTTCAATGAAGCTGGAAAGATTCCAATGAAGCAAAAAGATGCTATTTATAATTCTTATAAAACAGCTATTGACAAACATTATACAGATTTGAAACTCGAAGGAGCAGAAAAAGAAAAAATCATGTTTGAAGCAAGAATGAACACACTTTCTTCAAGTCCTGATGCTAGTAGACTGTTTTCAAAAGAAAAAGCTGAAATTCGCCTTCAAATTGACAAATTAAAAGCTGAAATGTTGCAATTTGAAAACAATTTAGGGTTTTTCGCTAAATCCAAAGGAGCAGATACTTTAAGAGCAGAAGTTGAAGGAAAAATCAATGCTTCTAAAAACAAAATTGAATCTTTAATCCGTAAAATGAAGATGATCCCAAATGAATAAAGCTATCAATGTATTGCTCATCTTTTTACTCTTTCCAACAATGTTGTTTACGATTTTTGTTGGTTTTGATCTACCGATTGAATCATTAAGAACTTCTGGACAGCAAGTTCCATATCGTTTTCAAATATTCTTAGTAATTGGGTTATTGCTGCTAATAATCAATTTAAGAAGAAGTGTTACAAGATGGATGGGTCTGCGACTTGTAAATCAAGTAAGTAAATTCAAATGGAATCAACCGATGAGTAAAGATCGTATATACAGAGTTCAAGTTTACACCATTCTTGAAGCAATCGTAATGCTGTTTGTTGGGACCGTGTTATACAATGTCTGTAACGAAGCATTATTGCCCGCAATAGCATTTTGGTTTTGCTTTGTAGATAATTTGATTTTCTTGTTTTTTGGTTCACGAAAAAAACGTTTCCGAATGGGAATAACTTCAAAAGCAGTGGTTGTAGCTGATCGTGATGTTTCTGTCCTCTATTTCTCAGGATTACGTAAAGTTTCAATTCATCAACAAAGTATTTACTTTGATTACATTAAAGGATTACAGCTTTCATTTCCAATTGACTGTATGGAAAAAGACCAACATGACGTTTTCTTCAAAGTTTTAGAAGAACAGCTTGATACTGATAAAGTATTCGTTACGAAGTTGAGGTGATTTTTTTATAATTTAAACGAATTCAATCGAATTTCTTGTTTCAAATTATTCTGAGCATCAACTAATTTAAAGATAGGAACATATCTTCCTCCTCCTAATTCAGCTGCTTCTTTCATTTCCTTTTCGTCAACTTCTTTGTTCTTAATTCCCACAACAGACAAGGTAATTCCTTTTTTACTGTATTTCTTGATGTATTTTTTATAATCATCAGAATTACGGTTAAAGGCACCATCAGTAATAACAATTATTTGATTTGCGCCATCCGGAAGTAAACCTTTTAGCGCTTGTTTGTAACCCAATTTGATTCCAGTTCCACCAGCTGTCATTCCATTTGCTTTTAACCCAGCAACTTGCTCCGTAATTTTATCTTTATTTGAACCTGACGTAGGATCAAGTAAAATTTGTGTTTCTGTGGCATACGTTACAATTGCCATTTTATCCTGAGAACGCAACATACTCGTTAATTGTAATAAAGAATATTTCATTAATTCCAATTTTTCACCTTGATTCATTGAGGCTGATACATCAAGCACAAAAACCACATTGACTGGTTTGAAATATTCATCTGAAAAATTTTCCTTATCTAACTCAGCCAGTTGAACAGGAATTTCATGAGATTGAACTGTTGGAATTTCTTCACTCAATTGCTCTTCCAGCTGTTCTTCCACTTGAACAGGAGTCAGTTCTTCTTCAATTGGTGGATCAATAATAGCTATCGGATCATTAATTACTGGAATGGGAACAATCTCTTCTGGTTTCATTTCCAATTCTAACACAATATAATTACGTTGAAAATTCACATATGCTCCTAATTCAGCTGGGAAATAACCGGGATGTGTTGCATAGAAATACGTCAATCCCAGCGTACTTTCTTCTTTGATTTTACCAACTTTATCTGTTTCAAGTGCCCAAATTGGTTGCCCATTTTGAATCATTGTAACTTCTGATTTAGACAAAGACTGTTTCGTTTGTTTGTCAATGGTAACAACAGTCAAGTCAAATTGATTTGACTTTTTACCTCCTGGTCGGGATGAAAAATCGGGACAAGCAGTAAAAGCTGTTGAATTATCAACCGATAAGTCTTTTAAATTTCCCGTTAATTTAATTTTAGTTGGAAGTTCTTTATCACTCGTATAGATATCGATGTCGTAGGAAAACTTTCCTTTCACTTTGGGATTCACTTGTAATCGCACAATTAACGAGCTGTCTTTTTCAATGAATTGTCCATTTACAAGATAAACAACATCAAATGGTTTTTTAACGCTTAAGAGGTATTCTTTCTTTGGTCCTTTATTCGTTACAACAATATCTACAAATCGATCGCTGTAAGCTTCTAAATCACCAAAATCATGCTTTATTTTTTCAAAGACGATTTGCCCGAATGAATTCGAAATAAGAAAGAGTGTATAAAAGAGAATTAAAAAACGCATGGGCCAAATATATCAAAAAACGAACCGTGATGAAAAAGTTACGAAAACAAAAAAGGGACACCTTTCGATGTCCCTCGTTATTCGTTCACACGAATTATTTTTTACAAGCCTCTTTACATTTCGATTTGTCTTTGCATTTTGATTTGTCTTTGCATTCAGATTTATCTGCACAACAAGCAGCTTTCTTTGTGCACTCACCTCCGCCAATGAATTTTCCATTTGCATCATAATGCGCTAAACACATTTCTTTCTCTGCCGGTGTACATTTCAATTCGTCACACATTTTAGCGCACTCATCTTTAGACATTTTAGCACATTTGCTCATGTCACACTTTCCGATCATTGTTTCACCATTCATGTGCGCACTGCAAGATTTCATGTCGCCATGACCTTTTCCGTGACATTCTTCCATTTTAGTTCCACAAGCAGCGTCTTTGTTTTCACCGTTATGACCATTACCCAAGATTGGAGCAATTACCAAACCGATCAAACATGTCAATTTAATTAAAATGTTCATTGAAGGACCAGAAGTATCTTTGAAAGGATCACCAACTGTATCTCCAGTTACAGCAGCTTTATGCGCTTCAGAACCTTTGTAAGTCATTTCACCGTTAATCATAACACCTGCTTCGAAAGATTTCTTAGCGTTATCCCAAGCACCACCAGCGTTGTTTTGGAAAACTGCCCAAAGTACACCAGAAACAGTAACACCTGCCATATAACCACCAAGCATTTCAGCAACTAACTTGTAGTTTTCAGGATAAATCAATACGCCTAATAATACAATTGCAATTGGGAAACCGATAGTTAAAATACCAGGCAACATCATTTCACGTAAAGCAGCTTTAGTAGAAATATCAACACATTTCGCATATTCTGGTTTACCTGTTCCTTCCATGATTCCTGGAATTTCTCTAAACTGACGACGAACTTCATACACCATGTCCATTGCAGCTTTACCAACAGAATTCATTGCTAATGCAGAGAAAACAACTGGAATCATTGCTCCAATAAATAACATAGCTAAAACTGGCGCTTTGAAAATATTAATTCCGTCAATTCCAGTAAACGTTACATAAGCAGCAAATAATGCAAGTGAAGTTAATGCAGCAGAAGCGATAGCAAAACCTTTTCCTGTTGCAGCAGTTGTGTTACCAACTGAATCTAAAATATCTGTACGCTCACGAACTTCTTTTGGTAATTCACTCATTTCAGCAATACCACCAGCATTGTCAGAAATAGGTCCGAAAGCATCGATTGCTAATTGCATAGCTGTTGTAGCCATCATTGCCGAAGCAGCTAAAGCAACACCGTAGAATCCAGCGAATGCATAAGAAGTCCAAATTGCAGCAGCAAATAAGATTACTGTTGGGAAAGTAGAAATCATACCTGTTGCTAAACCAGCAATAATATTTGTTCCAGCACCAGTACTTGATTTTTCAACGATTTTTAAAATTGGTTTTTTACCTAATCCAGTATAGTATTCAGTAACTGAAGAAATAACTGCTCCAACAACCAAACCAACTAAAGTCGCGTAGAATACACGCATTGAAGAGATTTCTTTCAAACCTTCTCCGTAGAAATTCATTTGCATTTTTGCAGGTAACATCCAGTTTACTAGAATAAAACAAGAAACAGCTACTAATGCAATAGAAACCCAGTTTCCGATATTCAATGCTCTTTGAACTTGCGCTTCTTTCGCATTGTTACTGCTGATTTTTACTAAGAACGTTCCAATAATAGAAATTACGATACCGATTCCTGCGATTGACATTGGCAATAAAATTGGACCTATACCAC
>JBEAUV010000170.1:0-6400 GCA_041161265.1 Bacteroidota bacterium | reverse complement strand
GAAGATACCTTGCCAAGTGTATTAGGTAAACTTTTACTAGGAAAAAACAACACTATTGGAACAGTAGAAAGTTGCACAGCTGGAGCACTTGCTAAAAGCATCGTTTCTGTTTCAGGTTCTTCGGCTTATTTCCATGGAAGTATTCTAACCTATAGCAATGAACTGAAAAAGAAACTCGTGCACGTCACTTCTGAAAGTATAGATAAATATGGAGCTGTTAGTCAAGAAGTAATTGAGCAAATGGCAATTAATGGACGAGAAATTCTTGGTGTTGACTGGTGTATTTCAACTTCTGGTGTTGCAGGCCCAGACGGTGGAAGTGAAGAGAAACCTGTTGGCACAATATGGATTGCGATCGCTAATAAAGAGAATGTCTTTTCGAAACAATTTTATTTTGGAAATAACAGAGAAAGAAACATCGAAATGGCTGTTTTAACTGCCTTAAATCTAGCTAGATGTAAAATTTTAGGAATTTTAAGTGAAAAAAATTAATCTTTCCTTGTTCATGTAGGAAAAAAGTAGTTACTTTGCACCCCATTTAGAATAAGGATAAAACAACTATAGATGTCACGAATTTGTCAACTTACGGGTAAATCAGTTATGGTAGGAAACAATGTTTCTCACTCAAAACGCAGAACGAAGCGTAAATTCTACCCGAATTTAATTTCAAAGAAATTTTTTCTCCCTGAAGAAGAACGTTTTGTAACGTTAAAAATTTCAACGTCAGCGTTGAGAAATATTAACAAAAAAGGTATTTCTGCTGTCGTTAAAGAGGCACGCGAGAAAGGATATTTAAAATAATCTTGTCCTCCCGTTGTGAAACGGTAGACTTGAAAAAGTAAAACAATGGCTAAGAAAGCAAAAGGTAATAGAATTCAAGTAATTCTTGAGTGCACCGAGCACAAGGAATCAGGTCAACCAGGGACTTCTCGTTATATAACAACGAAGAATAGAAAGAACACACCTGATCGAATGGAAATTAAAAAATTCAATCCTATTTTGAAGCGTATGACGGTTCATAAGGAGATTAAATAATTGAATCATGGCAAAGAAAGTAGTAGCAACGTTACAAAAAGGTGGCGGAAAGGAACATACAAAGGTTATTAAAATGTCTAAGTCTGAAAAGTCTGGATCATATACCTTTAAAGAAGAAATTGTGCACAACGATAAAGTTAAAGAGTGGTTCGATAAGAACTAATTTCTTTTCTTTTTCTAACTATTTGAGCCCCGACTATTCGGGGCTTTTCTTATTTTTACATATTCAAAAGTAGATTATGGCGTTTTTCGGATTATTCTCAAAAGAAAAGAAAGAAAGTCTCGACAAAGGACTGGAAAAAACCAAACAAAGTTTTTTATCAAAACTGGCTCGTACAATTGTTGGGAAATCCAAAGTTGATGATGAAGTTTTAGATAATCTGGAAGAAGTATTAATTACTTCAGATGTAGGCGTAGATACAACTTTAAAAATCATTAATAGAATTGAAGCACGTGTTTCTAGAGATAAAGTTCTCGGTACAAACGAACTGAATACCATCTTAAAAGAAGAAATTGCAGCGCTTTTAGAAGAGAATAATTCAACCAATCAAGGTAGTTTCGAAGTCCAAAAACAAGATGGTCAACCATATGTTATCATGGTGGTTGGTGTGAATGGAGTTGGTAAAACAACAACAATTGGAAAACTAGCTCATCAGTTTAAATCATCTGGAAAAAAAGTTGTACTAGGAGCGGCAGATACTTTTCGAGCAGCAGCTGTAGATCAATTGATTATTTGGTCTGAAAGAGTTGGAGTTCCTATCGTGCAGCAAGGAATGGGTGCAGATCCTGCTTCCGTTGCTTTTGATACCTTGCAATCGGCGAAATCTCAAGGTGCAGATGTGGTGATTATCGATACTGCTGGAAGATTGCACAATAAAATTAACTTAATGACAGAATTGAGTAAAATTAAAAGAGTGATGGAAAAAGTTATTCCTGGAGCTCCACACGAAATTTTACTTGTTCTAGATGGCTCAACGGGTCAAAATGCTTTCGAACAAGCAAAACAATTTTCTTTAGCAACAGATATTAATGCTTTAGCAATTACAAAATTAGACGGAACGGCAAAAGGAGGCGTTGTAATTGGTATTTCAGATCAAATGAAAATTCCTGTAAAATATATTGGAGTTGGAGAAGGAATAAACGATTTGCAATTGTTTAATAAAACAGAATTTGTAGATTCCTTATTCTCTTAGGTTTCGAGTATCGAATATTCTTCATCGAATATTTGTAATTTTTGATAACTTTTTTTTATTTGTTTTTCAAATTGTAGTATCTTTCAATTGCTAAAACTATGAAATATGAATAAAAATCTGTTAATAATCAGATTGACAGCGTATATGCTGTTTTTTACCACTTTCACAAATGCTCAGATTGTAAAAAATATTTTACTTAATGCAACTGAAGTCTCCTTAAATGAAGTAGTTGCTTTTGGTACTCCACAAATTAAAGCACAATCTTTTAAAATTTATAAAATTGATGTCTCCTCACTGAAATATCAGTTGGAAGGAACTTCACGGATAGACCTACCTTCTAGTGGGTTTGTGTCGAATATTAGTTTGCCTCATCCAGATGGAACGTATCATGAGTATATGTCAGAGGAAAATAATACAATGGATGCAGCTTTGGCTGCTAATTTCCCAACAATAAAATCATACGATGGACATAGTATTGATAACGTGACCACTGTTAAGTGGGATGTTACGCCTCACGGATTACATGCAATGATTATGAGTCCGGGAGAAAGTACAATATTTATCGATCCAATTATAAAAGGCAATAATGAGTATTATATTGTTTACGACCGTGAAAATTTCATCACGGAAAAATTAATGGACTGCGCCGTTTTGGACGAGACAAATGGTAAAGGGGATCCGACCCCTCAAACTGAGAAGATTTTTGGAACATGTGAATTAAGAACATATCGATTAGCCTTGGCTGCAACTGGGGAATATACTCAATTTCATGGTGGTACTGTTGCTGGAGCATTAGCCGCTCAAGTTACTTCTATGAATAGAGTTAACGGAGTTTATGAGCGAGAAATGGCTATTCGCATGACCATTATTGCTAATAATAATCTCATCATTTATACGAATGGCACGACTGACCCTTATACAAATAACAATGGAGGGACAATGCTTAACGAAAATCAAACAAATATCAACGCAGTAATTGGTTCTGCTAATTATGATATTGGCCATGTGTTTAGTACTGGTGGTGGAGGTATTGCTCAATTGCAAAGCCCTTGTACGGCAAGTAAGGCGAGGGGTGTTACAGGAAGTGGTTCGCCTATTGGTGATCCATTTGATATTGATTATGTTGCGCACGAAATGGGCCATCAATTTGGGGGTAATCATACTTTTAATAACAGTAATAGCGGATCTTGCAGTGGTAACGCAAATGCTGGAACATCTTATGAGCCAGGCAGTGGTTCGACTATTATGGCATATGCTGGAATTTGTTCTCCTGTCAATGTGCAAAATGTTAGTGATGATTATTTTCATACAGCCAGTTTGCAAGAAATAGGTAACTTTATAACAAGTGCAGGCCATACTTGTCCAGTAAAGACGCCGCTTTCAAATAATTCTCCTACAGTTGCTCCTTTAACATCAATTTCAATACCCCAGGGAACCCCGTTTTTTTTAACGGCTTCAGCAACCGATCCTAATGGTTCTAATGTTCTTACATACTGTTGGGAAGAAATGGACGCAGGGACATCGACAACGGCTCCGACTGCAACGCAGACGTCAAGAGCGAATTTCAGAACATTTGATCCAAGTACAAATCCAACACGTTATTTCCCTAATCTAGCGTCATTAGCGGCTAATGGCCCATTCACATGGGAAGTTTTACCTACTGTCGCTCGAACAATGAATTTTAGAGTTACGGTAAGGGACAATGCTTCTGGTGGAGGATGTAACGACTCTCAAAACATGACAGTTGGAATTATTGCAACGGCAGGGCCATTTACAGTAACTTATCCAAATGCAACTGGAATTTCATGGGCTGGAGCGTCTTCGCAAACAGTAACATGGAACGTAGGAGGGACGACAGCTTCTCCTGTAAGTTGTGCCAATGTGGATATTTTATTATCTACTGACGGAGGTTTAACCTATCCGACTGTATTAGCTACAAATGTTCCAAATGACGGAAGTCAGGTTATTAACGTGCCAAATACCCCTTCTACAACTTGTAGAATTATGGTCAGATGTAATGGAGGATATTTCTTTGATATTTCTAATAATAATTTTACAATAACACTTGCAACTTTTGATTACACATTGACGACTACTCCATCTACGGTAAGTGTTTGTCAACCTTCAAATGCTGTTTATACAGTTAATGTAGGTTCTATTGGTGGGTATAATAGTCCAGTAACGCTATCTGTATCAGGCGTGCCTGCTGGAGCGACATCAAATTTCTCTGTTAGTCCGGTAACTCCTGTTGGAACAAGTACTTTGACTATATCAAACACTGGTTCTGCAGCTCCAGGTTCTTATACTTTGACAATTACAGCTAATGGATCCACAGGAACTAAAACGAATACGGTTACTTTAAATATTTCCGCCGGAAGCCCTTCAGCTGTAACACAGATAAGTCCGGCAAATGGAGCGACAGGGGTTCCTGTTCCCGTTTCATTCACATGGAATACAGCAGCTGGTTCAGGAATAACCTATAGCATAGATGTTGCCACAGATGCTGCATTTACTTCAATTGTTGGTCAAGCAACGGGATTGGTATCCGCAGCTTATTCTTCAACGACTCTGAATGCTAATACTCAATATTATTGGAGAGTTAGAGCTGTTTCTGGCTGTGGCTCATCAGCATGGTCTTCTACTTATAATTTCACAACTGATGGATGTATGTCAATTGTTGCCACAAATGTACCAGTTGCAATTTCTGCTTCTGGAGCACCAGTCGTAACTTCAACAATTAACATTCCTTCAAACGGAACAATAACTGACGTCAATATTTTAAATTTAGCTGGGACACACACTTATATCAGTGATTTGACTTTTACACTTACAAGTCCGACTGGTACTGTTGTAAATCTATTTTCAGGAATATGTACAAATAACCAAAACTTCAATTTAAATTTTGATGACGCTGCTGCTTCAGCGACGATTCCTTGCCCACCAACAGCAGGTGGTACTTATCAGCCTTCTGGTTCATTAGCATCGTTCAACGGTCAGAACTCCGCTGGAAATTGGATTTTGACGGTGAGTGATGCTTTTAATGTTGATGGTGGTTCTTTAAATTCTTGGACACTTCAATTATGCGTAAATCCGATAGTATCATGCATTGATCCAGTAGTTCCTGCGATAAATGGCTCTTCAGCAGTTTGTGCATTATCTTCCAATAGTTATTCGATTACTTCAGTTCCTGATGCAACGACTTATGTGTGGACTGTTCCTTCTGGATCTACAGTCACTTCTGGTCAGGGAACAATTGCAGCAGTTGTGACATTTGGATCGACCTCTGGTAATGTTGTGGTAACGGCAACAAATGCTTGTGGTGTATCTGCCTCTAGTACATTGCCAGTTACACTGAGTCCTGTCCCTGCAACTCCAGGAATAATTTCGGGAACTACATCTTTGTGTTCAGGAGCAACTTCTAATACATATTCAATTGCCTCGGTAGCCAATGCAACGTCGTATACATGGACTGTACCAGCTGGTGCAACAATAACTTCTGGTCAGGGAAGCACATCGGTTGTGGTTACTTTTGGATCTACATCGGGTAATGTAAGTGTGGTAGCAACAAATACATGTGGAACATCTTCTGCGAGCGTTTTATCAGTTACAGTTTTAACTACACCGGCAGTTCCTGCCGCAATAACTGGGTCTGCTACTTTTTGTGCTAACTCTACAGGTAATACTTATTCAATTGCCGCGGTTTCGGGAGCCTCTACTTATAACTGGTCGGTACCTTCTGGGGCAACAATAACCTCAGGTCAAGGTACCACATCTATTACAGTAACATTTGGAACCTTGTCAGGAAGTATTTCTGTTACAGCTTCTAATAGCTGTGGAACTTCTACTGCTAGGACCATAGCTGTTTCATTAACAGCGAATGTAACTCCTAGTATCTCCATCGTTGCAAGTCCTTCAAATACGATTTGTGCAGGAACTTCGGTTACATTTACTGCGACAGCGGTGAACGGTGGAACATTACCTGTTTATCAATGGAAAGTGAATGGCACTAATGTAGGTACTAATTCAACTACATACACGACTACTACGCTTACTAATAATGCAGTAGTCACTTGTTTATTAACTTCAAATGCACAATGTGCTTCTCCTGCAAGCATTGTATCCAATTCGATAACAATGACTGTGAACGCAATACCAACAGCTCCAATTGTTGC
>JBEAUV010000169.1:0-6402 GCA_041161265.1 Bacteroidota bacterium | reverse complement strand
TGGAATGCAATTTCAGTTTTGGCTCGAAGGACAAGATAATAATTGGTCGCCTTTAAATAATAATACGACAATTACCTTCAGCGGTTTGTCTGCTGGAAATTACACTCTTCACGCGCGTTGTGTCGACTCAAAAGGAAATCCTTCAGAAGAAATAAAATTCGAATTTATAGTAAAACAAGCATTTTATAAAACGTGGTGGTTTTTTCTTCTTGTATTGATAGTATTAGCTTATGTGATTTTCAGAATATTTAAATTCCGATTAAAACGAGAAAGAGAGAAAAACGATAAAGAAAAAATGGGTTATAAATCGCGTTTATTAGCTTTGGAACAAAAATCGTTAAATGCGAGTATGAATCGCCATTTTATCTTTAATTCACTTAATTCTATTCAATATTTTATCAATACTCAAGACCGATTATCTGCGAATCGATTTCTTACCAATTTTGCTAAATTGATTCGTAAAAACTTGGATTCATCGGATGATGGAAATCTTGTACCATTGAGTCAAGAACTGGAAAGGCTAGAATTATATATGTCATTAGAAGCAATGCGCTTTAAAGACAGGTTTGATTACCAAATTAATTGTGATGAAAATATTGATACAGAATCAGTTATAATTCCAGCAATGATGTTACAACCTTTTATCGAAAACAGTATCATACATGGAATATTACCAGATGAAACTAAAAAGGGGTTAATTACTGTTGATATCACTTTAAGAGGTGAAATGTTGACCATTAAAATTGAAGATAATGGTGTTGGAATAGAAACGAGTATGAGCAATAAAACCAATTATGATGGTGATCATCGCTCACAAGGAATGGATATAACCACCAAACGAATTGAGTTATTAAAAATTCTTTCAAACAAAATTTTTGAAATAAATGGACCCGTTCAAATACGAAATAATGACAGTTCAATCAAAGGAACATGCGTTACACTAAAATTTCAGGTTGAAAATTTGGATAATTAGAATTAAAGTAATATGTTTGTTTACATAAAGTTACGGAGATGAAGAAAGTTATTTACATAACGGTCGTTGCAATTGGTTTTTTTACTGTTTCATGTACAAAGGAAATTATTCATCCTTGTACTGTGAATGTTGAGGAAACACCAGTTTGGAGAAATGCCACAACACCTGTTTCTGAGGATAATGGTTCAATAGGAACTGAAGGCATAACTGATCCAAATAGTGATCCAGATGAAAGTAGTCGAAAAAAACCTAAATAATATTTATTTGAAGCCTTGTTTAGACAAGGCTTTTTTTATGATTATAATTTACCTTTCAGTCAATAAAACATACAGTTCAAAAATAGATTGATTTTATGTAAAATCCTTTTATTAAATTAGTTTACAGTTAATTTATTAATCGATTTTATACATGTCTACCAAAGTTAAAGAAGGTTTGTTTGAATTAATCAAATCACTTTCAAAATCAGAAAAAAGATATTTTAAATTGATTTCATCTCGACACACAATTGGAGATGAAAATAATTATGTACGACTGTTCGATTATATTGCCAAACAAGATGAATATAATGAAGAGGCAGTCTTTAAAGAATTTAAAAACGAAGCTTTTTTAAATAGATTTTCCATTACTAAAAAACGTTTATATGACCATGTTTTGAGTGCTTTAGATGCTTTTTATACATCCACCTCAATTGATGCGCAAATCTATAAATATATGCATAGTGCCGAAATACTTTACACAAAATCGCTCTATGAACAATGTGGAAGAATTTTGAGAAGCGCAGAGAAATTCGCAGAGAAACATGAACGACACACACTTATATTGGAAATAAGAAGAAAAAAGAAAAAACTACTAGAAAATAATGGGTACTCGGACGTTACCGTTGAAGATTTAAAGGAAATTGAAGTTAAGGATGGTGCTATTTTAAAAGAATTAGAGTTGTATAATCAATTATGGAAAATAAAAAGCGATTTATTTTTTCAACTTTCAAGAAAAGGAAAGGCAAGGAGTGATGAGGAAAAGGAACAATTTAATCTTATTTTTAAGCGATTGCCAGAAAATTTAAAAACAACAGAAATGGCTTTCGATTCGGCATATCTATATAATCATATACGAAGCGCTTATTGGTTTGCTAGTGGTAATTTAGAAAAAAGTTTTATTTATATTAAAGCAAATCTTCTGACATTTGAATTAAGAGAAGGTGTTATTGAAACAAATCTAAACAGCTATTTTTCGTTACTCACAAATGCAATTTATGTTTCTGAAGAATTAGGGTATCACAAAGATTCCTCTTTATTATTGAAAAAATTAAAGGAAATACCAGATAACTATGCTTTAGAACAAAATGAAGATTTGCAAATTAAATTATTTGCTAGCACCAGCAGTATCGAATTGTCAATTTTAACGCATAAAGGAGAATACCAAAAGGCTTATAATTTGATCGAATCTATTGAGAAAAATTTGAAATTGTATGGTGAAAAAATATCACCAGTAAGAAAGGCCTTTATTCAATTTAAAATAGCGACAATTAAACTTGGGCAAAAAGATTTTTCTGGTGCTTTAAAATGGATTAATTCGATTTTAAACGACACGGAGCTAGATGAAAGTGAAGATATTCTTTCTTATACGCACATATTGGACTTACTTGCTCATTTAGAGTTAAACCACAATGAATTTCTTCCATATTCTTTGAAAAGCACCTTGAGATTTTTAAAATCAAGAAACAGGTTATATTCCTTTGAAAAAGCCTTTCTTCAATTTGTATCAAAACGAATTAAATGTACAAATACCATTGATGCAGAAGAGCTTTGGAATGAACTTTATAAAGAACTTTCATCAATCAAAGAAGATTCTTTTGAAGGTTTGGCTGTGGAATATTTTGATTTTATTTCCTGGGCTGAATCAAAAATTAAGAATAAATCCTTTGTCGAAATAGTTTCTGAAAAATACCAATTGAAATACAACAAAGTGGTTTCAATAATTTAATTATAAACAAATTATTTAGTTAGAATGAAAGACATCGAAACGCGATCAGATATTGAAATTATGGTAAACAAGTTTTACGCAAAGATCATGATTGATAAATTATTGTCCCCTTTTTTTAAAAATTTGAATTTTGAAATACATTTACCTAAAATGGTAGATTTTTGGGCTTTTGTGCTGTTGGATGAGGTAGGTTATTCTACAAATGTTACTGAAAAACATCTTAAAATGGCTTTAAATAAGGAGCATTTTGCCCAATGGTTGAAGTTATTTAATGAAACAATTAATCAAAATTGGGAAGGAGAAAATGCAGAAAAAGCGAAGCAAAGAGCTTATTTGATTGGTTGGACAATTGAAAGTAAAATGTCTAATTAATATCAAATTATTGAGGAATGGTAAAAATGTTAAAATACTTTTTGTAATGTGAGTAAAAATGTTGAAATTTAACCAATTAAAAAACCACAAATGAAAAATATCTGCATAATTCCGAGTGCGATTTTATTACTTATTATTAGTCCTTTTGTTGCAAAATCGCAAAATGTTTGCCTTGTTTCTTCTGATTTCCAAAATGGAGAGCATTATATGGTAGTTTGGGAAAAACCACTTATCATAACAGGTATTGATAGTGTATTTATTTACCGTGAATTACCGTCAGAGACAATGTTTACAAAAATAGGCGCTCAACACATGAGTGAACTTTCGTTTTTTACAGATATGTCATCAAATACAATTGATTCAGCCCGATATGCTATCACATTTTTGTATAATACAGGATTAGAAACTGCGAGATCGCCTTGGCACCAAGGAGTTGTTTTGGATTACTCCCCTTTAGGAACAACTGCAGGTACCTTAAAATGGTCTAAATATAAAATTGAGAATCAAACAAATGAAGATTATATTTTAAGTTACAATTGTATGATGGATGAAACAGGTTTCGGCGCATTTACATCCATGGGATATTTCATGAATTATCAAATTTCTTGGGGTGATCAAACGTATAATTTACACCCTTTGGCTCAATATTATATTGAAACATCTTTGCCAACTTGTAATATTACCAAAGCGAATATTAATACTTCAAGATCAAATATTAAAAAACAAGCTTCAAATGCTGAAGCATCTGTTGAAGAACAATTATTCCAGTTAAATATTGGAATTTCACCAAATCCAGCAGATGAAGAATTACAAATTTCTTTTGATCAAAACTTGTTGAATGCTCAAATGATTATAACTGATGCTTCTGGTAAGATTATATATAAAAATAGCGTTAGTTCAACTGAAATGAACATTAACATTTCAAATTTTCAGAAAGGAATTTATTTCATAAGTGTAAATAAAAATAGCGCAATGATTTCTAAAACGTTCATGAAAAACTAAGCTTTTTAAGTGAATAAGATCAAATTCTTTAATGCTATATTGAAAGACAGATTTGTATACTTAGTCTGTCTTTTCTTGTTTATTTTAGTTGCATTTAGAGGAAATACCCAAAAATATAATATCCTAAATTTCTCTACCAGAGATGGTTTGCAAAGTGAAATAGTTAATGATGTTTTTCAAGATAAAGACGGATACATTTGGTTTGCAACCCAGTCAGGAATAAGCCAATTTAATGGACAAGAGTTTAGCGAATTTGCTCCTTTGAAAGTATTAAGCGGTGTTGATGCTGTAAGTATAGTACAAGATAAAAAGGGAAGAATATGCATTGGGACTAACACAAATGGTCTTTTTGTCTATGACTATAAAAAAACCATCAATTTTAAAAAAGGTAAAGGCTTATCTTCTGATGTAATACGTAAATTGTACATTGATAAAAGTGGCGTTCTCTGGGTTTTAACTGAAACAGGGGTTTATCAACTTATTAATGATAAATTGATTGAATTTAAAGATCCCAATAACATTTTCAAAGAAGGTGTTCTTTCAATGAATCAAACGGCCAATGGAGATTATTGGTTCGGAACGCGAGGAAATGGATTGGTTCAATATAATTCAAAGAAATTCTCCTATTTTAAATTGAAAGATGGAATTCTTGACAATTACATTTTCTCGCTTAGTACTTTTGGCGATAGTATTTTGTTAGGAACAACAAATCAAGGTGTTGTTGTAGGGTTTAAGTCAAAATTTTCAAAGTTAAATATTAAAGAGATTGAAAATGCTTGGATATCTTGTATCATTCCAAATAAAAATGAACTCAATATTATTAGTTCAAATGGATTGTTTATTCTTCATAAAAACGGTTCTCATAGCACAATCACAGATAAAAATGGACTTACTTCAAATGACCTATACAATGGTTATTTTGACCGAGAACGGAACCTGTGGTTAGCTTCAGGGAACGGTGTTTCGTGCTTAAAAAAAGAGGAAATAATTTCACTTGATAAAGAATCGGGACTTTCAAATGAAAGTATTACGTGTTTGGCTAATTTAAGTGACGGAAGAATAATTGCAGGGACATACGGATATGGGCTGAATATTATTAATAAAACAGGGCAAGTATTAAAACAGGTTTTGCCAAAAGAATTGGTCAACGTTAAGATTACGACCATTTATGAAATTCCTGAACGAAGTGAATTGTGGATAGGAACTGAATCTAACTTTGGTATTATTATTTTGAATACAAAAGACGATAAATTTAATGTCAAGAGAATAATTAGTTCAATCAAAAATGTTAATCTTCAAACTGTTACGAAAATACAACAGGATAATAGTAAAAACATTTGGGTTGGCTCCTTTAACGCTGGTCTATTTAAATTGTCGTCAAAAGATTCAATTCAATTTGGCAGTAAGTATCTTCTTCCTTCGAATGAAGTTTACACTTTTCTAATTGATCGGCAAGGTAACCCTTGGGTGAGTATTTACCGAAAGGGTCTCTTTCGTTATTCAGGAAAATCCTTTGTAGCGGTCTATGATTCAAGGAAGTTAAATGACAAATTTATCTTGAGTCTTGAAGAAGATAGCAAGGGAGTCAAATATATTGGAACTAAATCCCATGGACTAGTTATCTATGATGAAGGAAAATTTTATCAAGTATCAAAGAGTGAAGGATTGATTTCTAATTCAATTCAAGCCTTAAATTGGCATTTAGGTGAATTATGGGTTGGAACAAATCGGGGAATAAACTTATTAAAAAAGATTAATAATTCTAAGTATCATATCATCACTTATGATGAGCGGAGTGGATTAATTAATATGGAAATTCAGCAAAATGCGATACTCTTTTCCAATAATTCATTGTGGACTGGTTCAGCAACTGGTTTGTCATGTATTAAAATGCTCGATGGAAGTCAACGGAATTTAAAGCCATACATCGAGTTGAAAGCGATACAACTTTTTTACAACGATGTTGATTGGAGTGTCAAAAGCAAGAACAAAATCAATAAACGTGGTATTCCTGAAAGTTTAGAATTGAAATATACTGAAAACCATTTGACATTTAAATTTTGTGCTTTAAC
>JBEAUV010000168.1:0-6407 GCA_041161265.1 Bacteroidota bacterium | reverse complement strand
ACATCCAAAACAACTGGTTCGGTGATCAGTTGTGTAATAATATCTGTACAACCAGCTGCATCCGTTACCTGGATAGTGTATGTTGTGCCGGCTACTGTTCCAGTAAGTCCACTGAAAGTGCCTGATGCTTGTGAAGCGCCTGCTACCGGTGAAGTGATCGCATAAGTGAATGCTCCCGTACCTCCGCTTCCTGCAACCGTAATAATTCCATTGTTAGAATAACTACATGTCTCATTTGTGAAATTACTGACAGACAATATCAAATCAGTTGGCTGAGTAATTGATGCAGAAGTAGTACCAGTACATCCATTTACATCAGTCACCGTTACAGTATAAGAATTTACACCTAAACCAGAAAGGTCCTGAGTTACTGCTGTATTCGTCCATAAATAACTAGCAGGCGCGGCTCCTCCTGTAACAGTTAAATCAATAGAACCATTGGTCAAGCCAAAGCAAGTAATATTGGTTGGCACTGCGCTTAATACTGATGTAAATGCAGGTAAAGAAATTACCACTTGATCGGTAGTAAAAGGACAACCAAGTACGTTGGTAGGAGTTAAAGTTAAGGTAACCGATCCTGCAGTTAATTCAGCTGCAGAGGGTGTATATAAAAGGGTTAAATCTGTATTATTTGTATTATATGTTCCAGTCCCACCGCTCCAAATACCAGTGCCTGTTTGTGACACTGTAGCATTAATATTTATTGTTGGGATTGGCGATCTACATACTAAAACATCTGAACCAGCGGCTGCATTTATATCAACGGTAAAAGAAGTAACTGTTACAAAAGTAGAAGCCGAAGGACATCCAGTAGCATCTGTAATTACAACATTATATACACCTGGTAACATTGCTTGAATGTTGTCGATCGCACTTACATGGGTATTAACATCCGTGAACCCCCCTGGCCCCGACCATGTAAACGTAAATGGCGCTGTTCCTCCCAACGCAGAAGCAGATACATTTGCCCCAACAACTGAACCATTGCATATTGCTACATTTGGACCTGGTGTTGCTGAAAGATCAGGATAGATCGAAACCATAGTGGTGAAGCAAACAATATCTAGAGAAGCAGCTGGACAAATTCCATTTATAGTAGGCTCACCACATACCTGATAATAAAGAGTTCCTGGGCTTCCAGTTATTGGGTTAATTTGAATCGCTGGTTGATCAACATATGGAACCAATGTAGTTCCAGGACTTCCTCCACCAGGTAGAGATATTAAATTGTTGTACTGATTGTTAGCTCCCACGGTTACTGAACTCCAAGAAATCGAGCTCGCTATGAAACCAGATGTCGCCAGCTGAATGTTACACCCTTCAGTAGTAATAACGTCAGCGGCTCCTGTTGGGGCTGGAATAGATGCAACAGTAATTGAATAATCAGTTGTACCTGTTCGGCAAAACATGAAGTAATGTGGCCCCACTCCGCTCACACATATAGGCGTTCCTGCAATAACAGGAGTAGCCCCACAGTTCATATAGCGAATATCTGTTGCCCCCGAAGCTCCATCTAGTGTAAAATTAATCCCAGCTGCTCCTGGGTCAAGAATAATTTTTAATACAAGGCAGTTTTGGTTGGTCTCACCACTTGGGCCAGCATTAGCATAGCTACAACACTCTCCAAATTTTGAAGATGGAATTACAACATAAACTGGAGCTGTACCCGAAGGGAACCCAGTTAAATTGACATCCCATTCGGGAGTTTGATCGCCGGATCCAACTGCCCCATTATCACATCCAAACGGAGAGCCTGCAGCTGTTACAATATAAGTCGGGCAAATGGCTATACAGGGCCCGCCACAGTCTATCCCTGTCTCACCTTGATTTTGTATACCATCGGTACAAGTTTGCCCGAAAGAAATCGGAGCAATCGAAAAAATCAGGAATAGAAATGTAAAATTGAATAATTTCAGCATAGTAGTAATGACAAATTAAGCGCAAGAATTTAATAAATAAAATAAATAGACGAAATCTACAAAAACAAGTTGCCTAAATTATATAAAAAAATTTAATTTAATTATACAATACAACATATAAATTCAAAGATAACGCAACCATTAGCCAAAGAAAATAAGGGGCGATTAACATTGTATTAAATTTCTTATTGTCTGAGAAATCCATATGTATAAAAACCAAAAGAACAATTATAAAAATTAAAACAAACAAGGCAAGCAAACTCATATGCCATTGAAAAAACAATGGATTCCATAATACATTAAAAACAAATTGTAGTGAAAAAAGCACCATCAGTTTTCTCAGTAAAACACCATTAAATTCAATAAACACACGAGACATATACAAACTAAATGTTATCATGATAAAGCTCCATGCAAAACCAAAAACCCACCCAGGTGGTGTCCAAGGAGCTTGGTTTAGACTTTTGTACCACTCGTTTTCTGCTGGGCTTTCACCCATAAAAAGAGCCCCCAGTGCGAGGGCTCCAAAATTTATGATTAAAAATATAATAAATCTCATCAATTAAAGATAATAGATTGTGTAACTGTTTGTCCTTGCTTATTAGTCAATTTCATCAAATAGATGCCGCTATTTAAACCATTTCTTTCTAATTGAAGACTACTCCCAAATTGTTCTTTCGAAAATAATTTTCTTCCTGAAAAATCATATAATTCAACCAGCATTTCAGATTCATCACTCCATTCTATTGTCACATCTGACGTTGATGGATTTGGATATACTTTAAAATTGATATTATCCATTGATTCAACTAAGCCAGCTCCTGTGCAAAAATCTACAGGCATATTTCCTGAACAAGTTGTAAATGAGTAAAGAGTTGCTGTTTCTGCAGGAGCATTTGGTGCTTGCAAAATTGGGTTTGTACAGGCCAAACGATCAATTAAATAATCTCTTACAAAGTTAACTGTTGTATCCATATATGCCATTGCAGTAGCTCCACTTCCAAGATAAGGAACATGATTAGCACCATAGAACGTATAAAAATTACTTTGAACGCCAACAGCTTGTGCTCTTTCATGAAGCATTCGGCTACCATCTAAATACATTAACGGAACACCTGGATTAACGATTCCTCGGTTATATTTAACTGTTCCATCATTTGTACCGTGCATAGAACATAAAGGTAAGTTACCAGCCTCTAACCAGCCATAACTAGCCAATGCGCCACACAAATTAATTACTCCATTTACTTTAGAAGAATAGCAAGGATTCCCACTATTTCCTTCTAAACCACCAAGAGTAGTAAGGTTTCCAGATGGCACATACCCATTAATTTCGCAAGTTCTATCTAAATAAGCCAAATGCAAAGACGTAATTGCTCCAGCAGAAGATCCACCAATAAAGATATTATTTGTGTCAATTTTGTATGCATTCGTTCCATCCGCTCTGTCTTTGTAGAAAAATCTCAATGCAGCTCGAGCGTCTTGAACAGCTCTCATAACTGCTTTCACAGAATTTGCAGAGTCAATTGGAAAAAAACCTGTACGGTAATCAATTGAGGCACACGCATACCCTTTTTTCGCAAAAGCTTGAGATAATGCAACCATGTCAGCATCAGTTTTTGTACCTCCTAAGAAACTACCTCCATGTATCCATAATATCAAAGGTCGAACAGTAGCAGTGTCTCCTGTTGGTTCATAGAAATCTAATTTTAAGATTTTATTTGTTCCTGCATAATTCAAGTTTTGTCCGTAAACAATATTACTTGTTAATGTTGTTGTGGGATAAACATTGCTTGCATATCGGCCTGTAGAACATGGTTCTTGAGCGATGGACATTGAAACCACAGAAATAAATAAGGAAAATAAAGTAATAGTTTTTTTCATAGTTGTAAGTTTTGAGTAGTAAAGTTATGGAAAAATAACGCCCCTAAATTTTGTAGCGTCAACTTTCGGAATTGTTGATTGATATTTTTGATTAATCGCGGTTATAAATTCATTTGCCAAAAGCGCTGTCCCTCTTGGATTCAAAGATAATCCATCCAATGAATAAGCTCCTCCAGAAACAAATTTTGCATTTATAGAAATTCCATTGTAGACAATTCCTGTTTTAAGTTGATTGTAAAATGAATAAGAGTTTACTAATGCTAAATTATAATTTGAAGCTAACGATCCAATAACAGTATTGAATCCACTAATAGTATTTCTAATCTCTAGCAATTCAGAATTTGTAAGAACAAATTCATTTCTAAACGGAAATACTGAACCCATTTTATTGCATTTCAAAGAATCTAAAGGCACACTTAACAAAATTAATTCTCCTTCAACCATTTGTCGAACACCAAAAGCTCCTGCCGTTGGATCCTCAATCATAAAGGCATTTTTCCCAACTTGGAAAAATATCCCAATTGGATTATAAATATCATTCAATGTTTGAGCTTTATCGGTATCTAGTGTTAAACCATCAAAAGGAATAGTAGTGAAAAATGGCGCTGTTGTAACATCTGGAATGTTTGAAATTGCTCCTCTAGATCCATTTGCAGTTAAATCAAGTAAAAGGTCATTAATACTGCCGTCAAATCCAATTCCAACTGCTCCATTTACCGGTGTTAATGATCCAGAACTTGCACCGTTTTTAGCGTATTCTAACACCTCATCCATTCCTGTAAAAAGGGTAAAAAATGTTGAGTTACTCAGCATAATATCTCCTTTAACCGTTGAACTTCCAGGATTTGAAGCCATTCGAATATAATATGGATTGGTAATACTTGAATTATTGTATTCTGTTGATTTTAAATACGGAATACCGAAATTATGAAATGGAGATACAGTCGAATAATTGTTTATTGAAAAACCAGCAACATCACCCGTTGAAGCGGAACGAATAGGCGAAAGGCTAGTAACGCCCAAACAATCAGTTTTAAAATTCAAAACATATCTTGAAAAACCTAATACATTGTTTCCGTCAGAACTTGCTGGCATTAAGGCTTGATTAAAATTTCCGCCCCCTATTAATTTGAATTGTTCTGATAGAATTGCTCCCAAAGAATTTTCTTGTCCTTCTGCATAAAGTGCATCATCCATAAATCCACTCGTTGCAAGACCTCCAATTGAAACAAAACGAGTTGCATCGACCTCTCCGGCTGAAACTTCAACTTCAGTTTCCTTCGGTTTGCATGAAAAAGTGAAGCTTAGAATTACTAAGACTACTAATAAGTGCGTGTTTTTTAATTTCATATTAAAATCCATAAATTATTGCTAGACCTGGTGCTACAACATTCGTTGTATAGGTTCCACTTAAATTGGTTTCGATGTTGATATCTGTTCTTTTGACATGTGTAAAGAAAATTGAAGCATCAAAAGAAAAATGTTTTCCAACTTTATAACTCAATCCAGCTGTGTAATTAATTCGATTTGCATCTGGAGTTTCGGGCGTTACATAACCATCTTGAACTGGGGAAATTCCATAAGCTATGCCTAACCGCGCTGCAAAATTTTCAGTAAACTCATAATTTGCTCCACCTCGAAAAGCAAAGATATTTTCATAACTTCTTACTGATTTCGTATCAACCAAAGACGTTGTATTTGTTTCGTAATCAAACGCCAATGTATCATACGCTTTCCAGCCAACATAATTAATATCTAAAGCAAAAGACAACTTTTCTGATGGTTTATAAGCAAGCCCTAAAGTAATTACTTGCGGCAACGGCAAGGAAGAAGAAAAACTTCCGTCCGGGAAATTAGCTACTAAAGATGACGGAACTGTAAATGTTGCTTGCCCATTAGAAACTGACATATTAACTTGTGAACGATAGGTTAGTCCGACTCCAATTTTTTCAGTTGCTTGAACAAAAATTCCAGCATTTACTCCAAATCCGTTTGCTTTTCCTGCTAATTCAGCATGCCCATAAGTTCCGCTTGCATCCATAACAGGTAAATCTTTTTGAAGGTTAACGTTTCCCGTACAGTAAACGAAACCGGCACCCAAACCAATTTTATCAGTGATTTTATAACTTATTGTTGGTTGAATAAAAATTGATTTTAATTCTAATCGGGTTAAAGCAAATCTTCCCATCCAGTTATCTTCCCATTGAACGGTACTTCCAAAAGGTGTATATGCAGCTAATCCAAAAAATAATTTGCTTTCAGCTGATTTACGATAAACAGCATAAGCTGAAAACGGTGTCCCCATTGGAGAATTTGTTCTAGCTGATTGATTGGTATTTGCGTCAACAAAAAGACTTCGTGCAAATGTTGGAGTCATCGCAAGATTGGCAGAATTTTCTTTTAAAAAGGAAGAACTTCCAGGATTGAAAAACAAAGAAGCACCATCAATAGGCAAAGCGGTTCCTGCTCCACCCATTCCTTGTTGTTTTTGACCTTGAAAATTGACTTGAAAACCTTGCGTAAATGCCAGTTGACTTGTCAGAAAAATAAATAGCGTTAGTAATGGTTTTTGAATCATTGTATAAAATGAAGTAAGCTGTTTTC
>JBEAUV010000167.1:0-6480 GCA_041161265.1 Bacteroidota bacterium | reverse complement strand
ATACAAAACTACTGCTGCGGGAAAAACAGTTATTTCAAGGATTAATCCTTCTTTTATTCAGTCGATTGCGTCCAAATCTGGAGGGTCATTTACCATCAGTTCGGACCCATTTCCAAATTTATCGGATTTGTTAACACAAATTAACCAAATGAAGCGGTCTAAGGTCCAAGATTTGGAGTTTGACATACAAGAGAATCGCTATCAAATTCCGTTATTTGTATCCATCTTATTTTGGTGTTTGTTTTTGGTGGTGTCGAAAGGATTTTTTGGAAGAAGTAAGGAGAACATAGAGCATAGAACATAGAGCTAGAGAAAATGAAGAATATAGTTTACATACTATTTGTTTTGGTTGGGATGAATGTTTCAGCGCAAGAATGGAGAGATTCATTGAAGGTTGCTCGTGATTCATACAAGAATAAGGATTATGTGAAAGCATTGAAATACTATCAATCGGCTCAAAAGAAAGCACCAAATGACGTTGATCTTTCGGATGAAATGGGTCAATCGGCTTACAAAGCACGTGAATTTGAAAAAGCCGAGAAGATTTACGAGCAAAATGCCAGTTCTAAAAAATCGAAACAAGCAAAAGCGAAATCCTACCACAACATGGGAAATTCGCGGATGAAAGGGAAAAATTACCAAGGAGCAGTTGAATCGTATAAAGAAGCGCTGAGAAACAATCCTTCTGATGAGGAAACGCGATACAATTTATCAGAAGCAATTCGCAGGTTAAAAGACGAACAAAAGAAAAATCCGAAGGACAACAAAGACAATAAGGATAAAAATCAACCGCAGAATCAACCGCAGAATCAAAAAGACAAGCAAAATCCGAAGGACAATAAAAACCAAAAGAATCAACAAAATTCTCAAAATCAACAAAACAATTCAAAAGATGGCAAAGAACAAGATGGTAAAAACCCATCGCGTTTACCGAATAAATCTGTTGAACGGATGTTGGATCAATTGATGAAATCGGAAGCGGAAACCAAACGTAAAATGGGTGGTAGCAGACAAGAAGGAAATTCAATAAAATCAGGAAAAGATTGGTGATGAAAATTGCACTTTTACATATCATAGCTTTGTTTGCAGCGTTTCATGCTGTCGCGCAAAAACCGATGGTTTGGTTGGAAGTTGAGCCTAAAGAAGCCGAGATTGGTGAAGTATTGACGATTATTATTAAATCAAATGTTCAAGGAGAAATCGATATTGATTTTCCAAGTGGCTTTGTTCATGGATATAATATTTCAAACGGGATGAATCAAGAAATTGATTACAATACAGGAAAAGTTATCACCTACTATCACCTTTCACAAACGGGTGCTATGCCGAAAGCTGGAACGTTTAAATTTGGTCCGGCATATGTAAAAAAGGGGAACAAAGTATACAAATCGAACACTGTTTCTGTAACAATAAAAAAAGAAAATGCTAAGGTTACAACAGGTAATGAATTAACTGCGAAGCAACTTAAACAACCTGCTTTTGCCTTGATTGAAAAATCAAAATCAACCATTTATGAAGGAGAATGTGTCATTTTAAATGCAAAAGTGTATGCACAATTCAACCCTTCACATTTAGAAGATTACCAAGAATATTCTATCAATGGAGCTTTAGACAAACATGATATTGGATCTTCAACGCGCATTATGGTGGAAGAAGAACACATTAGAAATTTCACGTATTACACATTTGAGTACGATAAAAAAGTAGTTTTCCCAACAGGAACAGGAAAAATCACTGTTGATCCGTTTAAATTGCTGTTGCGTCGTGGCTATGAAAGTATGCCTTTAACATCTAGCGGTGCGACAATTGAAATTAAACCTTTGCCAGGAAATGTACCAAAGGATTTTATTGGCGGTGTTGGTCAATTTAGTGTAACAAGAACCGTTCAAACAGGCACGTTTAAACAAGGAGACGTATTTACCCTTTTAGTTGAAGTTACGGGCGTTGGAAACTTACAAAACATCGTTGAACCAACTTTATCTTTACCAAAAGGATTTGTGGTTTACGGTGATCCAATTATTAAAGAAGATTTTGTTTTTGGAAGCAGAGGTGCAGAAGGGAAAATCAGCTATGAATATAACATTCAGGTCACGAAATTTGGAGAACAAACACTCCCTGAAACAAGTATTTCCTATTTCGATCCGAACAAAGAAAAGTACTGCACAGTAAGTACAAAAAGTGATCTTTTAGTGATTGAGAAAAACAACAAATTCAAACCAGGAACAGATGATATTGCTGCATTGCCTCAAAATCAACTCCAAGAGGAAGTTTTTCCTTTGCGTCGCGATAGTGGAAATTTATCCAATCAAACATTGAATTTCTCATCAAACAGTTTTCTAATAGGTGTCACCTCTCCCCTAATACTTGCGCTCATTTTTGGATTATGGATGAGGAAAAAAGAAGAAAATAGCTCGGTAGGTACGCAAAAAGTGGCCAAACAAAATGCTCAAATTGCCGTTCAAAATTTATTTTCTGAAGCGGAGAAAGCACTCTCACAAAGAGATTACACGAACTATTACAGCTTCATTGAAAAAGGCGTTCAACGCTCATTATCCTTGTTTTTGAATAGTGATGAATCAATGATATTAAGCAGTTCTGAAATTTTTAGACAATTGAAGGAACGAGATACAGACGCAAACAAAATAACTGCTTTAAGTAATTTATTATCAAGCTGTGAACAAGCGCGATATGGTCTTGGAATCAATGAAGAAGACAGAGATGCATTAATTGTTTCTGCAAAGCAAATTACGCATTCTATCATGCATTCATGAGTGTTTTGAGACACATATTAGTTGTTTTTGTAAGTTCATTTTGTGCGCTTCACTCCTATTCTTCTGATTTGTTTGATCAAGGATTGAAAGCTGCAAATGATAAAAAAATTACCCAGGCGATTAATTTGTTCAACCAAGTAATTCAGCAAGAATCAAACAATGTTGCTGCCTATTACAACCTAGGAAATTGTTATTACCAAAACAAATCGTACGGTGAAGCTATTTGGGCATATGAGCGTGTTTTAAAACTTTCACCGAGAGATAGCGAAGCACCAGCAAATATTGAATTGTGCTACAAAAAACTAAATGACACAAGTACCTGGGCGCCTCATACAAATGGCTTACAGCGAATAATTTATAGTGTTGGAGCAACGTCATGGGCGATTCTTTCTATTGTTAATAGTGTTTTGATGGGGATTTCTATTTTTCTATTATTAAAAATGAAAAACAACTCCTGGAAACGTTTTCATTTCATGTTGTTATTTGGAGAATCGGTTTTATTAATCGCATTTATAATCGCAACGAATTCGTCAAGAAATTATATTACCTCCGAACGTTTTGCTATTGTGACGCAGAAATCCATCCCAACTTATATGAATGATTTGGGTGAAAAGGCACAATTAGAACTCAAAGAAGGAACAAAAGTAGAATTCTTAAACTTGACCAAAACAAAAAGAGAAGTCATGCTTCAAGATGGACAGAAGGTTTTGATAGAGGAGAAAGATATTCGAGTGATTTAAACTGAGAATTGAGAAGATAGAATTGGTTCTAATCTGAATTTAAAAAGATGTTTCTCTTTTAAATTAGAAATAAAAAATATTACTATCATTTCATATTCGCCTTAAGTTTTAGAATATCAATATTTTAAAATGAAACAACATGTTTTTCCAACCATTATTTTCAAACGACCATTGATTTATTAACTCTTTATAATAATATTTTAAGGTGTCTTTTAAAATCATGTAGTTAATAATATAGTGGCATAAAAGTGACCACACGATTTTGTTATATCAAATAACTTTTATATATTCCGTTAAAATTGAGTGTAGTAATATTCAATACTTTCAATTTTGAAAATACAATTAACCTTAATTCACTTTTAACTTGATGGATTTTTTCATCAATAAATGGTATCTTAATATGACTGCGCTGAAAAAAAAATCTAAGGATAATATTATAGATCTAGAAAAATTGCAAGAAAAATACGATTCATTAAAAAAAATGAGTGAATTAGAAATCGCAAAAAACAAAAAAAAGGAACAAGAATTAAAGACAAAAGAAGAAAGGTATAGTGGTTTGTTAAATAATCTCGATGCAGGAATTGTTATACATTCTTCTGATACATCCATAATTGATTCGAATTGGAAAGCATCAGAACTACTTGGATTAAGTGAAGATCAAATGAAAGGCAAAACTGCAATTGATCCTAATTGGACGTTTCTGCAAAGTGATGATTCACCTTTACCATTCGAAAAGTATCCAGTTATTCAAATTAAAAATTCTAAAAAACCAATTCAAAATTTTTTCGTGGGTATCAACAGACCAAAAAGTCATGATGTTGTTTGGGTATTAGTAAATGGTTTTCCAGTTTTAAATGAAAATGAAGATATAATTGAAATTGTAATCAGTTTTATTGACATCACAGACCGAGAAAATGCTTGGAAAATTTTAAGAAAAGAAAAAGATCTTATAAAAACAATTCTCAATCAAGTCACGGATCCAATATTCGTTAAAGACAATCAGCATCGAATTACTCATGCCAATACTGCTTTCTATAATTTATTTGGGTTAAATGAAATAAAGGTCTTGGGTAAAACACTTGCTGAAAACGTCCCAGAAAATGAACGGCATAATTTTATGGCAGTTGATCGCTTAGTATTAGATACTGGAATACCCAATCAGCAAGAAGAAACCCTTACATTAGATGGTTTTACGAGGACCATTGTCACAAAAAAATCACGTTTTACAGATGAATCAGACAAAAAATTTTTAGTCGGCTCTATTCATGATATCACCGATCTTAAAAAGTCAGAATCAGAGTTAATTGCTGCAAAAGAAAGAGCAGAAAAAAGTGAAGTACAAATTCAATCATATGTAGAAAATTCACCTATCGGTATTTATATAACTGATGAACAAGGTGATTGCACATATTCAAATTGCAAATGGTTAGAAATCACAGGTCTCACTGTTGATGAAAGTCTAGGTAAAGGTTGGATGAAATCAATTCATCCCGATGACAAAACAAGAATCGAAACCGAATGGTGTAAATCAATAAATTCTATAAGTGAATTCGTTTATGAAATACGATTTATTACACCCAAAGGTAAAACATCAATTATTGAAGGAAGTGCAAAACCTCTTTATAATGATGAAAAAAAACACATTGGTTATCTCGGTTCTAACATTGATATTACAGAAAAAAAACAGTCCGAAAAAGCAATAATTGAAAGCCAACGATTAAATGCAATTGGTGAAATGGCTGCCTCGGTTGCACATGACTTTAATAATTCACTTCAAGCAATGATGGGAAATATCATAATTGCAAAACTTGAAGAAAAACTACCTACTTCAACAATACAAAATCTCAATAATATTGCTACCATTATCTCTGATGTGGCAGATCGCGTCAAATCACTCCAACGCTTTGGTGACACAAAAAGGGCAAATGAAAATTATAAACTTATTAATTTGAATGAAATTATTGAAGAAACTATTATGCAATTAAATCCATTATGGAAAGACAAATTAGAAAAAGATGGATTGAAAATATCTTTTAAATTAGATAAAGGTGAAATTCCTCAAATATCGGGTAATGAAGGAGAATTAAAATCCACTTTTTATAACATCCTAAAAAATAGTATTGAAGCAATGCCTCATGGAGGAAACATAAATATCGTAACTGAATCAAAGAATCAGACGATTGATGTGATAATTCAAGACACAGGAATTGGAATGAGCGATGAGACACAATTAAAAATATTTCAACCTTTTTACACAACTAAAGGATTTGATGTTGGAAGAGGACTTGGAATGAGTGGTGTTTATAGCATAATCAAAGGAATTGGTGGAGAAATATTTGTAAAATCTTCTGAAGTAGGAATTGGAACGACAATCGAATTGAAAATACCAATTAATGCACAAAGTAATAGTTTCAAAATAATTGATAAGGAACCTAAATCTACAACTAGTCCCAAAGTTTTAAACGTACTTTGGGTAGATGACGATGCTTTAATAAGAATTAGTTCTGCGAAAATGGTAGAACAATTAGGACATAACTGTGATAAAGCGAGTAATGGATTAAGTGCATTAGAATTGCTTGAAAAAAAGTCTTATGATTTAGTAATAACTGATATCGGAATGCCTGAAATGAATGGTTGGCAACTTGCAGATAAAATAAATCAAAATTTTGGTAAAAGAATAAAAATTGCGATTGTGAGTGGTTGGGATATAGAAGAAAAGGAAAAAATAGAACATCAAATTGATTACATTTTAGATAAGCCCTTTAAACTTGAAGAACTAGTAAAACTTTTAAGCGATGTTTAAAATAAACTAGTATTTTTTGTCTTTTATAAATCTTTAAAATCCAATAAAAATACTACCCATAAATTAATTTGCTGAACTATTTGATAGTATCAAAAGTAAAGAACGATAATATAATAACACAAGAGACTAACCCCTATTCAATCAAATAATACAAATACAATATTTA
>JBEAUV010000166.1:0-6492 GCA_041161265.1 Bacteroidota bacterium | reverse complement strand
CCATATAAAAAAACGGGGTAATTATACCGAATATTTTAAAATAACAATTATGAACGAACTAAAGGTTATAACTTATATATAACCCTGAATTTATCAGGGTTGTCTCTCAAATCAGATGGCTAACCCTGATTTTATGAGGGTTATTAAAACTAGTCATTATTTAAGTTTCTTTTGCTTTTTTTCTGCCAATTCTTTGAAGTTCGTTGCTGAAACAATCTTTTTCCCAGTCTTCTTTTCCAGTTCCTTGCGCGCATTTCCTGCAACATCTCCTCCTTGTTTTGCTACCTTTTTATTTTCTGTGAATCCTTTTGGATTTTGAGTTTTGACAATGGCTGCAGTTGATGCTTCACCTAACATGGAAAAGATTAATTCGAGATCCGTCATGTGGTCCCGAAGATTTTCTCGCTTTAAATTCTTTACTTCTTTGTATTCTGATGGCGTTAAACCGAAAGTTGCTTTGGATATTTGAGCTGTAAGAATGGCATATTCTCTTTGTTCTTTAACACCGCGTTGAGACCATTCTTCAGTTAATTCTTCACGAATAGCTATGCTGCGCATTCGCTTTTCAACCCAGTCATCAGAGTATCCTTTGAGTTTATATATTTCTCTGGTACGTTGAATTGCTAATTCTGGATTTTCGATTTCTTCAATTCTTTCCGAACCCACTTGCGCAAGCCAAAGTTTAAAAGGTTCAGCTTTGGGTGAAGGAATCGATTGAATTATTCTGAGTAAACCCTTTGCATCAGAGCAACCCATTTTTTGAAGTCCACCTTTCGTTACAACTTTAAGGGTCGGTACAAATTGTACCCAGCCTTTTGAAAGCTGTTCATCCCGCATTCTCATGCGTTTAATATATTGTTTAGGATCTTTGCTGTCTGTTAAAATGGCAATTACATCCTCAACTACAAAATACCACTTTTCTTCCTCTTCATTCCAAACAGAACGGATATTCTTACTTTCAAATAATTTAATAGAATTCATTAGTTAAATATAGTGTTTAATATTATTATAAATCGTCAAAAGGACTGCGGATGTTTTGAATGTTCTTAGTGCTAACGTGGGTGTAAATCTCAGTCGTTTTACTGCTTTTGTGGCCAAGTAAATCTTGAATATATCTTAAGTCAGTGCCACTTTCTAATAAATGAGTGGCGTAACTATGTCTCAACCAATGCAGTGTTACAGGTTTTTCAATGTGCGCCTTAAGCAATGATTGTTTAAAGACACTTTCTAGACTTTTTTCACTGTATTTGCCTCCGGTTTGACCTTCAAAAAGAAATTCTTTGGGATTATAACTTTTGTAATAATCACGAAGTAACGTTAAGATTTTCGGTGATAAAGGAACAATTCTATCTTTCTTGCCTTTTGCCATCCTGATTACCACAATCATTCTTTTTGAATCAATATCAAATTTTGTAAGACTCAATAATTCTCCTCTTCTCAGACCGCAAGAATAAATCATTGCCAACATAGCGCGATGTTTCAAATTGTATGGCGCTCCTAAAATCGCTTTCACTTCTTCTTTACTCAACACATTAGGCAATAATTTCTCTCGCCTCGGCCGATGAATCAATTCCACATCTATCTTATGGTGATGTATTGCTGAATAAAATAACTTCACAGCATTCACAACCTGATTTTGAAATGAACCCGAAAAGTTGTTCTTCAAAATATAATTGTTATTGAAATCGATGAGGTCATCATTCGAAATGTCTTCAATTGCTTTCAGCGGAAAATAACGCAAAAAAGTGGACAAGGAATCCGAATACACTTTTATCGTATTTGGACTGTAGCGCTTTGAACTTAAATAACGACTGAAAATTTGAATTTCAGTTTCTTTCACAGTGTCAAGCGGTTCTAAAAAATGACACGGTCGCAACTGTGCTTTTTTATATTCAACACTTTCCAATGTCTTATCTAATAAACCAAATTCTGCCTTTCCTTCAAAATGAGCATATAATTCCTTTAAGGAATAATTAGAATCATCAAAAACCCAACAATTTTCGTACTTGTCCCAAGAAATAGTTTCAAGCGATTTGAAAAGTTGATAAATGATTCTGTTAAAGTCAAAACTGACGTAATAAAAGGTTTTCAAACCAATTTCTTGGCGATTTAAATGAATTATTGGTAACATGAAAAATCAATTTTCACCTTAAGTTAATGAAAAAGTTGACTTCATACAAGAAAAAAGTATAGTCTCTATCGGAAACTTTAAGATTTTGAAATTCACGGAAATTCGTGGAAATTCGCTAAATCCTTGGACAAGCAAAATAATATCTCAATAGGACATGTCGTCAGTTGGACGCTAATTCGAAATTTGAAGAAAATCAATCCTAAATCCTCCACCAAAAGCAAATCCTCCTTAGCAAAAAGGAAAATCACTCGTGTAATTTGAATATCCACTTGAGCCAGAAGGAAAACCACCTTCGACACAAGCATTTCAACTTATATTATAGGCATACCCGCTTCTGCAATTTACATATCCACCGCTACAAAATGCATATCCACCTCTGCAATTTGAATATCCACTCGTGCAAAAAGCAAAACCATCCGCGCAATTAGAATATCCACTGGTTCAAAAAGCAAAACCATCCGCGCAATTTACATATCCACTGGTTCAAAAAGCAAAACCATCCGCGCAATTCGAATATCCACTGGTTCAAAAAGCAAAACCATCCGCGCAATTCGAATATCCACTCGTTCAAAAAGCAAAACCATCCGTGTAATTTGCATATCCACTGGTTCAAAAAGCAAAACCATCCGTGTAATTTACATATCCACTCGTTCAAAAAGCAAAACCATCCGTGTAATTTACATATCCACTCGTTCAAAAAGCAAAACCATCCGCGCAATTTACATATCCAATCGGGTAAATTGCATCTTCACAATTGACAAAAGAATAAAGCACAAAAAAAGGATGCAATCACTTACATCCTTTTTCAATCTTATTTCTTATACATCTATTTTATAAAATGCATTTCAACCCTTCTATTTCTTGCTTGTCCCTCCTCAGTAGAGTTGTCAGCTATAGGCTTTGATTCACCAAAGAAATAAATATCAATTCTAGATGCATCAACACCATTTGAAACAAGCATGTCTTTTACGGCCTGAACACGATTTTTGGAAAGAAGCATATTGTATTCTTCCGTTCCATTATTATCCGTATACCCATCCAAACGGATTCTAAGATCATCTCTTATCAACATTAAATTTGTGAGTGATTCCAATTCACCATATGATTTCTTTAAGATGATAGCCTTATCATGCTCAAATTCTAATTTTCTTGAAGCTAAATCTAAAACACGATTAGCATCTTCATCAGAAATTCTATTCATATTTGGCTCATTGATATAAATTGTATCTACTCGTTCTACAATCAAAGTATCTGTTTTATACTCAATCGCATAAACGGTATCGACTTTCTGCACAGGTGTTTCAGCATAAAGTGAATCGAGTGTTGGTTTTTTCTTCTTACACAACTTCAATCCAATAACTATTTCATGCGAACCCGAACTGTATTTCGCGATGTTTTGAAGCGGAACTTCATAAGCATACCCAATGAAGAACAAATTTTGAATATTCACTCCTACTCTACCAATCAATCCAACCTGCGTGCGATAACCGATTCCACCTTGAATGAAATTCTTGTAATTAATATCAGCGTTGATGTCAAATTGATTCGTGTTATTAATTCCTTTGTACAAAACGGATGGCTTCAGACTCAATTTTTCATTCAATTGAAATTTGTATCCAACTAAACCAACCATGTGTCGTCTCAATCCATAACCATCCAATCCTGTATAGCCAAAATTTGAAAAAGACTGTAGGACTTGCTTTGAGGCCATGGAAAGTTCTAATCCTTTGAATTGATAAAGAAAACCAACTTCTGAATTGATAGACGAAGATGATTGACTTCCTCCATTCACAATTACATCTAATGCATCAAATGCTATCGCTCCTGTTGGATTTAGTCGAAATTGATAATAGCCTCCAGTAATTCCAAACCGCAGGTTGTGTTGCTTTGCAATAGTAAACCCGTAAGAAACAGTTCCTGAAGCTGCTATTTGTTGCAACATCCCCAACTTATCTATTAATACGTTTCCACCAATTCCAAGCGATTTTCCAATTCGCGTATTTGCACTAAACAAACTCGTTACTGGTGCTCCTTCAACTTTTACCCATTGATTTAAATGGGAGAAGAAAATTTCCGCACAGCCACTCGCTCCAGCATAAGCAGGATTCAACGAATATTTGTTATACGAATATACATTCGATTGGGGTGTTTGTTGGCCAAACGAACTCAAGCTTATTGTGAAACAAGCTATGATTAAACTAGTAGTTAATATATTTCTCATAGCTCCTTATTTTTTAAATCTGAATAAGTTAACCGTTCCTTTGTATTCGGTGTCCGCACACTTTATGGAATAATAATAAACGCCATCCGGCAATGGTTCTCCGTCTTTAGTCCCTCCCCACTCGTTTTGATAATCAGTAGATTGATAAACTGGCTGTCCCCAACGGTTATAGATTGTTGTCGTACAACCTGCAATTTGCGTGTAATCTGAAATCTTCCACGTATCGTTTTGACCGTCTTCGTTTGGTGTAACGATGTTACTTATCTCAAAAGGACCTTCACAATTTTGAACAGCCAACTCCAAATGTACAATTGAGTCACAACCAGAGGCCGTTTGAAATACCTCATCGTACAAGCCGCTTAAAGCCAAGGTTTGCGTTCCAAAGACATACGTCTGACCTTCACAGATAGTTGTATCTCTATAAAATTCAACGGCATCATCAACAAATAAATAGAGTGAAACAGTTGAATCACATCCTGATACGGTTTGTAAATTATCTGTATACGTTCCTGCAGCACTTATTGTCTGAGAACCAAAAGTATAGGTTTGTCCTGCACAAATCGTAGCTGAATAAGAGGATGAAAGAATCGGGTTCACATTTAAGAACAATGTAACCAACGAATCACATCCTGCAGGTGTGGTAAACATTTCAGAAAACGTTCCCGCTACAGAAAGTGTTTGACTTCCCAATACATAATTTTGACCTTGACAAATAGTTGCTGTCACAGAACCGGTGATTGTTGGATTAACCGTTAAATACAGGCGTTCAATTGAGTCGCAGCCATTAACAACAGTTGTCAAGATATTAAAATAAGTTCCAGATGTTGTTAATACTGTCCCTGCAAACGTGTATGATTGACCGCTGCAAATAGTCATGAATACATTGCTCGTATCAATTGGAAGCACACTTAAAAACAACGTCACAATAGAGTCGCATCCACCAACGGCGATAAGTGTATTAGAATACGTACCTTCAACTGTCAAACTACTTGCACCAAATAAATAGGAATCACCTTGACAAATTGTTGCACTTGAGTTGGAAGTTAATATCGCATCAACAAACAACGTAGTCGTTATGGTGCTATCACAACCATTCGCTGCAACAAGAACATCAGTGTAAATTCCAGAAGCATTATACGTGCTCGTTCCAACGTTAATTGAACTTCCTTGACAAATCGTAAATGATTGAGCAAAAGTAACTGGTTGAATAACGCTAACTGTTGTATAAATCGTACTATCACAACCATTCGCAGCAGTGAAAACATCCGTATATAAACCTGCCGTAGATTGATTTGCTCCTTCTAAGAAAATACTTTGACCGTTACAGATTGTCGTAGCGACAAAATTCACGTTGGAACTTGTAATACATGGATTTGCACAAGCTGATGCATCAATAACGAATGAATAAGGACAAGCACCATCAGTTATTGTAATGGTATAGATCTCAGCTGAAGGAACAGGGAAAACAACATTCACTCCTGCTGCAAATGTTCCAACACTTACCGTATTCATCAAGGCATTTTGAATCGTGTAAGAGAAATTAGAACTGTAATAAGTTGCTAAACCACCAGAACTTGTGAAAGTTATTTCACATAAAGCATTGTTATAACTCGAAACAGGAACAATTGGCTGTAAATACACAACTGGAACACCATTCTCAACTGTAGCACTGATACAGGTTAAATCACCCCAAGTAGCAGGTTCGTCTGCCATTGGAGAAACATAATACAATTGATTAAAAAGTGGATTACCAAATGTACCAGAACCATTTGTGTTGTTTACAAAAGTACCATTAACCGTTTGAATAGAATCGATGAATGTAAAACCTGTATTCGCAACTGGATCTGGAACTGGGTTCGTTGAATGAATTACATATCCTAATGATAAACAAGAAGGAATATCTAAGGTAGTCTCTCCTATTCCATTCAATAAAATTCCTGGCGTAAAAGTATCACCAAAACAAACAAAGGCAGTATCTGTAGAAGGAATATCAATAATATTTCCATTTGCTATTTCAACAAAAATATCTCCTGCATCACTTGCTACTTCTCGAATATATTCAATAATATATTGCCCTTCATCTCCTGGTGAACCGCCATCCAATTGAATAGCATAAATTTTCCCAGGTGTCAAACAACAT
>JBEAUV010000165.1:0-6544 GCA_041161265.1 Bacteroidota bacterium | reverse complement strand
ATTACACTTTTCTCAGATTTAACAAGATATGTCACAATGCAGAATTTATTCCATGATGGAGGATTCTCTAATACAGGAGTAACAGCCCAAGTAATAGAAAAATTCGGAGAATAATTCTTGATATAGATAGTTAAAATGCAGTGCGAAAGTGCTGCATTTTTTATTTATCGACAATTTTGAAAATCAATAAATGATTTATCATACTATTTCAAATATCTTTGCGTTTGAATGGTAACTCCAAAAACGAACAACATGAAACTACTAATCGTTTGTTGCACTTTGTTTACAACAATGGCACTTTCACAATCTCTTACAATTAAGAATAATCAGGGTGGAATTATAAGTGGTGGAGTAAGAACCACTATTAGTGCCTTTAATGAAGGAAAAACGGGTAGCACAGGTTTTGGCGTCGGGGGGCAATTTCGTTTGCAGTTTGCAGATAAAGTGAATTCCGATTGGTTCTTCGATTATATAACAAGTGATGTTGAAGATTTCGCTAATCGCACTGATTATCATATTGGATGGAGCGTATTGTTTTATCCAATGAAAAATTTAACGCCTAAAGTTCGGCCTTATATTTTGGCTGGACATTGTTTTGATTATTCTAATATTGTGGATAATTCCAATAGATCAAATTCTATTGAACGTTGGAGTTCTGCTGTGCAAGGTGGAATTGGAACACATGTAAATTTATCGGAACGATTGGATTTGTCTTTTGTAACGCAATATATGGTTCATCTTGGAACAGATGTTCATGCTGAACAAGAAAATGGTGTGGTCGTTTTTCATGAAGAAAGTGGCGCAAGTTTAGAAGGACATTTATTGTTTCATATAGGAATCAATTATAAAATTGCAGACTTATGGTAAAAGGAATTATTTTAAGCAGTGTCATTTTTGTCGCAACAGGAATTTTTGCCCAAGAAAGTTATATTCAACCTGGATTATTGAAAGCAACGGCAACAATTGCTCCTTCGACCATGTTGAATCGAAGTGTGCAAAACATTTATATCTCTGGTTTTTTGGAATATCATTTAGATAAGAAATTAAGTTTACGAGGTGAAACGTTTGTGTTCGTTGATGGACAATCTAAAAACGCTACAAATAATACGTTCGTCGAAAAAGGGATGCGTACTTATTTCGGTGCTTTTTATCATTTTAATAAAAACAATTGGGACCAATATATTGGATTTCAGCCTGGTGTAGCATTGATGAAACCGTTGAGTTCTATTGATCCAAATGCTCCTTTACAACTGAGTCCTTCCTTTGCAGCGCATGTTGGTTCAACCTATTATGTTTGGAAGTATTTTAATTTCTATGTTGATCTGGCTTATGTTCATTCGTCCTATAGAGGTTTAGCAGTTGGAACGCAAAAAACGGATGAATTGATTTTGTCAGCAGGTTTAGGGTTTCAAATTCAGACTAAAAAAGAAAAAATGATTCGTCCACATATAGCACCTAATTTTTGAATCTGTATTTTATAAAAAAAGTGCTCGATAGCAAAAATCAATTTTCATCCTTGTATGTAGGAATTTTCTTCTCTTTTGTTTTGATCAATTCATCTTATGCACAATACTCAGACACGATAAGATTAAATGATATTCGAATTCTTGCATCACACAACAGTTATAAGAAAAAACCTGATCCCAAAGTACTAAGTTTTCTTGATCATTTTAGAAAACGATTGGGCGATGATTTAGATCCAAAACGACTAGATTATGGGCATCTACCATTAAGCGAACAATTCGATGATTATGGAATTCGAGGGATTGAATTAGATGTGTATTATGATCCTAAAGGAGGTAAATTCTCAAAACGAAAATTGAACTTTTTAATTGGTGGATTAAAACAAAAAGTGAACGATTCAGTTATGGACCTACCAGGTTTTAAAATGCTTCACATTGCTGATATCGATTATGAAACCCATTATTTGACATTCAAATCTGCATTAGAAGAAATATATCAATGGAGCAATAATAATCCTCAACATATACCATTGTACATAACCATAGAACCAAAAGGAGAATCACCTGGTGATTATTCCGGAATTCTTCGTTTATTAGGTTTTAAGAAAGCTATTAAGTATGATTCGATTGCATATCAAGCACTTGATAATGAGATTTCAGATATTTTTAAAAACACTTCAATTCTTTTTACACCTAAAGATTTAATGGCTGGACAAAAAAGTATTTCTGAACGATTAAAAACGACTAACTGGCCAACCTTGAATTCATGTTTAGGTAAGGTGATATTTATTCTAGATGGAGATCAAAATGATATTTATCAAACGTCACTTGAAAATGGGGAAGAAAGACCCATGTTTACATTTAGTGAACCCGGAAAAAAAACGGCAGCCTTTATTAAAAGGAATAATCCCATTGGACAAGAAGAGGGAATCAATAAAATGACAAATGAATACATCGTGCGAACACGAAGTGATGTTGAGACAATGCATGCACGATCTGGAGATTACTCAATGTTTAATGCTGCTATGATTAGTAATGCACAGATTATTTCTACTGATTATTATCGTGAAGATCCAAAAATTGGGTCATTTAAAATAAGTTTAGATTCATTTAAAACACTTTCGAATCTTCCTTTTATTTTCCGGATGTAATGAAACAAACAATGCGAGCATGAAATAAACGCGAGATATCGTGTTTTTAATTTTTGAATCTGTATTTTAAAATACAATAAATCACACGCATACCATCGCCTGAATTGATTTTCTTGCCTTCAGATTTACTTCTAGCAATATAAGAAATAGGAACTTCAGCAATAGAAATGTTTTTTATTTTGGAAAGCTTTAATGTCACTTCTGGCTCAAAACCAAAACGATTTTCTTTGAGTTGAATTGATTTTAGAATAGATGCAGGAACAAGTTTGTAACACGTCATCATGTCAGTAAGTCTAAATCCTGTAAAAACATTGGACATTTTTGTCAAAAAGCCGTTTCCAAGAATGTGCCATACAAAAGAAGTGTTTTGATGTTCCTTTGTTAAAAAGCGAGAACCATAAATCACATCGACATTTTTTGACGATAATCCTTCCAATAATTTATTAATATCAGTTGGATCAAGTTCCAAATCCGCATCTTGTATTACAATATAATCTCCTGTTGCCAATTGAATCCCCTTATGAATGGCTGCCCCCTTTCCTTTATTGATATTTTGATAAAACGATAAAATTGGTTGATTTGAATTATCAGTGATATATTGCTCTATTTCCTCAAGTGTGTTATCTGTAGAACAATCGTTGATTACAATAATTTCTTTTTCAATCCCATTAATTAATTCCAAGTTAACGACGTTTTCAATTACATTTCGAATTGTTTTACCCTCGTTATAGGCTGGAATTATGATTGATAATTTTGTAATCTTCATTTTAAATTTCAAGTAATGTATTTTACCACTAGACCAAAGATAAAGTTTAATTTTACGAGAAGTCTAAAAAATGAATTTTCATCTCAAGATGTCGCATTTTTTTACATTTGTTTTAAATAGTAGCATGAAAAAAAATCTTTTTTGGTGGATTAGTATATCGATTGTTTTGTGCGGGATATTTTCTTCACATGAATTTGATGGTCGATACGGAAGATCCATTAATGGAGATGGGAAAGCTTATTACGCTTATTTACCTGCAATTTTCATTTATCAAGATCCAACATTTTCATTTATTGATGAAATGGAGTTGAAGTATTATCCTACCGATAAATCTCAATTCAAAGATTTCCGAAACAAACAAAAAAATGGAAAATATGTCAATAAAACTTTTCCAGGGCTAAGTATATTATATGCCCCTTTTTTCTTTCTGTCAATGTTTGTTGCGTGGATTTGCGGATTTGCTGTTGATGGATATTCGGCACCTTTTCAATGGGGAATAGCTTTTTCACATGTCGCCTACTTTTTTATTGGATTAAGGTTTTTATTGTCAGTATTTCGTCGTTTGAAAATTCGAGATGTTGTAAGTTACATTGTATTCATTGGATTGACTTTTGGTACAAATAGTTGGTATTATTTAGTCTACGACCATACTGTAAGTCATATTCACAATTTCTTTTTAGCCACTGTTTTTATCTGGTTGATGTTGAACTGGATACAAACGAAACGCATTCAATATCTCGGTTGGAGTGGAATTATTCTGAGTTTATTGATAATTACAAGACCAACAAATGGGCTAATGATCTTGTTTTTGCCTTTACTAATACTTCTCTCAGGGAAACAATTAAAAGATTTAATTACGAAAGAATATTTTCAAGTAAAAAGTTTAATTCCTCATTTCTTTATTGGATTGATCATTTTTTCGATTCCCTTTTTATTATGGAAATGGCAAAGTGATTTATGGTTGGTTTATTCTTACAACGAGGAAGGATTTAATTTTAAACAACCACATTTTTTTGATTTTTTATACTCATACCAAAAAGGATGGTTTGTTTGGAGTCCATTACTTTTTCTTTCTATTGTAGTTAGTGGATTCTATTTTTCGAAAAAATCGTTGTTTCAATTAGTAAGTTTTATGTTCCCCGTGATATTGATTATTTACGTATTGTCTTCCTGGTGGTGTTGGACTTATGGCGCAGGTTTCGGACAACGGCCAATGATTGATTTTTTACCATTTATAGCGATTGGTGTAGCGTTGTTTTTGAATGAATTTAAAAGAATCAATTTTGTTTATTTCATTGTTTTGCCTTTCTGTTTCCTTTCAATAATTCAGAGTTATCAAATTACGAATAGCATTTTGAGTGGTGGAACTACAACAAAAGAGCAGTATTGGAGTCATTTTTTACAATTGAAAAGAGATGCTCCAAGCGTCGTTGTTTCAGAAAAATGGAAATTGATTGATCAAAAAGTATTGAATTCAGTTCAAAAAATGGACAAAAGTCATCCTTTTTCTCAGTCGATCAAATCTCGCCAATTAAAATCAGTAAAGATTGTTGTTTTATCGGTAGAAATAGCATCAAACACACATAAACCTGATCTTCGTTTGGTATTGAGTAACAAAGATGGAACGGTGTATAAGGATGTGTTTTTAGGTGATTTTATCTCCAGTTCAGCAACTCAAATGGAATTTAAGATTGAATTACCAGATTTAAAGAATGAAATGCTAACATTCTATGTTTGGAATGGCGATTCAGATACTGAGGCTGAAATAACGCGAATGGGATTAAAGTGTTATAAGTAGAATTTTACTTCCAACTCAAAACCCTCCAAGAGATTAATCCTGCCAAACAAACACTTCCAATATCAGCAATCATGAACCAAAGTGGATGCGGAATCATTGCTAAATTTGAAATTGTTACCATCAGCATCACTAAGAAAACAAGTAAAAAAGGAATTGTTGATTTATTCTGAATTTTATGAGATACAAAGACACCTACAAATAATGAAATTCCATGTCCAACAATAATTATTATTAAGGCAGGTAGTGGAATGTTATCAATCAATGCTTTTAAATCATTGTAGTTTTTAGGATTGATTTTAACTTGAACAGGAAACAATTTCATTCCAATCATTTCGATGATGAAAATCACTATAGAACAAATGATAATTCCTATTATGGCAGCTGAAATTGTTCTCATGGTTCTAGTTGTTGGTTAAAAACAATGCATTCACAAAAAACAATTTACCATTTTCCCAAAAACCTCTGAACAAAGGATTATCAATCATATAGATTAAACTACCATTTCCGATGTTCTCTTGACCAAAGATCAAAGATTTAGGTAAATTCTTCTTCGCTTCACTACCTGCAAATCCTGCAATTAATTCTGGTTTATCATCCAAATAGACAACATTGTTTCCATTTTCTAACCATTCAAATGCATTTGGAGTCAATTTTAAAGAATAATATGTATCACCATATCCAAAAGCTAATGGATTTGTTTGTTCTACTTTACATTTCATTATAGCGCCAGTAATCGTATTTTTAATTGCCTCACGTTCTTGCTCGTTATATTTAATATGCGCATGTTCATGTCTTTCTGGACCTTCAATTGCATCTTCAATATCCTCATCCTCTTCACTCGTTTCTTCAGGTAATTTAGATTTCAATGAATACCCATTCGCAGTTGTGAAATGATGAACAGCTTCGCCAATGACAATTACTTTTCCGCCACTTGAGATCCAACTTTTCATTTCTTCATGCGTTTCAGGAGACGACAATGAACCGTACCAACCTTCTGGAACAATTAACACGTTGAATTTATTTAATGCTTTAAAACTGAAATCGTTGATATCGACAACAGTTAATGGATAATGTAATTGCTCTTCAAAGAAATACCAAACTTCACCCACATTCAAAGAAGACGTTTCAGCCCCACTTAACAGCATGATTTTTTGATTAGGAATCAATTTCACACTCGACGAACCAAAATCATTTCCTGAATCGACCATACCAGTTGGTGTAGGCGTCAATTGAACATTCATAGCATTTGCTAAGTCAATTACATCTTTTCCGAATGTTGCAGATTCGTTGTCTCCTTTTGCGATAATTAATGTTCCTCGGTCATAGTTTATATTATTTAAAACAAAAGGATTTTCAGCATAACGTA
>JBEAUV010000164.1:0-6546 GCA_041161265.1 Bacteroidota bacterium | reverse complement strand
AATGCTCTTTGAACTTGCGCTTCTTTCGCATTGTTACTGCTGATTTTTACTAAGAACGTTCCAATAATAGAAATTACGATACCGATTCCTGCGATTGACATTGGCAATAAAATTGGACCTATACCACCGAAAGCATCTTTGATCATACCACCCATGTCTTTAATTACATAGTTTCCAAGAACCATTGCTGCTAATACTGTTGCAACATAAGAACCAAATAAATCGGCACCCATTCCAGCAACGTCTCCAACATTATCACCTACGTTATCTGCAATTGTAGCAGGATTACGAGGATCATCTTCTGGAATTCCAGCTTCCACTTTTCCAACTAAATCAGCACCAACATCGGCAGCTTTCGTATAAATACCACCACCAACACGTGCAAACAATGCAATTGACTCCGCTCCTAAAGAGAATCCAGCAAGCGTTTCTAAAACGATTGTCATTTTTTCAGTTCCATCAGGCCCCCATGTTCCACCCATAAAATACTGGAAGAAGAAAATAAAGAAAGCTGTTAAACCTAAAACTGCCAAACCAGCAACACCAAGTCCCATAACTGTTCCACCACCGAATGATACTTTCAATGCTTGTGGTAAACTAGTTCGAGCAGCTTGCGTTGTTCTAACATTCGTTTTTGTAGCGATTTTCATTCCCATATTTCCAGCTAAAGCTGAGAAAAATGCACCGAAAATAAATGCTACTACTATTAATATGTGTGTTGTTGGAACGATGAATGAAATTCCAGCTAAAACAATACTCGCTAAAACAACGAATATTGCCAACAATCTATATTCTGCTTTTAAGAAAGCTAATGCTCCTTCATAAATGTAATCTGAAATTTCTTTCATTTTACCATCACCTGCGTCTTGTTTTAAAACCCAAGCACGTTTTGCCCACATAAAAAGCAGACCAATTATTGCCATTGCGATAGGCACATAAATCATTATTGATTCCATAAATTTAAATTTTGTTAATTTTTAACAGGGCGCAAAAGTAGAAGATTCCGATTATATCTGCAAGTTTAACGCTAATTAATAATATCAGCGTGTTACGCAGTTAATTTTAGAAAGTTACACTGTTAAAAATATGGCAGAACTAAACCGATTTTGAAAGGACAAAGGATTTCAAGACAAAGGATTACAAGACAAGGTTCTAAGCAAACAAACTTGTAACTTGTAACTTGTAACTTATAGTGATTGCTTTATCTTATTTTTCAACGTATTGATATCCATTGCACCACTTTGACGCCAAAGAATTTCACCTTTTTTAAAAAGAACAAACGTTGGAACACTGCGTACTTTGAACTTCTCAGCTACATCGGAATTTTTATCAATGTCAATTTTAAGAATGCGAATCTTACTTCCCAAATCATCTTTTAAACGGTCCATAATTGGGTGCATTGTTTTACAAGGACCACACCAAGTAGCATGGAAATCAACAAGTGTTGGAATATCCGATTTTACAATATCACTGAATTTACCCATTTTTCAAATTTTCACCAAAGATAAAAAGAAGTTTGTTCAATAAATGAAACATATGTTACAGTGCAAAGAAATTGTGCTTAGAGATGGTTATCACTTTCTTGGTCATGATTTCAAATTTGTTATTAGCAACTTGCAATTCATATTTAGTGTAAAGGTCTTATCTTTGTAAAATGAATTTGACCAAACAAACTATCTTTCATATTATAAAACTGCTTTTATTCTGGGTAATTGTTTTTGATTTTGAGCGCATTTTGTTTTCTATACACAATTGGGACAAGTTCGCGAATGTGTCTTTTGTTGATTGGATGTTAGCATTTGTTTATTCATTGCGCCTTGATCTGGCAACAGCAGCTTTACTCAGCTTTCTTCCACTTATTTTTTTATCAATACATTTTTTACATCCTTCAAAATGGACTAAAAACGTCTTTTACAGCGTGTTGTTTCTTGAAATTGTAATCTGTGCATTTATACATGGGGGAGAAATAAACGCTTATACTGAATGGAATCATAAATTAACAACACGCGTTTTTACACATCTATCAAATCCAGATGAAGTAGTTAGAACTGCTGATTATGGAATGATCATTTGGTTTGCAATTTATGCAACTTTAGAAATCGTTTTTGGATATAAATTGATGCGCTGGTTTTTTAAATTGGAGTTGATTTCAAACACGATTAATTGGTTTGTTCGAGTTCCAATTGCACTTTTATTTATAGGGTTTTTTGGATCAGGGTTTATTTTAATTGGTCGAGGTGGGACACAACAAATCCCTATTAATATTGATTCAGCCTACTACACAAAGGATTATGCCGCAAACGATTTATCGGTGAATTCAGTTTACTTCTTTACGAAAAGTTTCATGCTTTATAATAGAAGTGAAATAGGTGCAATGTTTCCAATAATAGCTGAAAAAGAAAGTAAGAAATATTTGAATGATTTTTATTCTTACCCAGTTAAGCATGATCAATACATTTTTGATAATAAGCGTCCAAACATCGTTTTTATCATCCTAGAAGGTTGGTCAGCCAATGCGATTAACAGTTTGTCGGGAATTGATGGAGCAACACCGAATTTCGATAAACTTACTAAGCAAGGATTACTCTTCTCTAATATTTATGCAACTGGAGGCACCTCCGAAATAGGTAATTCTTCTATTTTTAGTGGCTATCCTGCACTTCCGGAAATTTCTATTACGATGCAACCTGATAAACACCGAAAAATTCCATCGTTTAATGAAGACCTTAAAAAATGGGGATATACATCCAATTATATTTTCAGTGGCGACTTGAAGTATGGAAACATTGGCGGCTATTTCATTGATCATGGATTTGATGTTGTTGAGGATGAAGATGATTTTCCGAAGAATTTAAAACGTGGGAAACTGAATTATTATGATGAAGATTTATACAGTATCTTGATTAAAAAAATGGATCAATCAAAAGGGCCTTTTATGCATTGCGCATTTACAGGAAGCACACATTCCCCTTATGATTATCCCAATCGAGGAACAAAAAAATGGAAGGGAGAGGAACCCGATTTTATGAATTCAATGTATTATGCTGATAAATGTTTAATTGATTTCATAAATAAATGCAAAAGCCATAGCTGGTATAAAAACACCATTTTTGTATTCGTTGCAGATCATGGTCACGCTGCTCCAACTGTTGAAAACCCAAATTTATCAGCCTATTTCCATATTCCACTTTTCATCTATGGAGAACCGTTGAAAAAAGAATTTCGAGGACAAAAAATAACGACTCTTGGCTCGCAAGCAGATATTGTCCGTACTTTACTTTATCAAATGGGTGGAGATTTTGAACGGTATCATTGGAGCAAGGATTTGTTGAATCCTAATTGTCCTCAATTTGCCTTACATACAATCAATCGAGGTTACGGTTGGATTACACCAAATGGGAATTTCAGTTACCACATGGATGCTAAAAATTATCCTGATTTAACTTTTGATAAAAAAGCACTAAATAAAGAAAGTGACCGTTGTCATTCCTTTATGTCATTAATTTATAACGAATACAGGGATCTATAAGATGATTCAAACCGACAAATTCTATTCATACAAACTCATCATTTTCGCCGCAATAATTGTACGGTTGATTGCTACTATTTTCTCACAAGGATATGGAATGCATGACGATCATTTTTTGGTAATTGAAGCATCAGCTTCTTGGGTAGATAACTATGATTACAATCATTGGTTGCCATGGACAGAAGGAAATGCAGGGATTCCAGAAGGACATAGTTTTACATATGTTGGTTTAAATTATATCTACTTTTCTATCATGAAATTTTTGGGTGTAATGGATCCTAAAATTCTCATGCTCGTGAATCGGTTGATTCATGCTTTAGCTTCCCTAGTGGTTGTTTGGTATGGAATGAAAATCACGGAGAAATTATCAAATCGTGAAAATGCCGTCAAAGTAGGATGGATTTTAGCATTACTGTGGATTCTACCTTTTGTTTCTGTTCGAAATTTAGTTGAAGTTGCAGCACTTCCATTTTTAGTTTATGGCGTTTGGCTAATTATCAAAAGTGAAAAAATTATTCATTTCCTCCTTGCGGGAATATTTATTGGAATGGCGGTTTCTTTTCGCTATCAAATTGGTGTTTTTGCCATGGGAATCGCTGCATATTATTTCTTTAAATGGCAATTCAAACTGTTTTTTGCCTTTTCATTTGGAGTCATTTTACTTTTCATTCTTACTCAAGGATTAGTTGACTATTGCATTTGGGGTTATCCTTTTGCCGAATTAATTAGCTATATCACTTACAACATGAAAGAAGGAACAGCTTATCTTCCGAATCAAAATTATTTCATGTATTTCTTAGTGTTAATTGGAAGTTTGTTTGTTCCACTTGGAATTATAATTGGAATCGGGTTTTTTAAATCCTACAAACGCTATGCAGTGTTGTTCATCCCTACAATTTCTTTTATCCTATTTCATTCATTGTATCCAAACCGACAAGAAAGATTCATTCTTTCTGTTTTACCATTCTTTATTATCCTTGGTGTGATGGGATATCAATTACTCAAAGAATCCAACTGGAAAAATAAACTTTGGAAAACGTCAATGATTATTTTTTGGGTTTTCAACATTCCATTTCTACTTTTCTCAATTACAATGTATTCCAAAAAATCTCGCGTCGAAGCGATGTATCATTTGTATGGAAACAACATTGAGAATGAACGTATTTTATTGGAAGGTTCTGCGACTCAAAGAACATCGATGATGCCTAAATTTTATGCGAAAAGTTGGTATTCTCATTTTACCGAAAGAACAGACTCAACTCAAGATTTAAAGGTCGACCGAACTTCTGATTATGATTATATTTTCTTTTTTGATGAGAAAGATCTAAACAAACGCATTCAAAAATACAGAGTGATTTATCCATTGATGAAATTGGAGAAAAAGAGTTATCCTAGTACAATAGATGTGATGTTGCGCAAGTTAAATCCACGCAATGCAAACGAATATATTGAAATTTGGCGCACACATTCACAAAAATAAGAATCCTTTATCTACCTTTAATCTGTGAAAATTCTTGTTGTTCGGTTTAGTTCTATTGGCGATGTTGTATTAACAACTCCAATCGTGCGTTGTCTCAAAGAACAAATTCCAAACTGTGAAATACATTTCATTACCAAAAAGGCGTTCAAAGGAATTTTAGAACATAACACCAATATTTCGAAGATTTTCACGATTGACACATCTATTTCAGAAGTTATTACTGCATTAAAAGATGAACAATACGATTTCGTAATTGATCTTCATAAAAATATACGCACCTTTCAACTCAAAACCAAATTGGGTCGTCCATCCTACTCTTTTCCCAAACTGAATTTTGAAAAATGGATGTTGGTCAATTTGAAGCGCAACAAAATGCCTAAAGTTCATATTGTTGAACGTTACTTCAAAGCAGTAGAAAAATTAGGCGTCAGAAATGACAATAAACCTTGCGATTTCTTTATTCAACCTTCTGACGAAATTCAATTAAAAGATCATTTTCAACTTTCTTCTGAGAAATATATTACCATCGCAATCGGTGCTCAATTTGCGACGAAACGCATGCCTTTCGAAAAATTAAAGGAAATAATTGAGCAACTCAATGAACCAATCATATTAATTGGAGGTGAAACCGATAAAGTTTTAGCAAATGAACTTTTAACCGCATTTCCTGAAAAAAATATATTCTCTGCTTGTGGGATTTTTTCATTGGCGCAATCGGCAAGCATTGTGAAACAATCACGTGTTTTACTGACTAATGACACTGGAATGATGCACATTGCTTCCTGCTTTCAAATTCCAACAATCAGTGTTTGGGGAAATACTGTTCCTGAGTTGGGTATGTATCCTTATTTTCCAGAAAATGCTGAATTGTATTCAATTTACGAAGTAAAAGGGTTGAACTGCCGACCTTGTTCAAAGATTGGTTTTCAAAAATGTCCAAAGGGTCACTTTAACTGCATGAATTTACAGGATCCAAAATTGATTGTTGCAGATATATTGACTAAGATTCAATAACACCATTCATTTTTTTTCTTACTTTAGAATCTGATTCTAACAGATTTACTAATGATTCCTATTCACGACATCGCTGAAGTTCACAAAAAAGAACTTAGAATGAATCAATTGGTAACACTTACTCATTATGATTCAAGTGAACCTCATCGGCATAATTATTTTGAGTTTTTTGTTTTTATAAAGGGTGGTGGAATTCATCTTATTGACTTTGTAGAATTTCCAATTCTTGACAATTCCGTTCATATTGTTGCACCAGGACAAGTCCATCAGGTAAAACGAGAACTCGATTCAAGTGGTTATGTTTTCATATTTGAACTGAATTTATTTGATCATTCCAAAGAAATAGAAAACTTACTTTTCGATCATATTTGTTTAGAAGTAACAGAATTTGCTCCAAATTATCACTTTGATTCAGCGTTTAAAGATGAACTTATATTAAATGTCGAAAAATCGTGGCAGGAATATAATTCCAAAGAACCATTCAAAAATCTAATCGTTCTAAATCATCTATTTCATATAATTC
>JBEAUV010000163.1:0-6590 GCA_041161265.1 Bacteroidota bacterium | reverse complement strand
GAGATGATTGATATTATCAAAAATGGTTATTCTAAAAATATTATTTCAGATTTCACAGATAAAACTCCTTATACTTTTAATGATGAAATTGAACAATGGGTTATTGTGTTTTTAGATAAAGCTGAAAGTTCAACAACCGGAAAATCAAAAATTTCAGATTTTAATAGAGAGTTTTTTAGTCGCGATAAATTGAAGGTTAGTTCAAAAATATATGGTGAAGATCAGAGTATTGTGTTAATTCAGGAGTTCAAAGACGACATGAAAGCAGCTGATTATGTGCGCACATTTAAGGCAACTCGAAAGTATCTTTTAGATTTACAAAAGGCAAAAATTTTGATTATTACTCAGGAAAATATGAGAATTCTGTTTGAAACAAAAAAGCTTGAGGAGTATGAAATATTTTATGATGAATACTATTAATCATGTTGAAGAGAAAAGAAAAAACACAGTTTGAAAGTCCGGATCGTTTGAACCGAATTGTCGAAGGAACAAAAATAGTGGGCGACTTAATTTCAGAATCAAATATTCGAATTGATGGAGAAGTGATAGGAAACATTACTACTTCCTCAAAAGTTGTTATTGGAGAGAATGGTTTTTTAAAAGGGAACTTAAATTGTCAAGAAGCTGATATAGAAGGAAAAATTGAAGGTAAATTAGAAATTGAGGGATTATTAATTTTACGCGAACAAGCAAAAGTAAATGGCGATATTCACACAGTGAAATTGCACATTGAAGAAGGTGCATTTTTCTTAGGTGCTTGTAAAATGATTACTGGTTCAAGTAATTCGTTTAATTCTGCAAGGTTGACACAAGAGAAAGAAGTAGATGATGTAATCTATTAATTTCGTGGAAGAAAGACAACCTAAAAAAAATCAATCAAAATTTGTCCGTTTTTCCGCTTTAGGAATCCAAATGGGTGTTATTATAGCACTTTTTACATGGTTAGGAACATATTTGGATTCAAAGTATATTACAAAAACCCCATGGTGGACAATCGGTCTTTCCCTTTTTGGTGTTATTGCTTCATTGACATTAATTATTCTTGAGGTTATTAAAATGAGCAAAGAAGATGAATAAATCCAACGTATATAATAAACAGTTTTTATATTCTTTACTTGCCGTTTTTGGTTTGTATTTAGGCTTGGTAAATCTGAATGTTATCCTCATTGATAAAATTGTTGCAACAGAAATAGTAGTTGGATTGGCAATTGTCTTTGTTTTAGGAATCTTGATTATTTCACCAGCTTTGAATAAAAGCGCAGATGAGTTTGCTTTAAAATTCTTGTTATTAACAACTGTACAAATGCTTTCAATTTTTGGGATTGTTGGCGTTTTGGCTTTTCGTAAAGTGCCAGATTTTAGAACAATAGGCTTCAATATTATTTCTGTATTTTGTATATTGTTGTTTGTTCAATCGTTCCTTTTGGTGAAATTAAATAGGTTGAATAAATAAAGAAAACACTATATCAAATCTATCATCAACTAATCATGAAATGATATTTTTTAGTTGTTACAGAATTAACTATCAAAAACTTGAATTTCTTATTGTATTTCTATTGTTTCTTTAGAAAGTTTACCTAACTTTGCGCCAAATTTCAGGGTATATTTTTAAGAAATTAACGTGTAATGGCATTAAAAAACATCATTAAATCGGTATTTATCACGCTTTTAGCATTATTCACAATGAATGTTGTTTGGGCTACAGAACATACAGGTACTTCACCAGAAAAACACGCGAATTCAGAAAAAAAAGAATTTAATGTAGGTGAAATGATTATGCACCACATTAAGGATGCGCATGAATGGCATTTGTGGGGCCCTGAGCATGGAGGTTCGTCAATTTATTTGCCAATCATATTAATTGACGGTGGTATGAAAACTTTTTCATCTGCTCATTTTTATCATGGAGTTCCTGCTGTTTCAGAAGATCATAAGACAAACAAAAGTGTTGAGTATATGATCGGTGCAGGACCTGCTTCTGATTACGCAATGTTTCACGAGAAGATTTATAAATTAGAAAATGGTTCTTTGCAATTTGAAAATGGACATCCTCACAATGTGAAGCCATTGGATTTTTCAATTACTAAAAATGTCATGTCTTTATTTTTTGGAGCCTTGATCATTTTAATTATCATGTTCGCTGTAGCGAAATTTTATAAGAAAAATGGAGCTGTTGCACCTAAAGGTTTAGCGAAATTTTTAGAGCCAATTATTGTGATGGTAAGAGATGATATCGCTAAAGCGAATATTGATAAACACAAGGCTCATAAATACGTGCCTTATTTGTTGACAATTTTCTTCTTTATTTGGTTCAATAATATGCTTGGAATGATTCCTTTTCTTCCTGGTGGAGCAAATTTGACAGGAAATTTAACTGTAACGTTGTTTTTAGCTGTTTGTACGTTGGTTGTAACACTAGCGTCTTCAAATAAAAATTATTGGAAACACATTTTTGCAACTCCAGGTGTGCCATTAGCGCTTATGCCAATTATGATTCCAATTGAAATCGTTGGTATTTTTACAAAACCATTTGCATTGATGATACGTTTGTTTGCAAACATGACTGCTGGTCACATCATCGTTTTAGCCTTAATTTCAATCATCTTTATAAATCAAAATATGGCTTGGGGAGCGTTGTCTGTCCCAATGGCATTGTTTATATCGGTTTTGGAATTATTAGTTGCTTTTTTACAGGCTTTCTTATTCGCAATGCTTTCTGCATTGTTTATCGGAGCGGCAGTTGAAGAAGCACACCATTAATTAGTAACTTTTTAATACACATATATAATGTTTGGAAGTATAGCAGCAATCGGAGCAGGTCTTGCAGTTTTAGGTGCAGGATTAGGTATTGGACGTATCGGTGGTTCAGCAATGGACGCAATCGCAAGAAATCCAGAAGCTTCAGGAAAAATCACAACAACTATGATTATCGCAGCAGCGTTAATTGAAGGGGTTGCTTTGTTCGGCGTAGTAGTTGGTCTATTAGGTCTTGAAACAGGGGTAAAGTAAATTGAATATGTGCTGCAACGGTTGGTTGCAGCACTATTTTATTTTTTAAAACGAATTTTACAATTTAGATATGGATTTGATATTACCAGATTTCGGTCTTTTATTTTGGACATCGCTTGTGTTCATTTTATTGCTTTTTATTCTTACGAAGTTTATTTGGAAGCCAATTTTAAGTGCAGTAAACGAAAGAGAGCAAAAAATTTCAGATGCTTTAGAATTGGCGGTTAAAACCAAAGCTGAAATGCAAGCAATGCAAGCTGAAAATCAAAATATTTTGAAAGAAGCTAGAGCAGAAAGAGACGCGATTGTTAAAGATGCAAAGGAAATTGCTACTAAGATGGTTGCTGACGCAAAAGATAACGCGAAAAAAGAATCTGAAAAGGTAGTTATTGCTGCTCGTCAAACGATTGAAGCTGAAAAAACTGCTGCAATTGCTGAATTGAAATCGCAAGTTGCGACGTTATCAATTGAAATCGCTGAAAAAGTTGTTCGCGCTGAACTTGATTCAAGCGATAAACAAAAAGCATTAGCCGAAAAATTGGTCGGTGACATTAATCTGAACTAATTAGCGAAGATGAAAAGTACTAAAGCAGCATCTAGATACGCAAAGGCAATTCTTGAATTGGCTATCGAACAAAATGTGTTGGATCAAGTCGCTGGTGATATGAATTATATTGTGGAAGTTAATAGTGAAACGAAAGATTTTCAAGTTTTGTTAGGTTCTCCAGTAATTAATCCAGACAGAAAACTTGCAATCTTTAATGAATTATTTGGTCAGTTTGAAAAACTGTCTATGATGTTCATTGATTTGATCACTAGAAACAGAAGAGATTACATGTTAGTAGAAATCGCACAATCATTTAATGTGCAATTGAAAGCATATCATGGAATTATTCCAATTACACTTATTTCAGCTGTTAAATTGGACAATGCTACTAAAGAAAAGATATTTGATAAAGTTAGAGCTTCAGTTACTGGAGTTTTAGAAATCAACGAAATAATTGATGAGTCACTAATTGGTGGTTTCATCATTCGCATGGATGACAAGCAAATTGATGCTTCAATCTCTAGTCAATTAAATAATTTAAAACAACGTTTAACAAGATAATCACACTAAAGTGAAATCAACGTAAAACAACACAACATGGCAGATATAAAACCAGCAGAAGTTTCTGCAATTTTAAGAGAGCAGTTATCAGGATTTCGTTCGGAAGCTGAACTTCAAGAAGTAGGTACCGTTCTACAAGTAGGAGATGGTATTGCACGTATTTACGGTTTAAATAGCGTAGAATATGGTGAATTGATCGAATTCGAAGGAGGTTTGCAAGCAATTGCATTGAACCTTGAAGAAGATAATGTTGGAGCAGTAATGCTTGGACGTTCTTCTGACGTAAAAGAAGGAGATACAGTGAGACGCTTAGGTCGAATAGCTTCAGTTAAAATTGGAGAAGGAATGATCGGTCGTGTTGTTGATACATTAGGACACCCAATCGATGGTAAAGGACCAATTCAAGGTGAATTATATGAAATGCCTATCGAACGTAAAGCTCCAGGTGTTTTGTTCCGTCAACCGGTAACAGAGCCTCTTCAAACGGGTATCAAAGCAATTGATGCGATGATTCCAATTGGACGTGGACAACGTGAATTAATAATTGGTGACCGTCAAACAGGAAAAACTACTGTTGCAATTGATACAATTATCAACCAACGTGAATTTTTCGATAGAGGTGAACCTGTTTTCTGTATTTATGTTGCAATTGGTCAAAAAGGATCTACTGTAGCTGGTATCGTTAAGAAATTTGAAGATGCTGGTGCAATGGCTTATACAGTAGTTGTTGCTGCAAATGCATCTGATCCTGCAACTTTACAGTTTTATGCGCCAATGACTGGTGCAGCAATCGGTGAATTTTTCCGTGACTCTGGAAAACCTGCATTGATTGTTTATGATGATTTGTCTAAACAAGCTGTTGCTTACCGTGAGGTATCTTTATTGCTTCGTCGTCCTCCAGGACGTGAGGCATATCCAGGTGATGTTTTCTACTTGCACTCTCGTTTATTGGAAAGAGCTGCGAAAATCATTGCTGATGATAAAATTGCTGCTCAAATGAATGATTTACCTGTTTCTTTGAAAGGACGTATTAAAGGTGGTGGTTCTTTAACAGCTTTACCGATTATTGAAACACAAGCAGGTGACGTTTCTGCATATATTCCAACAAACGTAATTTCTATTACGGATGGTCAAATATTCTTAGAAGGTGACTTGTTTAACGCAGGTATTCGTCCAGCAATTAACGTAGGTATTTCAGTATCGCGTGTTGGTGGTAATGCTCAAATTAAATCAATGAAGAAAGTTGCTGGTACATTAAAATTGGACCAAGCACAATACAGAGAATTAGAAGCTTTTGCTAAGTTCGGTTCAGATTTAGATAATGCAACTAAATCAGTATTGGATAAAGGTGCTCGAAACGTTGAAATTTTAAAGCAACGCGAAGGTGACCCTTACCCAGTTGAAAAGCAAATTGCAATTATATATGTTGGAACAAAAGGCTTGATGCAAAAAGTTCCAATTAACAAAGTAAAAGATTTCGAAACTGAATATTTGAACTTTTTAGAAGCGAAACATTCAGATGTATTAGTAGCGTTAAGAGCAGGTAAATATACTGACGAGATTACGGATACTTTGACGAAAGTTGCGAAAGAATTAGCTGATAAGTATTAATTACAAGTTACTAATTACAAGTTGCAAATTACAAGTTGGAAAAATAACTAGTAACTCGCAACTAATAATTAATTTAAAATGGCAAGTTTAAAGGAAATACGTAATAGAATTGTTTCAGTAGGTTCAACAATGCAAATCACTTCAGCGATGAAAATGGTGTCAGCAGCAAAGTTGAAAAGAGCACAAGATGCAATTACTAAAATGCGTCCTTATTCAGAAAAATTACAAGAGATTTTAGGAAATCTAAGTGCAACACTTGATCTTTCTGAAAATGCTTTTTCTGAAGAAAGAGAAGTTAAGAACGTTTTGATAATTGGTATTACATCTAACCGTGGTTTATGTGGTGGTTTTAATAATAACATCATTAAACATGTAAATAAGTTAGTGAATGATGACTTTAAAGATTCTAAATCACATGTTGTTTGCCTTGGTAAGAAAATCAAAGATGCATACAAACGATCTGATGCATATTATATCAATGATGTGATTGCGCCGGTTGAAGATATCTTTAATCAATTGACATTTGAAAATAGCTCTGTAATTGCTGTAGATGCAATGAATCGTTTTACTTCAAAAGAATTTGATAAGGTTGTGATAGTTTATAACAAGTTTGTTAATGCTGCAACGCAGTCAGTTACAACCGAACAATTACTACCAATTATTGCAACAGTTTCAGAAGATACAGTGTCAAACGGAGATTATATTTTTGAACCATCGAAAGAAGAAATTGTTTTGGATTTGATTCCTAAATCTTTAAAAGTTCAATTGTTTAAAGGATTGTTAGATTCAAATGCATCAGAAAATGGGGCAAGAATGACGGCAATGCATAAAGCAACAGATAACGCAAAAGAAATGCAAAGAG
>JBEAUV010000162.1:0-6612 GCA_041161265.1 Bacteroidota bacterium | reverse complement strand
GCAATGCTCAAATGGTTGAATAAGATTTTCAAGGACTATGCTGGATGATGAAAAAAGTAAGAAGTATGATTCTATTGAACCAAATTACTTTTTCCTTTTTATTTTGTCCCTGAGCTTGCCGAATGGGCCTTCTGCATCCTAAAAGTATATACTTGTTCACGTCCTTCTTCTTTTCCTTTCACAACCACAATCAAGGAATCTTTTTCTTTGATTGTGTAAATGATTTGTGTTGGAAAATCATGCTTCATGTTTTCAAAAACCCATTCGCTCGTTTTATTAGAAATTAAACCAAATCGAATTATTTTTCCTTGATTTTGATTGGAAACGGCAGGAATGTAATAGACTGAATCATTATGAAAGACCAATTGTATTTTTTCTGAAAACACAGTGTCTTTGCCAGCAATCATTAAACTTGAACCGTTTAATAACGTATCATTTTTCCAAGTCCAAGTTTCTGTGAATTTAGAATCACCTTTAATTTCTACCCAAGATCCGTTAAGCTTTTTGAATTCTTCAAATGACGATTTTTGAGTAGTACACGAAGTTCCAAATAATAGAAAGATAGAAGTGAAAAGCGATGTGCTGAGCTTGTTGAAGTGTAAAAAGTAAAAAGGATGATTTCGAAGAATCAAATTACTTTTTCCTTCTTCCTTTTTCCTTGTTTCCCTTTCAATCATTACCTTTTTACTTCTTAATTTTTCCTATAAAGGGAAACTAACTCAATTCAATCCCCTGCAATTCGACCAAATTATTATAAACGCCGTTGTCTTTTATCAATTCATCATGCGTTCCAGTCTCTATGATATTTCCATGTTGAATGACTAAGATTTTATCAGCGTTTTTAATTGTAGATAAACGATGCGCAATCACAAAAGATGTTCTACCCACCATTAATTTGTCTAATGCATCTTGAACAAGTCTTTCCGATTCTGAATCGAGCGCTGATGTTGCTTCGTCCAATATTAGAATTGTTGGGTTTTTTATAATTGCTCTTGCAATTGCAATACGCTGTTTTTGTCCACCAGACAATTGAATTCCACGATCACCAACTTGGGTTTCTAATCCTTCTGGAAATGAATTGATGAATTCCAAGGCATTCGCTTTTTGAGCAGCTTCAATGATTTCAGCTTCTGTTGCGTCGGTCTTTCCAAAACTGATGTTCTCTCTTATTGTACCAGCAAATAAAATTACTTCTTGTGGCACCATGGCCATCTGACTTCTTAAGTATTCGACATCAATTTCTTGAATATCTACCCCGTCAAAAAGAATTTTCCCTGAATTGAGTGTGTAATAGTTCATTAAAAGAGAAGAAATGGTTGATTTACCAGATCCGGATGACCCAACAAGAGCAATCGTTTCGTTTGATTTAGCGGCAAATGAAATTCCGTTTAAAACAGAAATATCAGCACGTTGAGGGTAAGAAAAACCAGCTTCTTGAAATTCAACAGTACCCGAAATAGCCGGTTTTAATGCTCCTTTTAAGAGTTGTTTTTCACTTGGATTATTAATGATATCCATTAAATTCTCTGTAGCACCAATGGATTTTTGAATACTAGCATATAGCTCTGGAATAGAACCAATTGATGCACCCATCATAATGGTGTACATGACGAAAGCAAAAAAGGATTGTGAAGATAATTCTGGATTTGGACCTTGGGTCATTAATAATCCTTGCCAAACGATAAATACAATTGCGCCAAACAAACAAAAGATAATAAAGGAGATAAATAATCCTCTCCAAACACCACTTTTAATGTTCAACGCTCGAATTTCTTCAATTGCCTTTCCGTATTTTCCAAGGATGAAATTTTCGTTTGTAAATGATTTTACATTTGCGATTCCCATTAATGATTCTTCAATAATTGAATTGGATTCAGCTGCTTGATCTTGAGCTTTTTTAGAAAGTTTACGAATAAATCGACCAAAGAATACTGCAATAATCGCCATCACAGGAACGGTAGCCAGCATTATTAACGCTAACTTCCATGATAAGAATAAAAGAAAGACAATACCACCAGCGATAATCACCACTTGTCGAAAGAATTCTGCTACAGTGGTTTTTAAAGTATCTTGAAGTTGTGTTATATCAGATGAAATTCGACTTGTTAGTTCACCTACTTTATTCTGATTAAAAAAGTCCATAGGCATAAAAATCAACTTATTAAATGCTGATTTTCTGATGTCACGTAATGCATTCTCAGTGACATTAGTAAAAATTACAACTCTAAAATAAGAGAATACAGATTGTGCACCGAAAAGTATAAAAAGTACAATCGCAACTGTATTGATATTTTTTAAGTTGATCAATTGAACTGATTCGGCTGCTGAAGTTGGTGTTGCAGTTGTTGAGCCACCACCTAATAATTGACCCATTAAAAAAGGGAAAAGTAATCCAGCTGAGGTTGATAAAATCAAGAAAAACCAACCAATTAAATACGCCCCACGATAAGGCTTCAAGTAGGTGAAAATGCCTTTTGCTTTTTGAATACTTTCTTTTGTAAGTTTGACTTTTTTTGATTTATCTTTGTTTGGTCTGAGCATTATATTGTGTAATTTTTAGACTACAAAAATAACCCTCAAAAACGGGTTTTGATTCTTTTTTAGTTTTTTTATTTGAAAGAGTTTGTTTTTTTGAAAATTACGCTATCTTTGCAATCCGAATTTTTGACAACAGAATTAAGTAATATATCATGAAAAGAACGTTTCAACCATCAGTTAGAAAGAGAAGAAACAAGCACGGTTTTAGAAGTCGTATGGCAACTAAAAACGGTCGTAGAGTTTTAGCGGCACGTCGTCGTAAAGGAAGAAAAAGTCTAACTGTGTCTTCAGAGCCAATGCACAAGCGTTAATTTCCAGCGTTTTACAAAAATATTAAAACCGATGTTCTTAAGAATATCGGTTTTTTTGTTTGCATTAATTTCTAATACAACCACTTATAAAATAGCTAAATGATAAGCTAATCAATTGAAAAAGTCATTAAGTCTCTCCTAAAATTTCAACAATAAACTAACAGTTCTATACTTTCAATTTTCAGTTCAATTGGGGTAAAGTTTTCCTGAAAATACTTGCAAACAACTCAACTATTTCACTATCTTAATATAAATGTTAACCCAGATTATAACCATTTATGTTAGTAAAAACCTACAGTAGCACCGTTTTCGGAATTGATGCAACAACCATTACAATTGAAGTGAATCTCGGAATCGGCGTAAATTTTTTTCTCGTCGGTTTACCCGATAGTGCCGTAAAAGAAAGTCAGCAAAGAATAAAAGCGGCATTCAAAAACAACGACCTTAAATTTCCCGGAAAAGAAATTACTGTGAATATGGCACCAGCTGATATTCGAAAAGAGGGTTCTGTATTTGATTTACCTATTGCTATTGGAATTTTAGCAGTAAGTGAACAAGTAGTAACTGATAAATTGGCTGAATATATTTTAATCGGAGAACTTTCATTAGATGGAAATCTGAATCCATTGAAAGGAATATTGCCAATCGCTCTACAAGCTAAAAAAGAGGGATACAAAGGAATAATAGTTCCAATGGAAAATGCCAATGAAGCAGCAGTTGTTGCTGGATTAGATGTTTTGGGTGTAAACAACTTAATGGAAGTAGTAAAATTTCTAAATGGAGAAGAAACAATAAAGCCGTCAGTTGTAAATATTGTGGCAGAATTTGAACGCATGGTGGAAGAACTTGAAGTTGATTTCAAAGATGTAAAGGGTCAAATGAATATCAAACGCGCTTTTGAAATTGCAGCAGCTGGCGGACACAATGTTATTCTGATCGGACCTCCGGGAGCAGGAAAATCAATGCTTGCTAAACGACTTTCTACCATTTTACCACCGATGAGTCTTGAAGCATTGGAAACAACAAAAATTCACAGTGTTGCTGGTAAAATTAAAGGTGAAAAGGGTTTGATTACCCAACGTCCTTTTCGAAAGCCTCATCACACTATTTCTGATGTCGCACTTGTCGGCGGGGGCGGTTATCCGCAACCTGGTGAAATTTCCCTTGCTCACAATGGCGTTTTGTTTTTAGATGAATTACCGGAATATAAACGAACAGTTCTTGAAGTTATGCGCCAACCACTAGAAGATCGCTGTGTGACAATCTCAAGAGCAAAATTCTCCGTGGATTATCCTGCTGGTTTTATGCTCGTAGCCGCAATGAATCCATGTCCATGTGGATATTATAATCATCCGGATAAACAATGCGTCTGCGGACCCGGAATAGTTCAGCGTTATTTGAATAAAATTTCAGGACCTCTTTTAGATAGAATTGATTTACATGTTGAAGTTACGCCCGTTTCATTTGATGAACTTACAACTGATGTTCCAATTGAAGGAAGTAAGGAAATTCGAAAAAGGGTGGAGGTCACAAGAGGAATTCAGCAAAAGAGATTCAATGAAAGAACAGGAATGCATTGTAATGCGCAAATGACCCAAAATGATCTAGATAGTTTTTGTAAAATTGATGAATCGGGAAGAACAATTTTGAAAACAGCGATGGATAGAATGGGGTTGTCAGCAAGGGCGTATGATCGCATTTTGAAAGTTGCACGCACAATTGCCGATATTGAAAATTCAGAGAGTATCGAATCAAATCATTTAGCAGAAGCCATACAGTTTAGAAGTTTGGATAGAGAAGGCTGGGCGGGGTAGAGGAGTTAGGTTATTCGGAATTAGTGTTACAACGAAAAACCTAACCTCAACACTTCCACTTTAGAAACATCAGAAGTACATAATTCCAACGTTTTATTTTGTTGATTGACAATGAGCATTTTAATTTTAGAATCTATACACAAATCAATGTCGTGGGAAGAAAATACAATGCATTTATTTTCTTCTAAGGCAATTTTATATAAAGTTTGTACCAATTTAATTCTATTCCCATAATCAAGAAATGCCGTTGGTTCATCTAATATTATAATTGGTGTTGTTTGAGCTAAAGCTCTTGCAATTGCAACGAGTTGTCTTTCTCCATCACTCAAATTCACAGTGAATTTATCTTTAAAAGATTCGAGATTTAATATTTCAATCGCTTTAGAAATTGCCCGATTGTCTTCTTCTCCTAAACGACCAAAAGCATCTGTATAGGGCGTTCTTCCTAAACTAATGTATTCTTCAACTGTTAAGTATTCAACTCCGTCAAATTTTGATTCGACATAAGAGATTTTTTGAGCAAGATCTTTGGCAGAAAAAGTAGTGTGGTTTTTAGAATCAATGAATAATTGTCCACCTAACAATGATTTTTTATTGATGATTGTATTCAATAAAGTTGATTTCCCAGAACCGTTTGATCCAATTAAGGCATAAATATTTCCAGCTGATAAGTTCAAATCGGGAATTCGAACTAATACAGAATGATAACCTATTTCACAGTTTCTAAATGCTATCATTTTAATCTTTTTAAAACGATGAGAATGAGTAATGGTGCTCCAATGATTGAAGTAAATGCATTAATTGGTAATTGAATCCATTGTTCCAAATATTGAATAATTGCATCTGAAATAACTAAAAAAGTAGCACCAATCAATAAGTTTCCAATGATTAACTTACCATGTGATTGTGTTTTAAAGACAGTTCTAACAATATTTGGAACAGCTAATCCAACAAATGCAATTGGTCCACAAAAAGCGGTAATTATTCCAGCAAATATTGCTGTGATGCTAATAGCAGTAATCCGAATGGTTTTGATATGAATCCCTAAAATTTCACTCGATTTCTCGCCTAATACCAGAACATTTAGCGGTTTGATTAAAAATAAACTCAATCCAATTCCAAGAATAAAAATGATCGAAATAACAGGAAGTTGACTCAACTGAACATGCTGTAATGAACCCATTGTCCATATGGTAAAGGATTTTAATTCTTGGGCACTGCTAAATGTTTGCAAAACGGAAATGATTGCTCCCGTAAAGCTTCCGAGCATCAATCCAATTAATAACAATGAAATATGAGATTTAACAAATAACGAAAAGCCTAAAATGATAAATCCAAAGACCAAAGCACCAATTAATGCACTTGTAATGATGCCAAAATCACTTTGAAAAAAGGAAAGTCCTGTCATCATTGTGAACGCAACAAAAAGACTTGAACCTGAATTAATCCCAAGGACGTATGGTCCAGCCAAAGGATTGTTAAACAATGTTTGCATCAACATTCCAGAAATGGAAAGTCCCGCACCTGCTATAATTGCCATTGAAAGACGTGGAATTCTAAATTCTCTTGCTATCAATTGATTGGTGTTTTCAGGATCAAAGTGAAAAATGGAATCGCAATAATCCGAGAAGGAGATATCAATTTGTCCTGAAAAAAGATGTCCGACAATTGATAATATCAATATCAAAAAGAGCACGAAATAGAGAAACAGGTTCCGTTTCTTTGTAATCATTGACAAATGTTTTGATAAAAATAGAGCTTTTTTTGAAGCTTGACATCAGGATGTAACAATTGAATAATATCAGAAAGTACATGATGAGGTTGAATTGCACTCATCTCCCAATAGTAATTCATGTTTTTTGAATAACAAAATACATTCTTGTTTTTCACAGCATCGAAAAAATTCATTTTTGGATTCATTTCCAAGATTTCGTGGATGCTTGGATGTT
>JBEAUV010000161.1:0-6638 GCA_041161265.1 Bacteroidota bacterium | reverse complement strand
TGAATAAAAAACTTAAATTATGGGAACTCGATCGTGTATCTGAGGAAGATTTTAAGCTTCAAAAGAAATTCCCAATTATCGTTATACTAAATGATATCCGAAGTTTAAATAACATTGGTTCCTTCTTTAGAACTGCAGATGCTTTCAATGTTGAAAAGATTTATTTATGCGGCATTACAGCACAACCTCCGCATCGCGATATTCATAAAACTGCTTTGGGAGCCACAGAAACAATCGAATGGGAATATAGACAATCAATTGACGAACTAATTACTGAATTAAAAGCAACGGGGACATCAATATGTAGCATCGAACAAACGGAGAAAACTACTTTATTGAATGAAATTCATGCACTTGCAGATACAAAATTTGCACTTGTCTTCGGAAACGAAGTAAATGGTGTTGATCAAAAAGTTATCGATTCTTCGAACTACATTATTGAAATTCCTCAATTTGGGACAAAACACAGTTTAAATGTATCTGTTTGCGCGGGAGTTGTTCTTTGGGAATTCGCAAAAAAATACATTTAGTTCTCCCTTTAAACAATAGGATAAATTGATTGTTACTAATCTTATTTTAACTTTGCGTAAAATTTTCAGAATACAAGATGATACAAACAGATATTATAATTATTGGTGCAGGACCTGTTGGTTTGTTTACCGTTTTTGAGGCAGGTTTATTGAAATTAAAATGTCATTTAATTGACTCACTTCCGCTTCCTGGTGGTCAATGTTCGGAAATTTATCCAAAAAAACCAATTTATGATATTCCTGGATTTCCAAGTGTATTGGCTGGTGAATTGATTGACAATTTAATGGAACAAGCAGCGCCATTTAAACCAGGTTTTACATTAGGTGAAGCGGCAATGACGATTGATAAAACTGCTGATGATAAATTCATTGTTACGACAGTAAAAGGCACAAAGCATGAAGCACCAATTGTAATGATTGCAGGTGGATTAGGTGTTTTTGAACCGAGAAAACCGCCTATTGAATCGATTGACAAATATGAAGATAAGGGCGTTGAATACATCATCAAAGACCCAGAATTTTATAGAGGTAAAAGAGTTGTCATTGCTGGAGGAGGAGATTCAGCATTAGACTGGTCCATTTTCCTTGCAGAAAAAAATATAGCGAAAGAAGTAGTTTTAGTTCATAGAAGTAGTTCTTTTAGAGGTCATTTAGATTCCGTTCAAAAAGTAATAGATATGGCTGAATCTGGAAAAATCATTTTAGTTACAGAGGCAGAAGTCACTGGGATTAATGGTGGTGATAAATTAGAAAGTGTTGTTATAACACATCAAAAGGACGGAGAAATTATTCGTGAAACAGATCATTTAATTCCATTATTTGGATTGAAACCAAGTTTGGGGCCTATTGCTGATTGGGGACTGGAGATTGATAAAAATGCCATAAAAGTAAACACGTTAGATTATTCCACGAATATCCCTGGAATTTATGCTATTGGAGATGTAAATACCTATGAAAATAAGTTGAAATTGATTTTGTGTGGATTCCATGAGGGAACGTTAGCAGTGCAATCCGCTTTTGCTAGAATTCACCCTGATAAAAAGAATATTTTGAAATATACTACTGTAAATGGTGTTCAAGGATTTTGATGACTATTTATAAAACTAAATCAAAAAAACTCATCGATTCAGATGAGTTTTTTTGTGCCAAATAATTAACGAAAATACCTTAACTTTGAAATTCAATTTTATACTATGAAATCAGTAACTGTATCGGAATTAAAACAAATGATTGACAATAACGAAGATTTTCAATTAATAGATGTTCGAGAACCTCATGAAAATGACATTTGTACATTAAATGCTATGCTTATTCCTCTTGCTGAAATTCCAAACAACATCAATCGTATTAATAAGGAAGGAAAAGTGATTATTCATTGTCGTTCTGGCGCAAGAAGTGGAAATGCTATAGCTTATCTAGAAGAAAATTATGGCTTTGAAAATTTGTATAATTTGACAGGTGGAATCCTTGCGTGGGCAAAAGAGATTGATCCAACTATGGCAACTTACTAAACAATTTTATGAATCGTAAGAGTATCAATGCTGTCGTAATACTAGGAATTATTTCCTTGGTCAGTATTCTTGTGGTTCAAATGGTTTGGATGCGTAAAACAATTGCAATTCAACAAACCAATATTGCTATTCAAGAAAAAGAAGATAGTTTAAATCTTAAACAGTTTTCAGAACAAGCGCATATTGCCTTAAGAAATTTATTGGAAGAAATATCCACACAAGCCGCTGATAGCTCAGATTTATATGGTGCTGTAAAGCAAGTTAGAACGAATTATTTTACAGTTGATATTAATGAGGAGCTGCACCCTTATTATCTTGAAACACTTTTAAAGAAAGAATTTTACAACCAAAATATTCACCAGGATTTTCAATACGGTATTTATGACTGTTTTACAGATTCAATTGTTTTTGGGAACCTCATAAAATTTACGAAAGATTCTCTTTACGCTCCGGTTTCGGATACTTTAACAGGAATCACTTCTGCCAAATTGAGCTGGAAAAAGGATGGCCACTACTTTACAGTATATTTTCCGAATGTGATTTCTAAATCCATCAGTGATACTACTCCGCTAATTTCACCATGGATTTATGTTTCCATTATTGTTTTGCTTGTACTCGTATTCTTTGGTTATACATTGACCGTCATTCTCCGTCAAAAAAGACTTTCTGAAATTAAAACAGATTTCATTAATAATATGACGCATGAATTAAAAACACCAATTGCCACAATTGCGCTTTCAAGTGAAATGTTGTTACGCAATGATTTTTCAAATGATGAAGAAAAATTAAAACGCTATGCTGGAATTATCCACAAAGAAAACAAACGTTTAGAAACTCAAGTTGAACGGGTTTTAAATGTTGCAAAACTGGATAAAGAACATTTAGTTTTAACTAAAGAACTTATGGATATTCATGAGTTATTAGAAGAAGCTCAAGAAAATGTCAATTTCAATCAATCAGAACAAGGCGTTAAAGTCGAATTGAATCTAAAAGCAGAATCAGGAGAAATAAATGCTGATCCCGTTCATATCACAAATGTTATTTACAACCTCTTAGACAATGCCGTTAAATACTGCGAGACAATTCCTGAAATTAAAGTCAGCACACGAACTGATAAAAAAGGGATTGTCATTGAATTTACTGATAACGGAATTGGGATGAAACGGGAAGAACTCAAAATGATTTTTGATAAATTCTACCGTATCCCGACAGGTAATTTGCACAATGTCAAAGGCTTCGGATTAGGATTGTATTATGTGCGATTAATCATTCAAGAACACGGTGGAACAATTGACGTTAAAAGTCAAGTCGGAAAAGGAACTACGTTTACAATTTGGCTTCCCAAAAATTAATTCAAAACGGTTAAAACAAATGTCATCTTCTCAACTCAAAATAGAACTAGCAGAAACAATTCGCCATTATAATTCCAAAGGGTGGTCGCCAGCTACTTCAACAAATTATTCACTTAAGGATGAATTGGGAACTATTTGGGTTTCAAAATCTGGAATTGATAAATCCCAATTTGATTCTAATGACTTTATTACAATTACAAAAGAAGGCATAGCTTGTGGTGAATTCGAAGGATTAAAACCTTCAGCTGAAACATTAATTCATTGTGCTATTTATGAATTATTTCCTGAAACAACTGTTATTTTGCATAGTCATTCCGTTTATCCTGTTTTGATCTCATCTCATTTGGCAGATAAATTAATTGTTAGTGATTACGAAATTCAAAAAGGATTTGAAGGGCAAACAACACATGATAATACGATTGAAATTCCAATTTTTGATAACACACAAGATATTACTGCATTTGCAAAAACACTTTTTCAAAACAAATCTAAGATTCAGAATCATACTTTTTTAATGCGTAAACATGGAACATATGCTTGGGGAAGAACCTTATTCGAAGCAAAACGACATCTTGAAACTTTGGAGTATTTGTGTCAATGTGAATGGATGGCTCGCAAGAATTCGTGATTTGTAATTCAATTGAAAACACATAGAAACATAGATCACATAGGTGTAAGTAATTTTTAACCTCAAAAGCATAAAGGGCTCTAAGGTTAAAAATAACTCATAACTCATAACTCATAACTCATAACTCATAACTCATAACTCATAACTTGTAATTAGCAACTTGTAACTAAAAAGAAAATGGCGATACTTTCAATTCCTGAACAAAACATTGAAATACGAAATCCAAAAGAGATTCGTGAATTCTTCAATAAACGTGGAATTTTCTTTGACCAATGGGAATGTTCTATCGTATTCGATGATACCGCAAGTCAAGAAGAAATTATAGAAGCTTATTCCAAAGATTTAAAACCTTTCATGGAAAATGGTGGTTATGTAACTGCAGATGTAATTTCAATCAATAAATTAACAGAAAACTACGAAGCGATTCGCGCAAAGTTTTTAGCAGAGCACACACATTCCGAAGATGAAATTCGCTTTTTTGTGGATGGAAAAGGAATATTTTGGTTTAATCTAGAAACAGAACCAGTATTCAATCTTTTATGTGAAAAAGGAGATTTAATTTCAGTTCCTGCTGGAACAAAACATTGGTTTGATGCTGGAGAAAAGAATCCTTTTGTAAAAGCAATTCGAATTTTTATTGATATGACTGGATGGATACCAAATTATACAGATTCAAAACTTGAACTGAATTTTTCGGATTTTAAAATGCCCGTCTAAAGTAATCTAGAAATTATAAACGTACCCAATATTTATTCCCCAGTTCATCAAAGAAGTGTGATACAACTCACCAATTTTATGCTCATGAATTTCATTGGTTGATAGATTAATGAAAGTAGAGTTTATATCTGCGTCCGCATGTGTAACGTATGTTCCATGAATTTCATCTTTCATATACCTAACATTCACATAGTCAAAGTGATTAAAACCATTTAAAAAACTTCCAGAAACCACCAATTTATGTTTATTTTCTTCTTCATTTTTGATTAATCTATCAAGTGAAATTTCTACTCCCATTTCACCTCCATATACAAAACCGATATCCTTCTGTGTAGTTTTTCTATCCAATGGTTTACAATCATCCACATCTGAAGGATCAGTTATCACGATATTCGTTCTGTATTTTGCCAAACCAATTTGTGGTGTAATAAATCCTCTTACCATTCGGAAGTCATTTCCAACCATAAATTTTGTACCTAACAAATACTTTCTCATGGAACTTTTGTAATAAACGTTGGTGGTTGTTTGGCTAGTATCAGAAAAAAAATATGTTTGCTCCAAATTTTCATTAGAATAACTTCCCCAACTACCTTTTAATTCAATGTAAAAAGGAGCACCATAAAAAGGACTATAAGACCCTTGAATACCAAAACCAACGTTGGTATTCATGTTGGGCATTATACTTTTAATTGGGTTGTCAATTGGAATAAAAGCTCCAATTTGACCTTTTTGAGTAAAAGAAAATAAACTTATTAAACCGAAAGTAAAAAATAGTAATGCTTTTTTCATAAGTCTTTATTTTAAGTTTGACCATCAAAGTCATTTTATGTTACATCGCATTAGCAATTTTTATACCATATAAGATGAAGCAAATACTTTTTGATGTTTATCGTTACAACATACAAATCAAAAACGTAAAAAATATTCTTACAGATATTGAAGGAACAACAACTTCAATTAGTTTCGTTTATGATACATGTTTCCCTATTTTAGAAAACACATTTTTGAATTAAAGGAATTAACACATTTGCAAGAGGTTCAAGAAGCTTTTAAAAAAACGGTTGAATTAGCCTATTCGTTAGAAGGTGAAAAAATTCGTTCAGTTGATGAATGGTGATCACCCATATCATGATGCTCTATAGCATGATGTTCACACTCATGCCAAACATCGCGAGGAGTCAGCAACACAAAGAAGCTCAGCAATAAACAATATGTAATGATTGATTTCACTAGATCAAAAGTATGTGATTGAAACAAGATAATATACAAAAAGTTTATTTGGCTTTGGCTTTCGCAGCCTTTAAGCACTTCTTCACCTTCTTTTCGTGAATTGCTCTTTCTTCGGGAGTTCTATTGGCATCTTGAATACGGAACGCTTGGCACTTTTTTATAACGCATGAATATTTTATCTCCTAATTCCTGCTTTTAAGAATCTTCTGTTATCAATTATTTCTGCTTTTTTCTTCATTGCTTCTAATAATTGACTGTCAATATCATATTGCGCCAACATTTCATCTTTCTTATTGGCTGAAGCATCAATTTTAATAGACTTTTCTATTTGCACAACATAAATACCTATTTTACCTTTTAACGGTTTCGTCAATTGACCTTTTTTCATACCAGAGAACAATATTCCAATAATTTCAGGCTCGTAACCCGCTCCAGTAATAATAGGATATTCAAAAGATATTTCCGTTTTTATCATCTCTTTTTTAGTCCTTTTCGCTAATGCTTTTAATGATTTATCTTCTAACATTTGTGTTGTTAAAAGCGCTGCTTTTTTCTCCTCAATTAAATCCCGTTTCATAATATTTTCAACATCTAAGAAGGTCGGAACTCCTTTTACTTGAATCGAAGATACCATCGCAATAACATAACGGTCATTATCTTTAATTGGGGT
>JBEAUV010000160.1:0-6642 GCA_041161265.1 Bacteroidota bacterium | reverse complement strand
CATTTACAGATTTAACACTTGTAGTTAAAAATCCACCGACAATTGAGGTTATAAATGCCGCGATGAAAACTGCGTCTGAAACCTATTTAAAAGGTATTTTGGCTTACACGGAAGACCCGATTGTTTCTGTTGATGTTATTGGGAATCCAAATAGTTGTTTGTTTGATGCAGAATTAACTAGTGTTGTAAACAACATGATAAAAATTGTTGGATGGTATGACAACGAAGCAGGTTATTCTAATCGATTAGTAGACTTGGTTAAAATGATTTAAGGCCATTTGAAAATCCAAGCATTCGATGAAATACTACGTGCTTTTGAAAGTTCATTGTTGGCTTCTTCTTTAGAACTATATGATGCAATACTTACAATATATAAACTGTCAAATTGCCCAATTATTGTTGATTGATTACCTTCTGAAACTAATCGATTTTGGTATCTATCAGCATTTGATTTATCAGTAAATGCTCCACCAATAATGTGGTATGATTTTGAATTGTCAGTTACTTGAACTGGTATTACTTCATCAACTTCCGAGTCAACATTCTCTTCCGTTTCAGTATTATTTTCTTTATTCAGATTTTCCTCTTCAGTCTTTTTTGAAACTTCTTCTGGAGAAGATTTATGGACTTCTGAATCCTTTGTTGAACTATTATTTTTCTCTTGAACACTCATTTCCTTCGCCATGAAAGGCAAGAATTTTTCTAAACTATTATAGAATAAACCGAAAGTCAATGTTCCTCCAACCAATAAAACACCAACGACTAATAAGAAATAGAAAGCAGGTTTTCTTCGTTTTTTGTCCTTGATTGTTTTTTCGATAATTGGTTTTTTGGGACGTTCAATTTTTACATTTAATGGAGGGACATCCAAATCATCTGCCCATTGATCTTCTTCGGAATAACTTGATTTCTTTTGTGTTTCAGGTTCAGAAGAGTATTCAGTAGTAGAAACATTTTCAAGAACGATTGGTTCATCCGCTTTTTCGGAAAGGTCTTCAGTTTGGATTTCATCTTCATTAACAAGAATGATTTCCTCATCAAATATGATCTCTTCTTTTTCAATTATACTATCTGAAGAGGGTTTTGCTTCGTCAACTTTTAATACTTCAATTGCTTGAACTTTTGCCTTAGTAGTCCTTGGTTTTTTAATTTTTTCTGGAATTATTTCAATTGGAGTTTCTTCAGAAACACTTTCTGTTGTTGCAACTTGTTCCACACTAATTGTTTCAACTTGAATTACTTCTTTTTCGAGGGTTGTTTCGGTAATAGGTATTTCTTCAATAGTTTCTTTGTTCCAAGAGTTGAATTCGATATCACCGCTTGCGTTTTTTACGAATGATCCAAATTGGTACATATCATAAGATTCACCAGTATTTAATTTCGCTTCAATTTCACGGACATATTTCGCAATTAAATTTTTAGCATCGTTATCCGACATTCCTTCTGTTTCCGAAATGTATTGAGATAATTTGCTATCATCATATTTCAAATAAGGCATAAACAAACATTCTCCTGTTTCTGGATTCGTCAAATTAAGTGCGCCTAAACCAGGAATTATAATGGTATTAAAAGCTTTAAGAATTTCTACGAGATACTTGTCCATGCCTATTAATTTATACTAATGTAATAAATTGCCTTTTAAGATTTAAACATTTCATCAAATCGAAAAGTTTCGTCTAATCTCACACCTTTATCCGTCAATTGAAGTGAGCAACATTCATTAACACTGTCATGCTCCAGGAACAATACAAAATTATTGGTTACAGCATTGTTTAAAAACTTCTCTTTTTCAGTCATTGTGATTAAAGGTCGTGTATCATATCCCATCACAAAAGGTAAAGGAATATGCCCGGCACTAGGTAAAAGATCCGCCATAAAAACGATTGTTTTACCTTGATAATGAATATGCGGAATCATCATGCTTTCGGTATGACCGTCAACAAACAAAACATCAAAGTTTTCAAATACATTTTTAGTAAAATCTGCAGTTCTCTCAATAAATTTCAACTGTCCACTTTCTTGAAGTGGTAAAATGTTTTCACTTAGGAAGGATGCTTTTTCTCTAGGATTTGGTTCCGTAGCCCATTTCCAATGATTTTCTGTGCTCCAATAAATTGCGTTTTTAAAGACGGGCTCAAATCCTGTTCTATCTTTATTCCATTGAATTGCACCGCCGCAATGATCAAAATGAAGATGCGTTAAAAAAACATCCGTAATGTCATTTGGAGAAAACCCGAGAGATTTTAAATTCCCCATTAAACTATCATTTCCATGCATGTAATAATGCGAAAAAAACTTTTCAGATTGCTTGTCTCCAATTCCAGCATCAATTAAAATAAGCTTATTACCATCTTCTATTAACATGGAGCGCATCGACCAGTCACACATGTTATTTGCGTCTGCTGGATTCGTTTTTTGCCACATAGATTTCGGAACGACCCCAAACATAGCTCCTCCATCTAATTTGAAATTTCCAGTATTCAGTGGGTGAATTTTCATGTGTTTTATTGTTTATTAAATTCAGTTGAGATTCGCGAAATACAAGAGTAAAATCGCAGTTATTGCTGCAATTAAACCGAATATTTTGCTGGCAGTAATGTTTTCTTTAAAAGCAATAAATCCGACTAAGGCAGCAATCATAACAACCGAAACGTTCATTATTGCTAGGACAGTTGAATCATTCCATCCAGTTGATTTGTAGGAAACGATTAATAGGTAAATAGAAAAGTAATTAGGAATACCCAAGATTATTCCTGCGATAATATTCCGAGAAGAAAACACTGTTTGTTTCGTATAAATCCGATAGATTAAAACTACCAAACCAATGCATCCTGCTAATCCAAATCCGAAGGCAGAAAACAAGGAAGGTGTTAAGATGTTTAATTCATATTTCTGGACATAATTCAATACGAAATCTAAAAATCCACTTCCGATAAATAGGATTAATAACATCCACAAAGATGCTTTAGTTTTGTTTTCTGTGGACTTAGAAAAGGTGACAAGGAACACACCTAAAAAAGCAAAGACAATTCCTGCTATTTTCAAAATTGAAAGAGATTCACGGTATAATACAATCATGAACATCATGGATATTGCCATGCTCATTTTTACGGCAATTGATGTGAGAGCTACACCATTTTTCTGAGAACTTATTCCCATCAATATAAATAATGAGATAAATAAGAATGCACATAATATAGCAAACCATGGCCAATTTCCTGAATTTAAAGCTGCAGCATTCCATTCTTTCCCAAACAATAATACACCACAGGTAAAAGCAGTAAAATAATTGAAAACGATTGCTTGAAACGTGTCTATTTTGTATTTAGGGAAGAGTTTGAAGATGATGAAAATCAAACTCGAACTAAGTATGGAAATTATTAATGGAATCATTTTCTGAAATAATGATAAACTGTGTCTGTTGAAAATGGGTAACTGAATGCAGGTACTTTATTTATTGTTGGTGCTTTTGTTCCTTCACCGAAAATTGTATTTCCTACTATAACCCGTGCTTCATCCCAAACATTGCCAAAAATAAAATACTGTAAAGTTCTACTTCCTCCTTCAACAAAAACTGAAAGGATATTCCTTTTGTATAATTCCTCTAGAATTAATTCTGTATTCGTTTCACTAATTTTAATCCACTCAATCATTCCTTTTACTTCATTTCTAGAACGATTGAAAATGATTGTTGGAGCATCATCTGAAAAAATATTGAGATCTTGGGATAGTTGTAATTGACTATCAATAATAATTCGAGTAGGATTCACACCACTAAATTCACGCACTGTTAGTGACGGATTATCGTTTTGAACGGTTTTTCTTCCTACTAAAATACTTTGTTCTTCAGAACGCCATTTGTGAACGAGTGCTTTTGTTTCAGGAGCAGAAATCCAATTGACACCTTGCTCATCTGAATCACGAATCTTATCTAAATATCCATCCTTTGTCTGCGCCCACTTTAGAATAACATACGGTCGTTGTCGTTCATGAAAGGTAAAAAATCGCTTATTCAATTCTCTGCATTCTTTTTCGAGAATTCCAATTAGGACCTCGATCCCAGCTTTTTGAAGTTTGTCAATTCCTTTACCACTCACCTTTGAATGACTGTCATTACAACCAATTATCACTTTTGGAATTCCCATTTCAATTATTAAATCTGAACAAGGCGGAGTTTTTCCAATATGAGAACACGGTTCTAAAGAAACATATAGTGTTGAATTTTTCAGAAGTGATTTGTCTTGAACAGTATTTATTGCATTTACTTCGGCATGCGCTTCTCCAAAACATTTATGAAACCCTTCACCAATAATTTTGTTGTCGCACACAATTACGGCACCAACCATAGGATTAGGAGCAACAAGCCCTTGTCCCAATCGTGCTAGTTCTATGCAACGTTGCATGTATATTTCGTCTGAATTCACAGGTACGAAGATAGGATATTCAATTTTAAGTTGCTAATTACAATTTATGAATTACAAGTTATGAATTATGAATTATGAATTATTCTTTGTGCCCTATTGTTACTTCGGAGAGCTCATTGCATCGCTTTGTGGTAAAAAAAATGAATTCTGAATAACGAATTGACAATTCTCGAATTACGAAGTACAATTCAGGTGAAAATGTTATTTTCGTTCAATGGAAAAAAACACATTAAAAAAGAAGAATTTTCAGATTGCATTGATATTAGTTGTAGCAGCATTGGGTTATTTTGTTGACATATATGATCTCGTATTATTTGGTGTTGTGAAAGGGGAAAGTTTAAAACAAATAATGCCCTTAGCTTCTGATGATGTAATAGCAACAACAGGGAAATTCCTTTTTAATATGCAAATGTTGGGAATGCTATTCGGGGGATTATTGTGGGGGATATTAGGAGATAAAAAAGGCAGATTAAAAGTACTTTTTGGTTCGATTTTACTGTATTCAATTGCCAATATTTCCAATGCTTTTGTGACGGATGTCTCCACATATGCTGTGATTCGAATAATTGCAGGAATTGGTTTAGCGGGTGAGTTGGGAGCTGGAATTACATTAGTGTCAGAAATGATGTCAAAAGAAAAAAGAGGTTATGGAACGATGATAATTGTAACATTTGGTGCACTAGGAGCTGTTGTCGCATCACTTGTTGGGTCAAAAGGTGAAGTTATTGGTAATTTCTTTTTCAATTCGATTGGAATTCAATTCGCCAATTGGCAAGTAGCTTATATTATTGGTGGAATTATGGGATTGATTTTGCTGTTACTGCGTGTTGGCACAATAGAATCTGACTTTTTTAAAAACGTGAAGCACGATGAAGATGTGAAAAAAGGTGATTTAAAATTGATTTTTAAGAATAAGAAAAACTTGGTTAAATACCTTCATTGTATCTTCATTGGAATTCCTATTTGGTTTGTGATTGGATTACTGATTATGAACTCGAAAGACAACTTTGGACCTTGGCTAGGAGTTGATAATGTTGTAAATGGAAAAGCTGTGATGTATGCCTACATTGGTTTATCATTTGGAGATTTACTTTCTGGAATCTTAAGTCAAATTTTAAAAAGCAGAAAAATAGTCGTTTATCTTTATTTGATTTTCACATTCGTTTTGACAATTATCTTCTTATTTGTATTGAAAGATATTTCGTTAAGCACTTATTACTTGATGTGCTTTTTATTAGGAACAGGAACAGGATATTGGGCGATATTTGTTACGATAGCTGCAGAACAATTTGGGACGAATATCAGATCTACAGCAGCTAATACAATTCCAAATTTTGTAAGAGGTTCAGTGAGTTTAATCACTTTGTCTTTTGGAATGTTGGTTTCGTTTAATTTGAATGATGGAGTTTCAGCTTTTATAGTTGGTGTCGTATTTCTGTTGATAGCATTATATAGTATTAGTCGATTGAAAGAGACATTTGGGAAGGATTTAGATTATCTAGAAACCGGGGGAATTGTTTAATTAATCTTTTTTCTAAAGACGTTTATGCGTTCCTTTGTGTTTTTCACGTAATCATTGATGTTCCTTCGCTTGGTGAATTAATTTTCTACTACAATTTTCGGGTAGAATATCATTCTCCAGGTTTCAAAGAATTTATAGTGTCTACAATTCCCAATTAAACAAAAAGCTCATAAGTTGATGAACCACAACGATAACCGAAAAAAGCATAATCATAAGGTGTTTGGTTGATAAAGCTTTTACAAATTGAATCAAATTGTATGCGTTTATCGTGCGCTATAGGATATGAATAACGAGTGTTTTTCACTATCAACATCTTTATCCATTATAAGGTTGAATTCATCTATTGATTGAAAATTGTATTTACCCTTTTTATTTTGTTTATACTGAAAGATGTGGACGTTGTCTTCATAAAAAAAATCAAATAGCATGCGGCGTTGTATCTTATTCCAACATGGCCTCAAACATTCCACCGAACCATATTTTTTGTTCTTTTTTTGTGCTCAGGCTTAAGCTTTGAACAATAAAGAAAACGCACTTGAAGTGTATTCAATTGCGAAAACCCCGTAAGTGAGTATAAGATGAAATAAATATGAATTAAGTGCCTCTTCTTCATAAATAAAAAAACCGTTCAGTTTATAACTGAACGGTTAAGATACTACTCTTGAATTTTAATTCTAGTGTTTTCCTAAATAATCT